>CAZQEW010000080.1:0-21028 GCA_964591495.1 uncultured Klebsiella sp.
CGTGGTTGAAGCAAGCGACCACACCGAGCAGTCGGCGGCCCAGAACGGCAATGACGGGCGCTCTTGTTTGTCGGGCTGTTTGGCGTGCTTAAACTTCACGAGTTTTCAGTCTGGTTCAACTATGCCCCATCTCGTTTGCGAAGACCTGTAATCTCGGTCAGCCCAGCGATGAATTTCTCTGCATCCTCAGGCAGGTTGCCTGAATCAGCCATGAAATCCCGTAACCAAACAACAGATCCCCGTGATGGGCGAATACCGACTTGGTGGAGCCGCTTGTCGCTACTCTCGAAGCCAGTGCTTCTAGTCTCGATGCAACGCAGAGCCTCAAAATCAATAGACCGGCGATAAACCAAGAAACCGAGGAAGCTGACAAACTCAGCGCACCTCCGGGTCTCGGGAGACAGAGACACCACGCGCTTCAATCCCACCGCAGACAACCCAAAAAGAAGGAAACTGACACCGATGACGGTTAAGAGGGCTACTCCATCCCGCTCGCCACCGCCGGCCGGCACCCATCCAAGAAACGCAAACAGCACAGCACAAGCCCCAAAAACGCCGCAGTAGATGCTGTATCGAAGACTCGCCCCGCTGAACTCATGAACGAATGTTTGACGGTCTGAAGGCACAGCGATCATGTGCGGCCTAGCTTGTTACTGAACGGAGTTCCTGCGGCTTGATTGTTCGCTGCGGTTCTATTGCGGGCAGACTTTCCAGTCCAGCCCAGAGAGACGCGGGCGTTGCCGCCATCGGTGCGGTGGAGTGCGGTGACTTGTCACCGCTTTCCGCAGGCGACTCGTCGCCGTCGGAGGGCATCAATGCGGCCGGTTGTTCGCTCGCGGCCGAACTGGCGTCAGCCGGATGCGCTGCTTGGTGCGGGCCTTTACTCAAACTCGAAGCCGACGAGTCGCCTGCGGAAAGCGGCGAGAACTCGCCGCACTCCAAAGCCGCCCGTCGCTCATCTCAAGCATTCCATGGCAGGCCCGTCTTGCGCCTCTTTGCGCCTTCTTGTGGCAAAAATTCGCCTTTGAAGTCCGCGTCGTCGCACCTATCGTCCGCCGCGTGTCCGCACCGGCTGAACTCCGCGCCAGCACGCGCTTTTGCGCGGTCTTCGGGCATCCGGTCCGCCACTCCGCCTCCCCCGCCATGCACAACCCCGCGCTCGCCGCGCTGGGCCTCGACTGGCGCTACCTCGCCTGCGACGTGCATCCCGACCGGTTGCGCGAGGCCATCGCGGGCGCGCAGGCAATGAAGTTCATCGGCCTCAACCTCACCGTCCCGCACAAGCTCCTGGCCGTGGATATCGTGGATGAACTGGATGTGTCGGCCAAGCGCTGGGGAGCGGTGAACACGGTGCGCTTCGAGGGGCGGCACGCGCACGGCGGCTGGCAGCCGCTGCGTGATTTCGTGACGGATGCCCCGGTGGAGCTGCGCTCGCATGGCTTCAACACGGATGCCGACGCCATCGCGACGGCCGTGCACGAAGATCTGAATTTGGTGCTGCGCGGAGCCAGTGTGCTGCTGCTCGGAGCCGGGGGGGCAGGCCAGACCGCCGCCTTGAAGCTGGCGGCCGAGGGCGTTGCCTCGCTCTTTCTCGTCAACCGCACCACCGCCAAAGTGACCGCGCTGGCGGAGGAGGTGCGGCGGCAGTTTCCCTCGGTGTATGTGGGCGTGGGTTATCCGAAAACCAAGGTGGATCTGGTGATGAACGCCACTTCGCTCGGCCTGAAGCCAAGCGACCCCTCCCCGCTGGACGAAGCACAGTTTTCGCTCCGGCAGGCAGGAGCGGTCTATGACATGATTTACCGCCCGGCCGAGACACCCCTGCTCAGCACGGCGAAGGCCGCCGGCTGCAAGACGGCGAACGGCCTCGGCATGTTGCTCTATCAGGGCGCGAAGGCACTGGAGATCTGGACCGGCCGGCCGGCACCGGTGGAGATCATGCGCGCCGCGCTCCGCGAGAATGTTTATGGGCCAGCCTGAACCTTCCACGCTGGCGGCTGTGCCGTTCCACTTCTGGTCGGTCACGTTCTTCGTGTTCGGCTGCATAGTCGGCAGCTTTCTCAACGTGTGCATCCACCGGATGCCGCTGGGGCTGAGCGTGGTCACGCCGCCGTCGCACTGTCCGCAGTGCCGGTATCAAATCCCCGGCTACCTCAACATCCCGCTGGTCACGTGGTTGTGGCTGCGGGGCAAATGCGCGAACTGCGCCGCGCCCATTTCACCCCGCTACTTCGCGGTCGAGCTGCTCACGGGGCTGATCTTTCTGGCCACCTGGCTGCGGTTTGGCGCAAAGGGTTTCGCGCCGCCCATCATCTACTGCGTGCTGCTGGCGGGGCTGCTGGTCGCCACGTTCATAGATTTCGAGCACTTCATCATCCCGGATGAAATCACCATTGGCGGCATCGCCACGGGCGTGGTGTTGTCGGGGTTGTTCCCGGAAATCCACGGCGGCACCAAGGCCGCGCACGGGCTGCGGGATGCGGCCATTGGGGCGGCGGTGGGCGGCGGCTTGGTCTATGGCATCCTGCGGCTGGGCAAGCTGCTCTTTGGCCAGCAACAGGTGGCTTTGCCGGCGGCTTCGCTCATCACCTTTACCGAGAACGAGCTGTTGCTGCCCACCGGTCCCATAACCTACGAGGAGCTGTTTTACCGCAAGAGCGACACGGTAGCGTTCCGCGCCGCGCGATTGGAAATGGTGGACCGCTGCTACCGGGACGTGGATGTGCGGCTTTCGCCGTCGCGCCTGCGCGTGGGCAACGATGAGTTCGACCCGGCGACAGTTCATCATCTTGAAGCCGTGACGGACAACCTCGTGCTGCCGCGCGAGGCGATGGGCTTTGGCGATGTCAAGTTCATGGCCGCCATCGGCGCGTTCCTGGGGTGGCCGGCGGTGCTGTTCTCGCTGATGGCCAGCGCCTTCCTGGGTTCGGTGGTGGGCGTAACGCTCATCGCGTGCCGGCGGCGTGAATGGTCCAGCCGGATGCCCTACGGCCCCTACATCGCGCTGGCCGCCGTCATCTGGCTGTTTGGCCGCGGCAACATCGTGGCTTGGCTGTCGGGGAGGTAGCGGTGGGGATTGGTAATCGCCGTGTGCGGGTGGAGTGCTTGAGGCCACTCTGAACTGCTATCCCCGGGACCGGCGGCCGCAAACCGCCGGCACGAGGCTCAACTCACCCGCATCCAGACGGTCTTCAAGTAAGCCGGCTCATCGCGGGTGATGGGGAAGTCCGGCGGCTGCGGCACGTAATGCTGCTGCACGATGCGACGGCCCTTCTGGCGAACCGCGTCGCCCACGGTGGCGAGGAAGTCCTCCGGCGGCAGGGTGGCGCAGTTCGTGGACGCGAACAGGATGCCCTCCGGCGCAAGCAGCGGCAGCGCGAGCGCAACGAGCTTCCCGTAGTCCTTCTCGGCGCGGAACACGCCGCTTTCCTTTGCCTGCGAGAAGGTCGGCGGGTCCAGCAGCACAGCGTCGAACTGCCGGCCCTTCTTCGCCAGCCGCCGCAGCCAGTCGAACACGTCGCCGTAGATGAAGTCATGCGCCGTCGGGTCGAGGCCGTTCAGCGCGAAGTTCCGCCGGCCCCAATCCAGATACTTCTTCGAGAGGTCGAGGCTGGTGGTGTGTGCGCCCGCTTTCGCTGCCGCGACGGAGAAGGCGCAGGTGTAGGCGAAAGTATTCAGCACGCGGAATGCGGCGCCCGGAGCGCGCAGGGGAAAGCCAGCAGCGATGTGGCCGGTAAGCAGACGCCGCCGATTGTCGCGCTGGTCGAGGAACAGGCCGTAGCTGTAGCCCTCGCTGAAACTGAGTTCGAACTGGAGGCCGTTCTCGCGCACGGGGAAGCGCTCGGGGGCTGGCGCACCGAGCACGAGCCGCGGTGAGGCCTGCGTGGGGTTGGTCTGGCGGACACGGCGGTCGAGGTGCTTGTGATACGCGCCCCGCAGATGAAGGTGCTTCAGCAAAAACTGAATTGCGCCCTGCATCTCCTCCGCAACCTCAGCTTCGCTTGCGCAAAGCAGGTATTCACCGAGCCGTTCCACGAGCCAATGGCGATTTCGCCCGCCATCCCCGGCACCATGAACAAGCCGGTAGCAATTCGTGCCGTCTGGCTCGATCAAGGCTTCGCGCAAGGCGTAACAGGCGTCGCGGGCAAAATCATGAGGCGCGGTGAACAGCAGCTTCTCTCCGGTCGCCGGATGGTGCAGCGCCAATTCGGCAGCATGCAGGCACAACCGTTGGGAAGGCACGCCCCCATAAAGGCTGTCGCCAATGATCGGAAACCCGCTCGCCGCTGCGTGAACGCGGATTTGATGTGTCCGGCCGGTTTGTGGCATGGCGGCCACCAGGGTTTGCTGCCTTGCGTCGGTTTCCAGCTTTTGGAACTTGGTGACGGCGTGTTGTCCTGCCGCTCCGGCCGGCCGGCTGACATAGTGGTCGCCGGCACGAACCATCACTGACTCCACCGTGAGCGGTTCGGTCGGAACGGGTCGGTCACTAAGCAGGAGATAGCGCTTGGTCACGGTGCGCTGCTCAAACTGCTCGCTCAACGCCTTGTTCGCCCGCGGGGTCTTGCCGAAGACGAGGACGCCGCTGGTTTCCTTGTCGAGCCGGTGGATGATGGCAAGGTCCGCCCAGCGCGGCTCGCGATGGCGGAGCCAGTCGTAGATGCCCTCGCCGGCGTAGGGCGCGGGGGCGTGGGTGTTCCAACCAGCAGGCTTGTTGACCACCAGCAGGTGTTCGTCCTCGAAGATGACGCAAGGCGGGGTCACGGGGGAAAAGAGGGATTAGGATCAGGATTACGAGCAGTAGGATTCTCGATGACCGGGGGAGCACGCCTGCTTCTGATCGTGCTCCCGCTCTGGATCACCGTAGGAGGAAGAACTCCCGTTTCACGCTGCCCTTCTCGAAGGTGACGCTCTCCTGGTCGATCTTCAGCAGGAACGCGCCCTCAATCCGGTCGCCGAGCGAGAGGGTCTTGCCGTTGACGATCACCGAGATCTTCTTCTTGCCGCGGATGATGCCCTGCAGTTTCAGGTCGGGAAACTCGACGGCGGCCACTTTTGCGGCCGGATCTTCTGGCTTTTTGGCCGACGGGGCTGGCACCGGAGTCGCAGGCGGCGGGAGTTTGGCGTCCGCCTTGACCAAGGTTGCGGGAGCGACCGGCGCGGGAGGCACCGGCGCAGGCGTCCCAGCAGCAGGAGGCGGATTCGTGGGCGTTGAATTGGTTGCGGCGTTGGTCGGGGAAGGAGCGGGAGGGATTGCGACCGGCTTCGGCTGGGGCACGACGGCGGGAGAAGGCGGATTGGTGACCACGGGAGGAGCCGGCGGCACGACGACCTTGGGAGGGAGATTGGTAACGGCGGCGTTCGTCTTGGCGGAATCGGTGGGGACGGTCTTGCTGGCAACCTGCACGGGGGTGGTAGCCGGCGTGCTGTTCGTCGGCGCTAGAGCCTTCGGCGTTTCGGCAACGGGCGGTGACCCTTGGCGTTCCCTCCACCACTTGCTGAGGAAGAATCCGGAGGCAACCAACAGGATCAGGACCACCAAGCCGATGCCGATGATGGGCAGCCAGGCAGGGCGCTCTTGTGTCGCCGCGGGCACCATCGGAGCCGGCAGATCGGCGACCCCTTTGGGTCCGCGGTGCCGGCCACCGGATGCCGGTGAGGACGGCGGCTGGGCCTGATTCTGCGCGTCGGCAGCGCGTTTCAGGGCGTCGTTGATGAGGCTCATACGCGGATGTTGCCCTCCAGTTCGCGGATGGCGGTGCCCACCATGCCGTAGTTCACCCGGTCGCGCTTCTGGACGAAGGCGGCGAGCAGGCATTTGTCCGCCAGCGCGTTGATGAGGCGCGGGATGCCGCTGCTGTAGCGGTGGATGCGCCAGACCGCGGGGGCGCTGAAGTAAGGGGAGCCGTTGGCGCCGCACGCCGCCAGCCGGTGCTGGATGTATTGGCCCACCTCGCGCGGGGTAAGCGGGGCCAGGTGGTAGCGCACCGTGATGCGCTGGCGAAGCTGTCGCAGCTCATGCTTGTTGAGCCGGTCGCGCAGCTCGGGCTGGCCGAGGAGGATGATTTGCAGCAGCTTCCGATCGTCGGTTTCGAGATTGGAGAGCAAGCGCACCTGTTCCAGCAGCTCCGGGGTCAAATCCTGCGCCTCGTCGATGATGAGGACGGCGTCGTGGTCCTTCATTACTTGGTCGAGGAGAAACTGGTTGAGCGCCGCGACGGTTTCGAGGCGGTCCATGCCCTTCACCTGCAGGCCGAACTCCATCGCGATGGCCTTCATCAACTGGTCGGAGTTGAGGACCGGGTTGAGGATGAGCGCGGTGGCATAGTTGGGGCCGAGGTGCTCGAGCAGCGCGCGGCAGATGGTGGTCTTGCCCGCCCCGACCTCACCGGTGAGCTGCACGAAGCCCTTGCGCTCGCGGATGCCGTAAAGCAGATGGTTCAACGCCTCACGATGTTTGGCGCTGTAGAACATGAGCCGCGGGTTCGGGTTGATGTTGAACGGCGGCTCGCGTAGCCCGTAGTAGTTGAGATACACGGTTTTGCCGGTGTGATACGCCAGCGCGGGGCGGCAGGAAAGCCCAGAAATGCGGGTGCCACCGAAGCGCCCCCGTTGCCGGCGGCGTTTCCAGTTTCCAAAGCCGCGCCGCGCCGCTACTTTCCCCGGCACTGGCAATGATCCTGGTCATAGACAACTACGACTCGTTCACCTTCAACCTCGTCCAATACCTCGGCGAGCTGAGGGCGGACCTGCGCGTCGTGCGCAATGACGAGGTCACGCTCGATCAGATCCGCGACCTCAAGCCCGAGCGCATCCTGGTCTCGCCAGGGCCGTGCTCGCCGCGCGAAGCCGGCTTGTCCAACGAGATCATCCGCACATTCGGCCCGCACATCCCGCTCTTTGGCGTCTGCCTCGGGCATCAGTGCATCGGGCACACGTTCGGCGGCGAGGTGGTGGTGAACTACCGCATGATGCACGGCAAGACCTCGCCCATCCGGCACAACGGCGAGGACCTGTTCGCGGGCATGCCAAACCCCTTCAACGCCACGCGCTACCACTCGCTCGTCATCAAGCGCGACACCCTGCCCGCCTGCCTCGAAATCACCGCCGAGACCGACGAGGGCGAAATCATGGGCGTGCGCCACCGCGAGCTGCCCATCTGGGGCGTCCAGTTCCATCCCGAGAGCATCCTGACCGAAAGCGGCCGGCTGCTGATGGCGAATTTCCTCAAATTGCAGAAGCGAAAGTGACGGCCGCCGCCCGGTGTTGCTTTGAACCTCCCGCCCGCCGCTGCGTCTGACCGTGCGTCCGCATCTTGAAACGCGCATGAAGCTGTTCGCCTGGCTCCCGTTGCTCCTGCTGGCCACCGCCCCGGTCGCCGCCGGCGATTACCGTGATTTCGACCAGCCGCCGCACGATTACTGGAAGAAGACGCCCAAGGACCGCTTCAGCCGCTGGATGACCGACGTGCAGGCGGGCAAGGTGGAATTGGACTACTCGGGCGAGAAGGCCTTCGTCGCCAGCGTGCTCAAGTCGCTCGACATCCCGGCGTCGTCGCAGATGCTGCTCTTCTCCACGACCAGCCTGCAACTGAGCCTCATCACGCCCCGCAGCCCGCGCGCGCTGTTCTTCAACGAGGACATCTATCTCGGCTGGGTGCAGGGCGGGAAAATCGAAATCGTCTCCGTGGACCCGGATCTCGGCGGCGTTTTCTACATCTTTGACATCCCGCGCAACGGCCAGCCACCGCGCCCCGAGCGCGCCACGCGTTGCATGAACTGCCACGCGCGCGAGGATACCGGCTACGTGCCCGGCCTCGTGGTCAAGTCCGTCATCCCCGGCGTGCGCGGCGGGAGCCTCGAATCCTTCCGGCAGGAGCAGTCCGGCCACGGCATCCCGTTGAACCAGCGCTTCGGCGGCTGGTATCTGACCGGCACCGGCGGCTTCACGAACCACCTGGCCAATTTCTTCGGCTCGCTCTCGCCACAGGGCATCCAGCGCCAATACGTGCAGCCCGGGGTGGCATTCAGCTTCGACCGCTACCTGGCCGCGCACAGCGACCTGCTGCCGCAGCTCGTCCACGAGCATCAAATCGGCTTCGTGAACCGTGCCGCCGAGGCCACCTACCGCACCCGCACCACGCTCGCGGACGGGAAGGGCAAGCTCACGCCCACGGACGCCGCGATGCTTGACCAGCAGGCCCGCGCGCTGACGCGCTACCTGCTCTTTGCCGACGAAGTGCCGCTCCCGCCCGGCGGCGTGAAGGGCGACGAAGACTTCAAGCGCGACTACACCAGCGTGCGTCGGCTTGGGCCGGGCGGCGCGTCGCTGAAGGACTTCGACCTGCGCACGCGGCTGTTCAAACACCGGTGCAGTCCGATGATCTACAGCCTTGGCTTCCAAGGCCTGCCGCCCGAAATGAAGCAGCGCGTCTTCACCCGGCTCGCGCAGGCGCTGGACCCTGCCAAGCCCGACGCGGAATACGCCTACCTGCCGGCCGCAGAGAAGCAAGCCATTCGCGGCATCTTGAAAGCCACGCTGCCGGAACTGCCGAAGAGCTGGTGAGCCGATCTGCAGCGGCGGTCTGCGACCGCCGATCCCAGCCCAAGCTCGGCGGTCACAGACCACCGCTCCAGAGCCAATAAA
The DNA here is from genome assembly GCA_964591495.1 of uncultured Klebsiella sp. Lineage (GTDB taxonomy): Bacteria > Verrucomicrobiota > Verrucomicrobiia > Limisphaerales > SXTU01 > SXTU01. The sequence continues at coordinate 8,647 of CAZQEW010000080.1, forward strand.
AAAGCGCCCCGCGCAAGGGCGCGGGGCGCTTCGAGATTACTGCCGGGCTGCCTTAGTTGGCCTTCTCGGTCTTCTCACCAGCGGACACCCAACCGGAGATGCCGGCGGAGAGGTGCTTGATGTTCTTGTAGCCGAGCTTCTCAGCCGCGTTGGCGGCGGCCTGGTAGGCCTTGCAGCTCGGGCCGCCGCAGTAGGCGACGACGAGGGCGTTCTTGTCGGCGGGGAGCGCCTTGGCGAAGTCGGCCTTCACGGCGGCGAAGTCAATCGCGCCGGGGACGTGCTTCTCCTTGTAGGACTTGGTGCCCATCACATCAACGACGGTGACCTTCTTGTCGGCGATGGCCTTCTTGAGGTCGGCGATGCTGATGTCCGGGAACTCACCCGCGAAAGCGGAGGCGGCAATGAACGTGGCGGCGAACAGGGCGAACAGTTTCTTCATGGTGCTACAGGTTTGTGTTGTTTGTTTATGCGCCGGATTAGCGGCACGCCGAATATGACGCAGGCGTAACAAAAACATTCAAGCCCGGAAGAGAGGCTACTCCCGCACCCAGCGCCGCGCCTTGGACTCGAAGCGTGGCAGGCTGCCGGGCTCGGCCAGCCGCACCGGCACCCGCAACGCGAGGCTGGACTCCAATGCCCGGGCCAGCCGATCCCCCAGCCCGACGGCGGCCTGACCTGGCTGCGGCTCGACCGTGACCGTGAGCTCCGACAACGCCCGCGCCCGGCTCACGCGCACCTGATATTCGGCCACCCCGCCCACCCGGCGGATGATTTCCTCCACCGCCCCGGGATAAACGTTCACCCCGCGCACCACCACCATGTCGTCCACCCGCCCGAGAATGCCACCTTCGAGGGCAAGGTCACGGGAACCGCACGCGCAAGGTCCATGCTCCGGGCTTCGCGTGCCGCACTTCACCAAATCTCCCGTGCGGTAACGCAGCAGCGGCGAGCCGGTGCGGCCGAGGTTGGTGAGAATCAATTCTCCCTGCGCGCCGGCGGGCACGGGCTGGCCGGTGGCCGGGTCCACGACTTCCGCAATGAACGCGCGCTCGATGACGTGCAGCACGCCGGGTCGGGCTGGGCACTCGTAGCTCACCGGACCGACCTCGGTCATTCCGTGATGGTCATACACCCGCGCCCCGGGCCAACACTCCGCGAGCCGGGCCCGCACTGCCGGGATGCTGCCCCCGGGTTCGCCCGCCACGCTGAGCGTGCGGATGGCGGATTGGCGCAGGTCAATGCCCTCCTTGGTCGCGACTTCGGCGAGGTGCAGCGCATACGTTGGCGTGCAGCAGAGAATCGTCGCCTTCAAATCCAGCATCGCCCGCAGCCGCGCCACGCTCGTCATGCCGCCGCCGGAAATGACCAGGCAGCCCAGCCGTTGCGCCGACTCGAAGGCCGTCCAAAACCCGAGGAAAGGCCCGAAGCTGAACGCGAAGAAAATGCGGTCCGCCGCCGTGGTGCCGGCCTGCCGGTGGACGGTCTCCCAGTTGTCGAGCATCCAAGCCCAGCTCTCCGGGGTATCCAGCCAGCGCAGTGGATTGCCGGTGCTGCCGCTGGTCTGGTGGCAGCGCGTGTAGCACTCCAGGGGAAAGGTGAGGTTCGTGCCGTAAGGCGGACGCGCAGACTGGTCCGCCACCAGCTCGGCCTTGGTGGTGAACGGGCAGCGCGCGCTGAACTCCGCCACACTGGCCACGCCATCCAGCAGGCCGGTGCCCGCGAGCTTGGCCGCGTAAAACGGATTCACCCGAAGCGCGGTCAGGAGGCCGCGAAGTTTGTCCAGTTGCTCGTTCACACCGGGGTTGCTTGGGCCACAACAAAGCGCAAAAGGCGCAAAAAGGAAAACCTCTTTGCGCCTGCCTGTGCTGGTTGGCTACCGGTCACTTGGGGGCAGCCGGATTGGCGGGCGCGGCGATGGCCGGCTTGGGCGCGCCGCCACCCGTGTTCGCCGGAGCGAACTTGGCCACGAGGAACGCGCCACACGCGGCCATCACACAGCCCAGCACGAACGGCATTGGCAGCGACTTCACCCCGCCCTCCGGCGGATGCAGAGACATCGCCACGATCGTGTTCACGACCGGCGCACCGGCGAAGACGATGGGCATCACGGCAGCAGCAGCCGCACCCTTGTAAATCTGCGCGGCAGCACCGAGCGAAAGCACCAGCGCGAACGCCCCAATGGCACCGGCCGCACCAGCCACCACGCTCCACTGCACGCCGGCCGGCGTGAAGGTCCAGTTCGAGCCGCGTGCCTTGAGCGTTGCCATGGTCGCGATGCCGATGAGCGCGTAAGCCAGGCAGACAAAGAGGAACGCCTTGAGGCCGGCGTGCGGGGCTTCCGGCCCCATCGGCATGTAGCCGCGGCCTTTGTGCAGGATGACGCCGTAGACGCCCCACGAGAGGACCGTGAGCAGCGCCCACAGGATCCACGGATTGCTCGGCGCGCCAGAGTTTTCAGTGCCCATAATGAAGGCGGACTGTAGGAGTCGAGCGCCAGGAGTTCAATGGGTTTGTCCACCAAGCGGGGCGAAAGGCGCGGGCTTACTTGGTGTTGTTGTGGGCCAGGAAGAGGTTCAGGTCCAGCGGTTGGCCGTTCTGGGCCAGCGGAACCGAGGGAAGGTATTTCTTCTGGACCAGATCCTGACAGGTGTAGGGAGCCTGGCCTAACTCATTGAAGTAGCGTTCAACCGCCTTCTTGATGACCGGGGCCATTGCGGGATTCTGCGGAATGGCCGCAGGGGGAATGCCCGAAGACTCAGCCACTGGGGCAGCCGGGGTGATGGGTGGCGGTGCGCCTTCCGGCGTGGGACCGGTCGGGCCGGTCGCACCGCGTTGATTCGAACGCCGGCACCCTGTGGCAGGCATCATGCACAGGGCCACACAGAGGGCCAAGCCAGCAATCCGGCAGCCAAGCTTGAGGGAGTTGTTCATCGGGTCGTGGCAGAGTTGGTCAGCCACTGCCAGTCGGCGTTGATGGGCGGCATGGGGATGGCGGCCGTGCTGGTCCATTGTCGGGTGGTGGAATCCTTCAACTTCACCATGTCCGAATGGCCGTCTGAAAAGTTGACGGAAAACGAACCGGAGTGATGTGCGGCCGGGAGGTCATTCATGCTGGGCGCGGGATTGCGCATGTCCACCGCGAAAAAGCCATCGTTGATGCGGGCCTCGTTCTCATCCACGAAGACAAACCGGTCGGCCGGCCGGTCTATTTCCTTGCTGCGAAAGAAAACACGGCCGCCTCCGCCAAAAATATCGCGCCCCGCCATGAAGGAATTCGCCGAGTAGCTGCGCACCTTGTCCGCCCCGTTGAATTTGCTCTTGTCGGCCGGACACTTGTAGAGCTTCACCGAGTTGACGTAGCGGTAATACGTGGTTCTGGTCAGCCCAAATGTGTTCGTGGGATACCCAATGTTGGCGGGATCTCCGGGCATGTGATAGGTCGCACTGTTCTGCATGTCGCCGATCACCCAAGCCTCGGGGTTGGGAACGTTTACGGTGGCTGGATTATACCACAGGTGCACTTGCACCAGCCGGTCATCAAAGTCATCCGAGTAAAGCTGCCAGGCCAGACCATGCTGCTTGAGGCTGTTCAAGGTGTAGGTGCCCATCGCCCGTTGCTTGGCCTTGCCCAAAGCCGGCAGGAGCATCCCGGCTAAAATCGCGATGATGGCGATGACGACGAGCAATTCAATCAGGGTGAAGGCGCGGCTTTCCTCGCGCCGCGCGATATGGTCCCGGGGGGTGGCTGGGGAGCGCATGGGCATGAAAGGGTTTATTCTGCCGCCCGCACGATAGTCCCCGCCATGGCCTTGGCAAGCCACAGTTTAGGCCAATACCAGGAGGCCTCAGCGAACGGGTTTTGCCTCCGGCATCGGAAGAAACTGCACCGCATCGGCGATGACATATTTGCCCGCCGTGCCGTCGGTGCCGATGCGGACCCAACCGTTGGTGCCGGCAGCAAAGCGGAACGTCCCCAGCGGGCGGAACAAGCGCCCATGCCCCGGCTCTTCCTGTTGGTTCACGCGCAGCGTCGTCTCGCCATCTGCGTGGCGGATGGTGACGGGCGCATTCGTCGCCCGGCGCACGTTGTAGCAATGGGCCAGGCGGACCTCATAGCGGCCCGCGTGCGGCAACTCCGGGATGAAGGTCACGGATTTTTCACCTTTGCCATCCTTCAAGTCGTGCAGGTAGCCAATGCCGACGTAAGGCGGCGTGTGCGTGGAGTATTGCCACTTGCCAACGAGCACTGCCGCCGTCTCGTCCACGACGATGCCCGGCAGCTGCGAGGGATCTGCGACGATGAACGGCACCAGCTCAGGCCGGTCCACCTCACCGGGCGCATGAGCATTGGGGATGGCGGCGGGGTGCGGTCGCAGCGGCAACCGCACCGCCTGGGCCAAGGCCGCCAAAGCTACGCTCGCGAAGACCACAGCGCCGGCCGTCAGAACCACACTGGGATGCAAGTCTCTCATAAAGCGATCATCGTCCCTGCGCGCGATAACGGCTGGGCGGCTGGCCCACTTCCCGGCGGAAGACGACGCTCAGATATTCCGGATGCGCAAAGCCGGTGCGCTCGGCAATGGTTTCCAAGGGCAGATCGGTTTCCGTCAGGAGCTGCTTCACGCGCCGGAGCTGCACGCGCAGGATTTCCTCGTGCGGCGTGCGCCCCAGCAGCTTCTTGAAGCGGGCTTCCAGCAATCGCCGGGACTGGGGCACCGCCCGCAGCACGTCGCGCACGTTTATGCCGTCGCAGGCGTGCTCGCGGATGTAGCGCACCGCGCGCGAGACGTGCGGATCCTCAATGGCGAGCACATCGGTGGACTGGCGCGTGGCCACACCCAGAGGTGGGATGAGGTGGGTTTCACCGCGCGCCCGCCCGCCATTCATCAGCCGGTCCAGCAGCGCGGCGGCCTCGTAACCGGTGCGGCGCGTGTTCGGGATGACGCTGGAGAGCGGCGGGTGAGCCAGCTCGCACAGCAGCTCGTCGTTGTCCACGGCCACCACGGCCACCTCATCGGGCACTGGCACGCCGAGCCGACGGCAGGCGTCGAGCACCTGCACGCCCCGCAGATCGTAGCAGGCCATCACGCCCACTGGCTTGGGCAGACTGCGCAGCCAGCGTGCGAGGTCGTCGGCCGCGTCGCGGTCGGTGGCGACGCTCGCCGGTTCGTAGGCAAAGCACGTGCCGCCTTCGGCCTGCACCGCGCGCTGGAAATGCTCCTGTCGCCAGTTGGACCAGTTGAAACGCGGATCGCCGCAGAAGGCGAAGTTCCGGAAACCACGTTCGCGCAGGTGCTCGAAGGCGGCCTGCGCCACCGCGGCGTCGTCCGTCTCGAACCACGGCAGGGCCGGCAGCAGCCGCGCCGCACTCACGTCCACCATGGGCAGCCGCACGCGCCGCAGCGCCCGTGCGATGCCGGCGTTCTCGATGCGCGCGATGATGCCGTCGCCATCCCAGTCGGCGAGCCACGCGGGCGGCTTGTCCCCCCGCGTGTGCTCGGCCAGGAATAGCGACCACGGCCGGTGCTCGCGCTGCCACGCCACCACGCCCTGCAGCAGCCCGCGCGCATAGGCGTTGGAGGTCTCGATGAGCAGCGCGACCTTGGGCAAGGGCGGTTGGACGGCGGCGGGCACGCCCCGCGTTAGCACAAGGCCCCGCGAAGAACCACGCCAAACTGGCCTGCGCCGTGCCGCTTGGCGCGCCCCGGGCTCTTCCGCTAGGCTATCGGCATGCTGCTACGTCGCCTGATCCTCGCGTCCCTCTGCGTGTTCCAACTTGCGGCCGCCCGCGCGGCCGGCCCGGCGGCGCCGCTCGACGTCATTTGCGGGCAGGTCGCCGGGGTTGCGGCGACGACATTGCCGCTGAAGCTCGAACGCGGGGCGCGCATCGCGTTCATCGGCAACGGCCTCTTCGAGCGGATGCAGGAGCATGGCTGGTTCGAGGCGATGGTGCTGCAACGCTTCGCGAAGGACGAACTCGTCTTCCGCACGCTCGCCTGGCCGGGCGATGAACTCACGGTGCAGCCGCGTCCCGAGGCATTTGGAGATTTGCACGAGCATCTCGCCGCCCAGAAGGCGGACGTCATTTTCGCGGCCTACGGCTTCAACGAGTCCTTCGCCGGCGCGGCGGCGCTGCCGCAGTTCGAGCGCGATCTCGCGCAGTTCATCGTCAGCCTCAAGCTGCGCCGCTTCAACGGGAAGTCGCCGCCGCAGGTCGTGCTGGTCTCGCCCATCGCGCACGAGGATTTGCGCAACCCAAATCTCCCGGACGGCCAGGACAACAACGCGCGGCTCCAGCTCTACTCCGAGGCGATGGCCCGCGTGGCGAAGCGCTGCGGCGCGGCGTTTGTGGACGTGTTCGCGCCGACGCGCGTGGCCATGGCGGCCGTGGCGAAATCCGCGCCGCTCACGGAGAACGGCATTCACCTGAACGCCACCGGCTACCGGCTCTTCGCCGAGCAGCTCTTTCGCGGGCTGTTTGATGAGTCCGCGCCCGCGCCATTACCCGCACTGAAAGCGACGGTCGAGGACCGCAACAAACAATTCCTGCGCCGCTACCGCGCGCTCAACGGCTTCTACATCACCGGCGGCCGGAAGTCGCCCTACGGCGTCGTGAACTTCCCCGGCGAGTTCGCGAAGTTCGACCAGATGATCGCCAACCGCGACCGGCGCGCGTGGGACATCGCGCAGGGCAAAGCCGTCCCGCCGCAGGTGGACGACTCAAACATCCCGCCGCTCCCGGCCATCACCGGCGACCGCCCGATCAATGAGTGGATGACGCCCGCCGATGAGCTGAAGGCGTTCACGGTGGACCCACGCTTCGAGGTCAGCGTGTTCGCGTCCGAAGAGATGTTCCCCGACCTCGCCAAGCCCATCCAGATGCGCTGGGACACGCGGGGCCGGCTGTGGGTTTCCTGCTCGACGACGTATCCGCAAGTCCTGCCCGGCGAAGAGCCGAATGACAAAATCATCATCCTCGAAGACACAAACCAGGACGGCCGCGCGGACAAGTGCAGCGTCTTCGCCACGAACCTGCACATCCCGCTCTCGTTCGAGTTCGGCGACGGCGGGCTTTACGTGAGCGAGCAGCCGCACCTGACGTTCATCAAGGACACCGATGGCGACGGGCGGGCGGATGTGCGGAAGCTGATTTACACGGGCTTCGGCACGGAAGACTCGCACCACTCGCTGCACGACTTCACGTGGTCGCCGGACGGCGATTTGCTCTTCCGCGAAAGCATCTTTCACCACAGCTCGGTGGAGACGCCCTACGGCCCGGTGCGCGCGCGGGACAGCTCGTTCTTCCGCTTCACGCCGCGCACGCGCCGGCTCACGGCGTTCGGCAGCTACATGAGCACAAATCCTTGGGGGCTGACCTTCGACGAGTGGGGCTGGCATCTCGGCAGCCATCCGGTTTTCGCAAGCGCGGTGCATGCGCTGAACGCGCCGTTCCCCGAACAGCACGTGCCGGCGGGGAATTTCTTCCCGGCCTACAGCGGCACGTGCGGGCAGGAGTTCATCTACAACCCGCACTTCCCCGACGAGCTGCAAGGCTGCTTCGTGCGCGTGCGCTACAAGCCGGTCAACACCGTCGAACTGCACCGCTGGGTGGAGAAGGACACGCACTTCGAGGAGGAGCGCATCGGGCACATCCTGCAATCGGCGAACCTCTCCTTCATCCCGGTGGACGTGCGTTTCGGCCCTCGCGGCGACCTCTTCATCTGCGACTGGTATAACCCGGTAAAGGGCCACGCGCAGTATTCCCTCCGCGACACCCGCCGCGACAAAACCAGCGGCCGCATCTGGCGCGTGACGGCGAAGGGCCGCCCGCTGCAAGCCGCACCCAAAATCGCCGGCGAGCCCATCCCCAGGCTGCTCGATTTGCTGAAGTCGCCCGACTACCGCACGCGCTACACCGCCAAGCTCGAACTCCGCGAACGCAACGCGCAGCAGGTGAAAGCCGCGTTGACCCCGTGGCTGGCCGGGCTGAACGCGAGCGAGCCGCGTTACTTGCATCACCAGCTCGAAGCGCTCTGGCTCACGCGCAGTCTCGGGGCGGAGAATCCTTCGCTGCTCGCGAAGCTCCTCGAAGCGCCGAACCACCACGTCCGCGCCGCCGCCACGCATCAGTTGCGCTGGGTCGCGCCGTCCGCAACGACGCACGCGCAGCTCCGCGCCCGCGCCAACGACACCAACGGCCTCGTGCGCCTCGAAGCCGCCATCACCGCCAGCTACGTCGGCACCGCCGAGGCGCGTCGCGCCGCGCTCGACCTGCTCGCGCATCCGATGGACACCTACCTCAACTACGCCCTCCGCACCGCGCTCGACTCCGAGCCGCTGCGGAAGTTCGCGCCGGCGGCGGGCAAGCTGGCGACGGAGCATCCGAAGCTGCCGGAGTTCGTCGCGTTGACGAATCCGAAAGCCAAGGCCGCCGCGAAGAAGGAAGCGCCCGACCCGTTCGACAAGTTGAACCCGACCGTCGTGCGCATGAGCACGGTGCCGGAGCGGATGCTCTTCACCGTGCTGGAGTTCAAGGTGAAGGCCGGCGCGCCGGTGAAGCTGACGTTCGAGAATCCCGACGCCACGCCGCACAACCTGCTCATCGTGCAGCCCGGCTCCGAAGATGTGATCGGCAATGCCGCCAACGAGATGGCCAAGCTGCCCGATGCCTTCGAGAAGATGGATTTCATCCCCAAGTCCGACGCCATCCTGCACGCGACGAAGATGCTGAAGCAGAACCAGTCCGAGACGCTCCGCTTCCACGCGCCGAAGCAGCCCGGCAAGTATCCCTACATCTGCTCCTTCCCCGGCCACTACCTCGTCATGCGCGGGGTGATGGTGGTGGAGTAGTGCGCATTGATGAAGCGCCGGCCCCGGCGAGTCCAACTCGCGCCGCATGAAATTCCTCATCACGCTGGGTTTGCTCGGGCTGGCGCTGCCCGCCGTCGCCGCCGACAAGGTGGATTACTTGCGCGACGTGAAGCCCGTGCTCGCGGCGCGGTGCTACGCCTGCCACGGCGCGCTCAAACAGGAGGGGAAGCTGCGGCTCGACACGGCGGAGTTCATCAAGAAGGGTGGCAAGCATGGCCCCGCGATTGTCGCAGGCAAGCCTGCCGAGAGTTCGTTGCTGAAGAAAGTCTCCGCTCCGAGCCTCGACGAACGGATGCCGCCCGAGGGCGAGCCGCTGCACGCGCCCCAAATCGCTGCGCTGCGCGAGTGGATTGCGGCCGGCGCAGCTGCCCCAAAGGACGAGAAGCCGGAGAGCGATCCCCGCGAGCACTGGGCGTTCAAGGCCCCGGCAAAGGTGGCCCTTCCTAAAATTGACAATCGACAATGGGCCATCGCCAACCCCGTTGACGCCTTCCTCGAAGCCCAGCGTCGCGCCCAAAACCTCACCCCGCAACCGCCCGCCGACCCGCTCGTCTGGCTCCGCCGCGTCACGCTCGACCTCACCGGCCTCCCGCCGACGCGCGAGGAGATGGCCGCGTTCGAGCGCGAACTCTCGCTTTCTCACTCTCCCACTTTCCCATCAGCCAACGGAGCAGGTGAGAAAGCGGGAAAGCGGGAAAGTGAGCAGAGCGTTCGCGAGCGGGTGGTGAACCGCCTCCTCGCCAGCCCGCAGTATGGCGAGCGTTGGGGCCGGCACTTCATGGACATCTGGCGTTACAGCGATTGGTGGGGCCTGGGCGCGCAGCTTCGTTACAGCCAGAAACACATCTGGCACTGGCGCGACTGGATTGTGGAATCGCTCAACGCCGACAAGGGCTACGACCGCATGATTGTCGAGCAGCTCGCCGGCGACGAACTCGCGCCCACCGACCCTGCCACGCTCCGCGCCACCGGCTTTCTCGCGCGGAACTATTACCTCTTCAACCGCACGACCTGGATGGACGACGTGGTGGAGCACACGAGCAAGGCGTTCCTCGGCCTCACGATGAACTGCGTGAAGTGCCACGACCACAAATACGACCCGCTCACCACGACCGATTACTACGCCATGCGCGCCATCTTCGAGCCGTATCACGCGCGCCTCGATGAACTGCCCGGCACGACCGACTTGGAGAAAGACGGCCTCCCGCGCGCCTACGACCTGCACCTCGACCGCCCAACTTACATCCATGTGAAGGGCGACGAGAAAAAGCCCGACACCAACCAAGTCATCCGCGCCGCCGTGCCCGCCACGCTCGCGTTCAAGCCGCTGCAAATTCAGCCCGTAAAGCTCCCGCCGCCCGCGCACAATCCCGCGCTCCAGCCGTGGGTGCTCTCGAACCACCTCGCCGCCGCCCAGGAGCAGATCATCACCGCACGACAGGCCGTCGAGACCGCCAAGAAGAAGCTAGCCGAAGTAGAGCGCAATGGAGCGCGGACCCCCACATCCGCAGCCGCTCAACCGGACGCGGGCATTCGGGCTCCAAACGCTTCACCAGCGCCCACGACCAAAATCGCTACCTCCGCCGCGAAGCCGTTTTTCACCGACAACTTCTCCGCCGCCAACCCGGCACTTTGGGAACTGCGCGACGGCCAGTGGAGTTACACCGACGGCGTGCTCCGCCAATCCGAGGTGAAGCCCGCGCGCAGCGCCGCCCGCAGCCGCGTGGAGCATCCAGCCGACTTCGTCGCCACGTTCAAGTTCCGGCCCACCGGGGGCGCGACCTACAAGTCCGTCGGTTTCACCTTCGACACCACGGAGGCCCGCGAGTCGCTCGTGTATCTCAGCGCCCACGCGCCCGGCCCGAAGCTGCAAATCGCCTACGGCAAAGCCAACCAATACGCCTACCCCACCGCCGGCGCACAGGCCCGCGCCGTGAAGCTCGGTGAGACCTACGAGGTAACCGTCCGCGTGCGCGGCCCGCTCATCAACGTCGCCGTCAACGGCGAGCACGCGCTGGCCTTCGAGTTGCCCGAGCGCACGCCCGGCAAGTTCCAGCTCATCACCTACGACGCCACGGCAGACTTCCTCGCGTTCGAGTTGAGCGCGCTGCCCGCCGACGCCCAGCTCGTGAAGTCCAGCGCGCCCGCACCCGCGCCGACCGCGAAAGCCACCGCGCCCGCCGCCATTGCCTCGCCCGAGCAAGCCCGCGCTGCGCTCAAGTCCGCCGAACTCGCGCTCGCCGCCTCGGAGCTGCGCCCCGCGATGGTCCGCGCCGTGTGGGAAGCCGATTCCAAGCGCGAGCAAACGAACCTGCTCGCTGCCGCCGCGCTCGCCGAGGCGAAGTTCAAGCTCGCCCAAGCCGAGGCCGACATTGCGAAGGCGGAGCTGGAAATGCTTTCCCCCACGAGCGAGCCGAAGAAGAAGAAGGAGCCGGACGCCGAGAAGAAGTTGAAGACGGCGCAGGAAGCCTTGGCGAAAGCGCAGAAAGCCGTCGCGTCACCCGGCACGAACTACACGTCGCTCCGCGCGACGCTCAAAGCCTTCGAGGGGCCGGACGAGACGGAAGCCCACCGGCAGCTTCCGTATCCGACCACGAGCACGGGCCGCCGGCTGGCGTTCGCCAACTGGCTGGCCGACCGCCAGAACCCGCTCACCGCGCGCGTGCTGGTGAACCACGTCTGGACGCGCCACTTCGGCCAACCGCTGGTGGCGAACGTCACCGACTTTGGCCGCCGCGCGACCAAGCCCGTCCACGCCGACCTGCTGGACTGGCTTGCCGTCGATTTCATGGAGCACGGGTGGAGCCTGAAGCGGCTGCATCGGCAGATGGTTTTGTCCGAGGCGTATCGGATGAGTAGCAGCCAGTCTTCATTGGGTGCGAAGCCGCAGGGGCGCGCGAAGGCCAATCCGGGACTGAATACTGAATCACTGAACACTGAATACTCCGCCAACTTCAGCCGCGACCCCGAGAACAAATTCTACTGGCGCATGAACCCGCAGCGCATGGACGCCAACGTCCTCCGCGACAGCCTGCTGCACCTCGCCGGCACGCTCGACCTCACGCTCGGCGGCCCGACGATTGACCCGAAGCGCGAGGACGCGACGCGACGGAGCTTTTACTTCACGCAGTCGCCCGAGGACTTGAACAAGTTTCTCGAGATGTTCGACAACGCGAACACGAAGGAATGCTACCGCCGCGACGAGAGCATCCTACCGCAGCAGGCGCTCGCGCTGGCCAACAGCCGGCTCGCCTCCACCGCCGCCGCGAAGCTCGCCGAGCGCCTCGTGAAGGACGCGGAGAGCGCGTCCGACGAGGTCTTCATCCGCACGACTTTCACCACCATCCTCGCCGCCGCGCCCACGCCCGCCGAGCAGCAGCTCTGCGCGGAAAGCCTCGCCCAGTTCCTCACCACCGCGAAGGAGCGCAAGTCCGCCCAGCCTGAAGCCAAAGCCCGCGCCGCCCTCGTCCACGCGCTCTTGAACCACAACGACTTCATCACGATTCGGTGA
>CAZQEW010000081.1:0-20840 GCA_964591495.1 uncultured Klebsiella sp.
CGTTGAACAGGGTGGACTTGCCGACATTGGGCAAGCCGACGATTCCGGCTTTCAACATAAGGGCCGCGAGCGTGCGCGGCGGCAGGAGCTTTGCAAGCGCAAAGGCGGCTCCGCACTGCCGGCTTGCCCCCCGCCCCGCCGCGCCTACATTGCCCGCGTGCCGGAGCCAGCCACCGCCATTCCCAACACGCTCGCCGCCGTGCGTGACCACACGCGCGTCTACCGCGACTTCACCTACGTCTATCCGGTCATCTCGCGACGTTCCGGCGGTCTGTCCGTGGGCATCAACCTCAACCCGGACAAGGTCTGCAACTTCGACTGCGTTTACTGCGAAGTGGACCGCAAAACCCCCGGCAAGCCGGCCGGGGTGGACCTCGCGCAACTGCGTGATGAACTGACCACGCTGCTCCGGTTCGCCCGCGACGGCGGCCTCGCCCGCGAGCCGAAGTTCGACGAGGCGCCGCCGGAGCTGACACGCACGCCGCGCGACATCGCCTTCAGTGGCGACGGCGAGCCGACCATGCTGCACAACTTTGACGAGTGCGTGCGCGTGGCCGCGGAGGTGAAGCGCACCGAGGGCCTCGCGCAGACCAAGCTTGTCCTCATCACCGACGCCGCCGGCCTCGACACCGCCAGCGTGCGGCGCGGCCTGGAGATCATGGACGCGAACCAGGGCGAAATCTGGGCCAAGCTCGACGCCGGCACCGAAGGCTATTACAAGCGCGTCAACCGCACCACCGTCCGCCTCGACCGCATCCTGCACAACCTGCTGCTCACGGCGCGCGTGCGGCCCATCATCATCCAGAGCCTGTTCTTGCGCCTGCATGGCGTGCCGATGCCGCCCGAGGAACTGGCCGAGTATTGCTTCCGCCTTGAGGAACTGGTCCACGACGGCGCACAAATCCGCGAAGTCCACCTCTACAACATCGCCCGCCCCACGCCCGAGCCGTTCTGCGGTCGGCTCACGAAGGCGGAACTCGAAGCGATGGCCGAAACCGTGCGCGCAAAGACTGGCCTGCGGGTGGTGACCTTTGACTGAATTCCCCGCAGACAGCCTTTTATTGTGAGTGATTCCGCCCCCGCCTTGCTGACGGCCAACGAGCTGGTTGTTGCCTTCAATGACCGAGTCATCCTTGACCACGCCACGCTTGCACTGCACGAGGGCGATCGCGTCGGCCTTGTCGGGCGCAACGGCGCGGGCAAGTCCACCTTCCTCAAAGTGCTCGCCGGCCAGCGCGCGCCGGACGCGGGCGAAGTGGCCGCGCGCCGCGACCTGGTCATCAGCTACCTCTCGCAGGAATTCACGCTCGATCCCGCCAAGAACGTCCTCGAAAACATCCGCGACGGGGCAAAACACGTGCTCGACCTCATCGCCGAGTTCGAATCCCTGCCCGCGCACTCGAAGCGCCACGCGGAGCTGGAAGCACGCATCGCCCAGCTCGACGGCTGGAGCCTTGATTCCCGGGTGGGCACCACCATGTCCCACCTCAACACCCCGCCGGGCGACCGTGACATCACCACGCTCTCCGGCGGCGAAAAGCGGCGCGTCGCCATGGCGCGGACCATTGTCGCGCGGCCGGACCTGCTGATTCTCGACGAACCGACGAACCATCTGGACCCCGAGTCCATCGAGTGGGTCGCGGAGTTTCTGGAGAACTTCGGCGGCGCGTTCCTCGTCGTCACGCACGACCGCTGGTTCCTTGACCGCGTGACGAATCTCACCGTGGAGCTGCACGAGGGGCGCTTCTACTCCTACGAGGGTGGCTACACGGAATACCTGCTGGCCAAGGCCGAACGCCAGCGCGCGGAAGCCGTGGTGGAACACAAGCGCCAGATGTTTCTGGAAAAGGAGCTGGAATGGGTCCGGCGCGGCCCGCGCGCGCAGCGCAGCAAGCAGAAGAACCGCTTCGAGCGCTACTACGAGACCGCGGCGCAGGCCGGGCCGGCGGTGGAAGAGGACATGGAGCTGGTCATCCCGCCGCCGCCGCCGCTCGGAAACCGCGTCGTCGAGCTGACCAATCTCGGCATCGAGCAGGGCGGACGCCGGCTCTTCAGCCACTTCACGTTCAACTTCGAGAACGGCCAGCGCATCGGCGTGGCCGGACGCAACGGGCTGGGCAAGACCTCCCTGCTCAAGGCCATCATCGGGGAAATCCAGCCCGCCGAGGGCACGGTGAAAACCGGCCAGCTCACCAAGTTCAACTATGTGGATCAGTCACGCCTGCAACTACGCGAGGACCGCACCGTCCTGGACGAAATCAGCGACGGCTCCGAGTTCGTCATCTGGGGCAACGGGAAGCTCTCCCTCCGCGCCTACCTCAAACGCTTCCTGTTTGCCGACGAACGCATCAGCCTGCCCGTGAAATTTCTCTCGGGCGGCGAGCGCAGCCGGCTCCTCCTCGCGCGCATCCTCAAACAAGGCGGCAACTTCCTGATTCTCGACGAGCCGACGAACGATCTCGACCTGAACACCCTGCGCGTGCTCGAAGAGGCACTCATCGCCTTCCCCGGCGTCGTCCTCGTCGTCAGCCACGACCGCTACTTCCTCAACCGCGTCTGCACTGGGATCCTTGCCCTCGAAGGCGACGGGCGGGTCGCCTACAGCGTGGGCGACTACGACTACTACGTGGAAAAGAAGCGCCGCCTCGCTCCCGCAAACGTCACCAGCGCCGACGCCTGGGTGAGCCGGAAGTCCGAACCCGCCGCCGCGCCGGTGAAGCCCGCGGGCAAACTGCGCAAACTGAGCTTCAAGGAAACCCGCGAACTCGAAGGCATGGAGTCGGAAATCCTGAAAGTGGAACAGGAGATTGGCCGCATCGAAAACCTGTTCGCCGCTCCCGACTTCCACAAAACCCACGCCACCCAGACCAACGCCTTGATGGCCGATCTGGCTGCACACAAGGAGAAGCTCAACCAGCTTTTCGCCCGCTGGGAGGAGTTGGAAGCCATCAAGTCTGGCGCGGCCGCCGAATCCAATTAGGTCGGCGCTTACAGCCTAAACTCTGACTTCCGAGTTCATTTCACCCCAGCGGAAGCCTTCGGATGGAAGAGCCGGCGGGACGCTCGTCCTACTCCAAACCGTATTTTTCAATCCACGCCTGGGGGATCGTGCCGAAGCTCAGCAGCCAGTCGTTGAACTGCTGCAAGCTCCAGCCGCGCCCGACCACGAGCCGTTGACGAAGACGCTCGTTCTCCAGCCGTCCGAGCCAGTAGCTCATCGGCACGGTGGGCGACGCGGAATACCAGTTGATTTCCGCCTCGCTGCGGGCGCGCGTGAAACCGAGATGCTTGCGCAGATGCGCAGCGGCCTGCTCGTAACTGTAGCGGGCGGTTTGGAGGCGGATGTCCACGAGAATGCGATGCACGCGCCAAAGTGCGTCATGAAGCTGCTGCAGCTGCAGCCAGGGTGAGCGGTCAACGCGGAGGTCCACCATCATCTGCTCGCACCAGAGCGTCCAGCCTTCGTAGAACACGGCGTGAGCAAAGAGCCGCCGCCACTTGCGGGGGTGACGGTTCGCGGTGACGAATTGCAGGTGATGCCCCGGATACGCCTCGTGCGCGGCGGTGAGGCTCAGGCCAAAGTGCTGCTGCCGCTCGGCCAGCTGCTCGGCTTCGGTTGTCTTCGTGAGGCTCAGGTCGTTGACCCAGAAGATGCCGCGCTGCCGTTTCTCAAACGCGCCCGGCGACGAGTAGGCGGCGGTCGGATACAGATGCCGCATGAACTCGGGCACGAGCCGCACCTGGAGTTCGTCGCCCTTCGGAAAAGTCACCGCTTTTGCCGCGCGAAAACCTTCAGCGACGCGCTTGGTTTCCGTGCGGTAAACGGCGGGCAAGTCGGTGCCCGGATTCCACGCGGCCCGCGCTTCGGAAATGATTTCCTCCGCAGAGCGGCCCTTGCCGAATCGCTTGCACGCCGCGCCCAGCAACCCACCAATGAGTTGCGCCTCGCCCAGCGCAAGGGACTCGATTTCAGCCAGCGAGTAATCCAAACCAATTTGCTCGCGCACGCGACGCTGCATCGCCTCCGCGCCGATGGCAAAGGACCCTTCCGGGGCCAGCGGGCGCTTCATCACCGCGTCGTGATATTCCTGCGCGGCCTTGCGCGCGGCCTTGGTTGAGGGCTTGCCCAAAAAGGTGTCCACCGCATCGAACAGCGATCCGGCTCCCGCATGGGTCTGCTGCATCACCTTCCGCCACACGCGCTCGGGCCGGGTGACGACAGTGGCATCTTCCGCCAGCAGGCGTGGCGTATCGCGCAGCACGCCGAGGATGTTTTTCCGGGCGCGCGCCGGCTCGTCATCGCCGCGCTGCAGCTCGTGTTGCAGGAGGTTGAGCACCTGGTCGAGCGCACCCGGTTCGAGTTCGTGTCGCCGGCGCGCGAACTCCTCGCATTCCTTGTTGAGCATGGCGCGAAGCGCAAGGCGGTCGAGGTGCTGCTCGTTCGTCAGCTCGCGGGGATTGAGCGCGTCGAGGGCGGCAAGCGTCTGACGGCGGCGCTTCTCCTGTCGTTGCAGGTGGGTCAGCGTCGCGCGGCCCAGCTTGCCTTCACCCTCGCGCAGGCCGGTGTAATTGGCCCACACGGGATTCTCCGCCAGCGTGGTTTCAAAGTAGCGGCCGAGGACGCCCTCGAAGGCGCGTTGCGTTGCGTTCATGGCGCGTGATTGAAGCGGAAGTGCGTGCAAAAGGGAACGCTTTGGATTACCTGTCCGCCCCGCGCGTGAACCCGCCGCTGCTCCATCGCCTGCTCCAAGAATGCCCCGTCGTGGTGACGGGCATGGGGGCTTTCTGCGGAGCCGGAGCCAGCGTGGGCGAACTCTGGCAAACTGTGTTGCAGGGCGAATCGCCCGCCAACTGGCTGCCGCAGGAACTTTTGCCGGCCGGCCGACGGATCGCCGGCATTCGCGCGCCGAATCCGCCGCTCACGCGCCTGACCCGCAAACTGGACCGCAGCGCGCAACTCGCCCATGCGGCGGCAACGGAGGCGTGGAGCGCGGCCCGGCTCGACACCCAGCCGGTCGCGGCGGAACGAGTCGGCGTGTTCGTTGGCACGTCGCGTGGGGCAGTGGCGAAGCTGGCCGAAGCCTGTGCCGGCGGCTTCCAGCCGCCGTCCGCGGGGAGCGATGGCTCGGAACCCAATCGGCGTGCTCACGCGCAATGCGGCGACTGGAAGTCGCCGGCACGGCCTTCCGACGCAGCGCATTGCTCACTCGCCAATATCAGCGGCATGTTGTCGCTGGCTTTCCCCGTGCACGGACCTGCGCTGACAATTTCGGCGACATGCGCGTCCGGCGCGGCAGCGATTGCGCTGGCGGCCCAGCAAATTCTCCTCGGCACCGTGGACGTGGCGTTCGCGGGGGGAGCGGAAGCGCCTTTGAACCCGCTGGTCATCGCGCAACTTCACGCCGCGGGAATTCTAGGCCACGACGAGAATCCCCGGCTGACTTGCAAGCCTTTCGACTCCGAGCGCAACGGCATCGTGCTCGGCGAAGGCGCGGGCTTTCTGGTCCTGGAATCACTCGCCTCCGCGCAGCGACGAGGTGCGCCTGTGTTGGCCCGCCTGGCCGGCTGGGCGCTGGCGGCGGAAGGCGGCGAGCGCGTGGGCATGGACCGGACGGGCGCGAGCCTGAGCCACGTCATCACCGAAGCGCTTGCGCTGGCAACAGTGGCTCCAGCACAACTCAGCTACGTCAACGCGCACGGCACGGGCACTACGCTCAATGACATCGCTGAAGCCAACGCACTTCACCTCGCACTCGGCGAAGCGTCATCCAGCGTGCCGTGTTCTTCGACGAAGGCCGTGACTGGCCACTGTCTCGGCGCTTCCGCCGCGTTGGAGGCAATCATTGCCATCCAAGCGATTCAGAGCGGGCGTCTGCCGGGGACGGTGAATTGCCGCAACCTCGATCCGGAAGTGAAGTTAAACCTGCTGCGCGCCAAAACCGGGCCGACAGCCGTTGAATCCGCGCTGTCCGTTTCCGCCGGCTTCTGGGGGAACCAGGCAGCGCTTTTGTTTCAGCCGGCCTGAACCGCGGCCGCAGCGCCATTTTCCGTCACCTTCAGGGGCGTGCCGCAGTTCAGGCAGAAGTTCGACTGCGGGGGACAGTTCATTTCGCAGTCGGGGCAGAGGATGTGGGCGTTCTTGTGGCGGCGGTGAATGATGAGGTTACGGATGTAGGGAATCCAGGTGAACGCGTAGGCGAAGATGAAGACGGAGTCCTTTTGGTAGAAGAGCGCGTAGGCCAGCAGCAGCAGCGAGCCGCTCAAACTGAGCCACCAGAACGCCGAGGGCACAACGACCTGCTTGCGCTTTTCGGTGGCATACCACTGGACGACGAAACGGGAGAAGAACACGGCGTTGCCGAGCCAGCCGACGACTTTCCAGACGTGCCACTCGATCCCAAGAAACTTCCCGCCCGGGAAGAGAACTGAGTCCATGCCGCAGCGTGAACGGATCCGGGGAAGTTGAGAAGACGAAACCCGATGATGGGCCGAGAAATTGCCGGCTATCAGATGGGGCTCAGTCAAACGACAAACACATCACCGCAAGGGAAGCGAGTTGGGGTGAGAATCTTGCGCAAGGGTGGGCAGCTCCGGAAAATAACGGCGCTCACCGCCCCCGCTTCGTAACGGTCAGCTTCGACCGCTGCGATCGGGCGTTTACACGTTCTCACCTCGCACTCACTTGTCCTTTGCTTTCTTCGCCGCTTTTCCCGGGTTGGGGCTTTCGAAGAGTGGCTTCACGTTCGCCTTGTCCCATTCGGCATAGGCGGCCTGTAAGCGGGCGAACACGGCGGGTTGCTCGGCGGCGAGGTCTTTCGCCTCGGCAATGTCTGTGGCGAGGTTGAAGAGCTGCGGCTTTGGGGACTCGCCTTGCACGAGCTTCCAATCGCCCTCGCGCACGGCGGACCGCGCCCCGCCGCCCGCGCGCCAGAAGAGCCGCTCATGCGGTGCGCCGGACTTCGCGCCAGTGAGGAACGGCATCAGGTCCACGCCCTCGGGCAAGTGCGCGGCAGGCACCTTCGCACCGGTCAGCGCGACGGCGGTGGCGAAGACATCCAGCGAATGAACGGGCGGCGCGAAGTCTTTGCCCGAAGGCAACTTGGCCGGCCACGAAATCAGGAATGGCACGCGCACGCCGCCTTCAAAGACGCTGCCCTTCGCGCCGCGCAACGGCGTGTTGTCGCTGTGCGTCACGCCGACGGGCCCGCCGTTGTCGCTGAAGAACCAGACGAGCGTGTCTTGTTCCTGCCCGGAGTCGCGCAAGGCCTTCGTCACGGTGCCGATGGCATCATCGAGGCCCACGACGAGGCCGGCGTAGTTGCGGCGGGTTTGGTCCGTGATGGCGCGGACACGATCGAGCTGCTTGTCGGTCACTTGCAAGGGCGTGTGCGGCGCATTGAAGGCGAGGTAGAGAAACCACGGCGAGCCTTTGCGCTGCGCGATGAACTTCGCGGCTTCGTCACCGAGCACGTCGGTGAGGTAGCCGGCGAGCGGCTCGGGCTGGCCGTTGCGATCCATGGGAATGGAGTATTCCGCGCCGCCTTTCGCGCCGGGCAGGTAGCTGTGGCCGCCGCCGAGCAGGCCGTAGTAGTGATCGAAGCCGCGGCGGTTCGGATGAAACTGCGGGTGCGCGCCAAGGTGCCACTTGCCGACGGCGCCGGTGGCGTAGCCCGCGGTCTTCAGCACCTGCGGCAGCGTGGCCTGCGTGAGCGGCAGCCCGGCGACCGTGCTCTCCGGCAGCCAAGCGGGATTGTTCTCGTGGCCGAAGCGTTGCTGATAGCGCCCCGTGAGCAAGCCCGCGCGCGTGGGGCTGCAAAACGGATGCGTCACGTAACCGCTCGTGCAGCGCACGCTGCGCTTCGCCAGCGCGTCGAGATGCGGCGTGGGGATGTCCTTGCAGCCTTGGAAGCCGACATCCGCATAGCCGAGGTCATCCGCGACGATGACGAGAATGTTCGGCGACTTCGGCGCAGCGGTTAGGGAACTGTTGATGAAACAGTGTTCAGTAAACAGTGCGGCGAGCGCGAGCAGCCGGAGGAACGGGCGGTTCAGAAAGTAGGCGATGGTTCTCATAGTGAGCTTAGAGCGTTGGCTTCTGACTGAAAAATGAACACTGAATGCTAATCACTTCTTCTTCCCCGCCTTCTTCGCGGGCGCGGCCTCCAACTTCGCTTTCAGCTCCGCCGCGAGCTTTTCCTCCTGTGCGGCGAGCCAGGTCTCGTAACCCTTCTGCCGACCGCCGACGTATTTGTAGGTGTCGAAGATGGCGGCGTCACCGAGGGCGCGCGGGTCCTGTTCGTCGCGGAGCAGTTGCATCATCTGGTAGCGCAGCGCTTCCAGCTTCTCACGGTGTGCGAGGTCATGCGCGAGGTTGTTCACGGC
The DNA here is from genome assembly GCA_964591495.1 of uncultured Klebsiella sp. Lineage (GTDB taxonomy): Bacteria > Verrucomicrobiota > Verrucomicrobiia > Limisphaerales > SXTU01 > SXTU01. The sequence goes on from CAZQEW010000081.1 coordinate 8,383, forward strand.
CTGCGGGTCGCGGCGGAGGTCGTAAAGCTCGTCGGGCTGGCGTTTGCCAAAGCAGAGTTCGTAGAAGTGCCCACCGAGCAGCTTGATGACTTCTTTCGACGGACCGGGATCACAGTTCCCGAAATCGGTCTCGGGGTTGCCCACGGGCCAGCGGTCCGGGTGAAAGTTGTGGACGTAGAGGAAGTCACGCGTGCGGAGGGCGCGAACGGGATAGCCCAGGTCGTTCGGACGGCCGATATCGTGGCGCTCCTTGCCGACGAGCATCGTGTCGCGGTTCTCGACCCAGCCGGATTTGTCAGAACGCAGCAGGTTCACGAGGCTGCGGCCCGTCATCTGCGCATGGGGCTTGAGGCCGGCAAGTTCCAGGTAAGTCGGCGCGAAGTCGCGCACGTTGATGAAGTCCTCGACCACGCGGCCGGGCTTGATGGCCTTGCCCCAGCGCATTGCGAGCGGCAGGTGGAAACCGTCCTCGTGGATCTGGCCCTTCACGTAGGGGAAGGGCATGCCGTGGTCCGACGTGATGATGATGAGCGTATTGTCGAGCTGCCCCGCCGCTTCCAACGCCTTCAGCGCACCGCCGATGTGCGCGTCGGCATACTCGACCTCGACCGCGTAGTCCGCGAGGTCGCGGCGCACGATGTCGGTGTCCGGCAGATACGCGGGCACCTTGATGTCGGCGAGCTGCTTGCCGAGGCGCACGCCGGAGTTCCACTCATAGGCACGGTGCGGTTCCTGAAAACCCATCCAGAAAGAGAACGGCTTGGCCGGGTCGCGCTGCGCGAGGAAGGCGGCGAAGTTCTTCGTGTAATCGTTGCGCCCGATGCCTGACGCGGGCGGCTCGGCTTTGTGTTCGTCGAAGCTCGGCCCGGCGGGATTGCGCGTGCGCTTCGCAAGCGTCTTGAAATCACCCGGCCCCCAGCCCTTGCCCGTGAGCCCGACGGTGTAGCCCGCCTTCTCCAGCAAGTCGGGGTAAACTTCAAAGCCGTCCGGAAAATAACCGCCGTGCGACACCGCCTCCTTCAGCTGCCAGGTGTTGCGCCCCGTGAGAATGCTCGCGCGGCACGGGCTGCACTTGGGGTTCGAGGTAAACGCGTTCTTGAACAGCACGCCCTCGCGCGCCACGCGGTCAAAGTTCGGCGTCTTCACCCAGGTCGAGCCGTTAGCGCCGGCGTCGCGCCAGCCCCAGTCGTCGAAAATGATGAAGAGGAAATTCGGACGCGACTCGGCGGCGGCGAGGGAAGTGTTCAGTAAGCAGTGTTCAGTAAGCAGTATGGTCAGCAGCGCGACGAGCAGACCCATCACCTTCTCCCTTCGTGCAGCGAGGGGAGAAGGTGGCCGCAGGCCGGATGAGGGGTGCGAAAGCCGACGGCGTCCGAGCCGACCCCTCACCCCGGGCCTCTCCCCTTGCCGCGCAAAGGGAAAGGGAGTCGAGGCGCACGGTGACAACGGTGCGAGCGAGTCAGGTTTAGGGAGGCAACGGGGCGAATGCATGGCGGGAGAGGTTCGGTGACTGGACTGACTACTGGACACTGAAAACTGAACACTGGTTACTGCCGCTTCCCCTTAGTTTCCTCCGGCAGCAACACGCGCGGCTTCGGCTCCGGCATCTGCGCGAGCACCGCCGCGAACCGGGCGCGCGCGGCCTTCGCGTCCGGCCCGTTCGAGTCCGTCACGTCGCGATAGCCGATGCCGTCGCGGCTCGTGCCGCAGTCGAAGAGCCTGCCGCCCTTGTTCCCGAACGGGATTTCCAACAGCCAGCGCTCGTCGCGCAGCACGCGCCCGTCGTCGAGATGGCTGTAAATCCAGTCGCGGTGGCGCGGCTTTTCGCCGCGCAGCACGGGGGCAAAGCTCGTGCCGTCGAAGACGCGGTCTTTCGGGAGCGTTGCGCCGGACAGGTCCGCGAGCGTGGGAAAAATGTCCGTCAAGTCCGCCACCGCACGCGAAACCAGGCCGCGCTTCACGTCCGCGCCCCACAGGATGCCGGGCACGCGCGCGCCAAGTTCGGTGGGCGTGCCTTTGCCGTCGCCAGCGGTGCCGTTGTCGCCGACGAAGAAGACGTAGGTGTTCGACGCGAGGCCGTCGGCCTGCAGCGACGCGAGCAGCTTGCCCATGAGGTGGTCGAGGTATTCGAGGTTGGACTTGAGGCTCGCGGGCACACGTGCGCCAGGCCGCGCCGGGTCGGGCGTCTCGACGCGCGGGCCGTGCGTGAGCACCGAGGTGTAGTAAATAAAGAAGGGCTTTTCCCGGTGCCGCCGCGCGAAGTCGATGACGAAGTCGTTGAAGAGGTCCGGGCCGAAGTCCGTGGGCTTCGTCGGCAGATACTCGCCGTTCTGCACGATGCTCGGGTGCCAGTAACGCGAATGCAGTCCGTTGTTGGGCTCGCGGCCGGAATGCTTCACGCCAGCGGGCAGGTTGTGCTCGTAAGCCCACATCCGATACTCGTCGAAGCCCGCGTCGCGGATGAGCGTGGACAGCTTGCCAGAGAGCTGCCACTTGCCGGACAGCGCGGTCGCGTAGCCGCGCGTCTTCAGCAGGTCGGCGAAGGTGAAGCGGCGGCCGATGTCTGTCTCCGGCGAGCCGGGCGCGGGGATAAAGGCCTTGTTGTTCATGCCGAGGTAGCCGGTGCGGAAGCCATACTGCCCCGTCATGAGCTGCACGCGTGTCGGCGTGCACAGCGGCGTGGCGAAGAAGGTCTCGAAGCGCAAGCCCTCAGCCGCCATGCGGTCTAGGTGCGGTGTCTGGTGAAGTTTGCTCCCGTAGCAGCCCAGCTCCTTCGCCCCGAGGTCGTCGGCGAGGATGACGATGAAGTTCGGCGGGCGCGAAGCGGCTTGCGCCGCGAAGCTCCAAATTCCAAATCCCATGCTCCAAATAAACACCAAACACCAAGCTCCAAATCGCTGGCGAAGATGCGAACCCGCTCCGTGGTTTGGAGCTTGGAACTTGGAGCTTCTTTGGAGCTTGTTGCGGGGGATTTGGGATTTCATTTCGCAATCGGCGGCAGCTTCGCCGCGAGCAATGCCCGCAGTTCCTTCAGCACGGTCGCGTGCTTCGGGTCGTTGGCCAAGTTGGTGAACTCGTGCGGGTCGGCGGCGTGGTCGTAAAGTTCGATGCCGTTCCGGCCCTCGTCCCATTCCGTGCAGCGCCAGCGCGCGGTGCGGACGCTGCGGCCCCAGTGCTCCGCCTTCGCGCCGCGACGAGCTTGCGTGAACGCGCCTTCGTGGAACGCGGCTTGCGGATTGTTGAGCACTGGTCGAAGTGACTTGCCCTGCAAGCCCGCGGGCGCAGGCACGCCGGCGAGGTCGCAGAGCGTAGGATAGACATCGAGCAACTCCACGAGGCTCGCGCTGCGCTGGCCGTTGCCCTTCGCGCCGGGCGCGGCAACGAGGAACGGCACGCGCGCGCTTTCCTCGAAGAGGCTGCGCTTGTGCCACAGCCCGTGCTCGCCAAGATGCCAGCCGTGGTCGGCAGCGAAGATGACGATGGTGTTTTCCTCCAGCTTGAGCCGCTTGAGGGCGTCGAGCACGCGGCCCGCCTGCGCGTCCATGTAGCTCACGGTCGCGAGGTAGCCGCGAATGGCTGCGCGCCGCTGGTCGGGCGTGGTGGTCAGCGCGTAGCCGGGGACGGAGCCGTTGCGAGCGGGCGCGGGGATGTCCGCCTCGTCGTCCGCCGGCTCGGTCGGGAGCTGGATGGAGTCGAACGGATACAGGTCAAAATACTTCGCAGGCGCAACCAACGGCAGGTGCGGCCGGTGAAACCCGACCGCGAGGAAGAAGGGCTTCGCTGGGTCGCGCTTCTCCAGCCACTCGATGGCGGTCTTCGCAAAGTTCCCGTCCACGAGGTCGTCGTCCGTGCCGGTGGTCTCGGTCCAGGGCAGCCCTTGCTTCTTGCCGGTCTCGACCTTCACCGCGCTCTCGCGCTTCGGCGGGTAAGGCCGCTCGTCCTTGAACGGCGTCCCGAAATCCCACGCCTGCGGGTCGTCCATGCTCTCCAGCCCGGTGGGCACGCCGAGGTGGAAAATCTTTCCACAGCGAGCGGTGGCGTAGCCATTGCGGCGGAAGTGGTGCGGCAGTGTCACCACCCCGGGGATTTTTTTGTAGAGATTGTCCGCGTTGTCCGTGACGCGCGTGTTGTTCGGGCGCAGGCCGGAAAGCATCGAGGCGCGGGAGGGATTGCAGTGCGGGAGCTGGCAATACGCGCGCTCGAAGAGCACGGCGCGCTTGGCGAAAGCGTCGAGGTGCGGCGTCTTCGCCACCGCATGGCCATAGCAGCCGAGCGTGGCCGCGAGGTCATCGGACATGAGGAGCAGGACGTTTGGCTTCGGCGCAGCGGAGGTTTTGAATGCCAGGAAGCCGAGCGCACACACGAGCGCGAGCGGGACGGATCGGAAGGGCTGCATGCCTTGGAGGTTTATCAAGGTGGGCGGCGGATGAACATGGATTTATCCACTTTTGCCCGCGTGCCTCGCGACATGAGCCTGTGCAGGGCTCGAACATCAGCAAGCCTGACAACAGAAAAAGACGCTCTGAAGTGAAGAATCTGCGGGGTCGCAAGTTGACGATGCGCGGGCTTTGGTCTTCTATTAGCTCATGCAATTGTCCAGCCTCAAGGTGTTCTGCGACCTCAGCGAGACGGAGAGCTTCACCAAAGCCGCCCAGATTAACGGCGTCACCCAGTCCGCCGTCAGCCAGCAGATCAGCGCGCTCGAACGGCAGTTCAAAGCCATGCTCATTGAGCGCAGCAAGAAGAAGTTCCGCCTCACCCGCGAGGGCGAGATCCTCTACGACTACAGCAAGCGCATCTGCCAGACCTACGACGAGCTGCACAACAAGCTTCAGGAGGTGAGGGACATCGTGTCCGGCTCCATCCGGGTGGCAACGATTTACAGCATCGGGCTGCACGACCTGCCGCCCTACATGAAGAAGTTCCTCAAGGCGTATCCGACGGTAAAAATCCATGTCGAGTATCGCCGCGCCAACCAGGTGTATGATGACGTGCTGGGCAACGTCGTGGACCTCGGGCTCGTCGCCTATCCGAACAAGGATCCGCGTTTGGAGATCGTCCCGCTGCGCAAGGACCGCATGGTGCTGGTGTGCCATCCGCAACATCCCTTTGCGAAGCTCAAGACAATCCCCATCGCGTCGCTCGCCGGGCAGAAGTTCATCGGCTTCGAGCCGGACATCCCAACCCGCAAGGCCATCGACAAAATACTGCGGGAGCACGAGGTGACCGTGCAGACGGTCATGGAGTTTGACAACGTGGAGACCGTGAAACGGGCCGTTGAGATTGATGCCGGCGTATCCATCCTGCCCCAGACAACCATCGCGCAGGAAGTTTCCAAGGCCACGCTGGTGCAGGTGCCGTTCGAGGGCGAGGAGTTTCACCGTCCGCTGGCCGCATTGTTCAAGAAGAACAAAGTGCTTTCGCCGGCCATGAAGCAGTTCCTTGCCATCGTGAAGGAATCCTGATGAACCGGCCACGGCTGCTTGCGCCAGCCGGCTGCTTCGCCCCCGACGAGCATGACCTCCAAGGAAGCGCTCATAGCCCTGAACCTGATTGAGCACGTCGGGCCGGTGCGCGTCCGACAACTGCTCGACCATTTTGGCGAGGCCCCGGCCATCTTGCGTGCGGGCAAGCAGCAGCTCCTCCAAGTCCGCGGCATCGGAGAAGAAACGGCGGATGCGATCTGCGGATGGGAAAGCGGCGTCGACCTCGCCGGCGAGCTGAAGCGCATCGGAGAGTTTGGCTGCCACGTAATCACGCAGGAGGATGCGGAGTATCCCGAACTGCTGCGCCAAATCTACGACCCGCCCATCGTGCTCTACGTGAAGGGCACACTCACCGCACAGGACAAGAACGCCATCGCGCTCGTCGGTTCCCGGCAGACGACCAGCTACGGCACGGAGACCGCCCGCAAGTTCGCCTACCAGCTCGCCTACATCGGCGTGACCGTCGTCAGCGGCGGCGCCCGGGGCATTGACACCGCCGCGCACCAGGGCGCGCTCGCCGCGAAGGGCCGCACCATCGCGGTGCTGGGCACGGGCATCAACCTCGTCTTCCCGCCGGAAAACGCTGAACTGTTTGAGCGCATCGCCGCCAGCGGGGCCATCATCACCCAGTTCCCGTTCAACCGCCCCGCCGACAAACAGACCTTTCCGATCCGCAACCGCATCGTCGCGGGCATGACGCTCGGCACCGTCGTCGTGGAGGCCAACCTCAGCAGCGGCGCGCTCATCACGGCGAACTTCGCCACGGACTACGGCCGGCAGATCTTTGCCGTGCCGGGCCGCGTGGACTCGCCGCGCAGCAAGGGCTGCCACGACCTGATCAAAAAGGGCGCAAAGCTCTGCGAGGGCGCGGACGACATTCTCAGCGAGTTCGAATATCTCTTCCCGGCCATGAACCGGCCCGCCTCACCGGCCGAGACCGGCGTGCTGCCAGCGCTTTCCCTTTCGGAGAACGAAACCAAAATCCTTGCCGCGGTGGGCGAGGACGAGACGCACATTGACGAAATCATCCGCGCCAGCGGCCTGCCTGCGTCCGCCGTGTCCGTCGGCTTGCTTGGTTTGGAGATGAAGCGCATGGTGCGGCAACTGCCGGGAAAGGTCTTCGTTCGCGTGCGCTGACCTCCGGAGCGGCGTCGATGACCGTCCACCTGCCTCAGACATTGCCCGCAGCTTCGCGGCTTGGCACATTCGTCCCATGTTCTCACTGAAAGACAAAATCACTCTCGTCACCGGCGCGGGCTCCGGCATCGGCGCGGCCATTGCAGAAACCTTCGCCAAGGCCGGCGGCTTCGTCTTCGTCACGGACCGCGATGCAAAGACCGGTTCCGGCACGGTGGAAAACATCCGTGCAGCGGGCGGTCAGGCCGAGTTCCTCGCGCTCGACGTCAGCAACGAGGCCGACTGCGAGCGGGTGGGCAACGCGGTGAAATCCCGGTTCGGCCGGCTCGACGTGCTGGTGAACAACGCCGGCATTGGCCACGTAGGCACCATGCTCACCACCAGCGGCGCGGACCTGGACCGCCTCTGGTCCGTCAACGTGCGCGGCGTCTTCAACGTCACGAAGGTGTTTCTCCCCGGCATGGTCGCGCGCAAATCCGGCAGCATCGTGAACATCGCCAGCATCGGCGCGGTCGTCGGCGTGAAGGACCGGCTGGCCTATGTCACCACGAAGTTTGCCATCGCCGGCATGACCAAGGCGCTGGCCCTCGACCACGCCCTCGACGGCGTGAGGGCCAACGCCATCTGCCCCGGCCGCGTGGAGACGCCTTTCGTCACCGGCTGGCTGAAGAAGTATCCCGACCCCGAAAAGGCCTACCGCGACGCCTGCGCCACGCAGGCCGTAAACCGCATGGGCAAGCCCGAGGAAATCGCCGCCGCAGCGCTCTACTTGGCGAGCGACGAAGCCGGCTTCGTCACCGGCACAGAGTTCATCATCGACGGTGGTTTCAGCGCGGGAAAATAGTTCAACTATGGAAACCGGCGGCTCACAGCCTCCCGCATGGAGAAGGCGTCTCCGCAAGTGGGGAATCGTCCTCATTGGAGTCCTTGCGCTCTCGGCGATTGTGAATCTGATGCCTCGCTCCGAGACAAAGCCCAAGACTGGATCGCAGCAGGGCAACGGGTCGAGGGAGCCGCCAGACGTCACGGCTTTTTCTGTGATCCGGGATGACATCAACAATTATGTGATTCTGCCGATTCGAGTGGCTTGGACAGTGCTGCCCATGATCAAAGAGTCGCTGGATCGGGGCACTGGGATTTATCGTTCTCGCGAAGAGCTTGTTGAAGACTACAAGTCAGGAAATGTCCTATGGAAATGGATCGACAAGCCGGAGCGAGTGGTTCAAATCGCGCACGAATCGCTAGTCGAACCGTTTCCACCCCGTGCGCTGGCCGCTCTGGAGAAAGCGTTTACTGATGCCAAAGAACCAGTAGTTCGTCTGCACGCCGCGACATTGCTTGCCCGCTACCGGCACAAGCTTGCTGAGGATCACCTTCGGTTGGTCACTATTAAGGGGGCGCCTCCAAACTTGGCCCTGAGCGCGGCGACGACGTTAGCACTGAACCGGGACACAAATTCCTTGTCGGCTATCTTGAGCCTACTGAACGGTGCCTATCCGGAAAACAGTGATTTAGCAGCCGCGCTTGGCAATTGGCAGGATCCTCGCGTGATCGAAGCTTTGGCCCGGCGAGTGGCTACCGACAAAATTAGGTCGCACGACTATGCTTTCGCTCTGGCGAAGCTGGGACATGATGGCGGTCGCGCGGCTTTCCAGCACAAAATTGATTGGCGGGCGAAAGAGGATGCGCGCACGGCACGCTCCCCGCGCGATTACGTTTCCCGGACCAACAGTAACATCATCCGCGTCGGTGGGCTAAATGAGGAGGCGAGTGCCGCTCGGATTGGAATGATCAGCACAAACGTTTTTCTGGAACATGCAGAGGAGATTTATCAGAAGGGTTTTTCCTACGACAATTCGAAATACGTGATGATGGGTTTCGACCTGCTCGGAGCCCCCATTTCCACGCCTCCTTTGCTGCGGTATTTGCAAGACTACTCACCTCGTCACCAAGCCTTCCTAGCTTGGACAAACCCGCCACCAGCAGTCTTGGTTCCCGGACAACGCCCCCCGCCGACACCGTATCCGCCATATCCCCCGGTCGGTTTCATGGCCGGAGCCGCTAGACTCCTAAGCGAGTGGGAAATAAAGGAGGCGGTGCCCTATCTCAAGGAGATCATTCCCACAATCCAGCTGAACCGCCCCCGGTGGAGCCAAAAAGTTGCCGGCGATGCTCTCAATCAGCAACTAGGCTTGGCACTTTACAAGCTGGATCCAGATGGCTGGAAGGAAACTCTGGTGGCCGCTAGAATTCCTCCGGAACTAATCGAGAGCATCCCCGAGATAGCCAGGCTCCGCCCGGTGGCTCCGGGTTGCTTGCCAAAACAGGGTAGATTGGGTTCCCGTTAGTCCACCGGCCAAGGGCATTTAGTTTCTCAACTCGTGTTAGTCATGCTCCAGCAGACACCAAAGCCGGCTTCGTCACCGGCACAGAGTTCATCATCGACGGTGGTTTCAGCGCGGGAAAATGATGAGTTGAAATCCATCGGCGGGCGTCAATAGCTTCGTTCAACGCCAGCTACGCGATGACCTCAACACCCACGCACCCCGTTCACCCAGGCACTTCCCGCCGCGCAGCGGTGCAGGCGGGCGCGGTCGGCCTGCTGGGTCTCGGGATGAACCATCTGAACTGGCTCCAAGCGGCGGGCGGAGCAGGTGGACGCGAGCGCGCCAAGTCGGTCATCTACATCTTCCTCTCCGGCGGGCTGGCGCAACACGAGAGTTTCGACCTCAAGCCCGATGCGCCGTCCGACATCCGCGGCGAGTTCAAGCCCATCCCTACGCGCACACCGGGCCTGCACATCTGCGAGCATTTGCCCGAGCTGGCCAAGCGCAGCGAGCACTGGGCGTTGTGCCGCTCGCTCACGCACAAGTCCAACGACCATTCCGCCGGCCACCACATCATGCTCACGGGCCGCTCGGACATCCCGCCGGGCTTCAACCCGAGCCTGCCGAAGGATTCTGACTGGCCGTCCATCGCCGCGCTGGCGGGCGCACGCTTCGCCCCGCAGAACAACCTGCCGCCCGCCATCATCCTGCCGGAGAAGATCGTGCATCGCACGGGCCGCGTGATTCCCGGTCAGTTCGCGGGCATCGCGGGCAAGCGCCGCGAGCCGTGGTTCCTCGACTGCGCGCCTTACAACGCCGCCAACTACGGCGCGTATCCCGAATACCTCTTTCACCACCGCGAGGGCGCGAAGGAGCAGCCGCTTTACTTCCGCGCGCCGAACCTATCCCTGCCCGAGTGGCTCTCCGGCGGCCGGCTGCGCGACCGGCTGTCGCTCTCGAAGGAGCTGAACGGGCAGCGCGCGCAGCTCGCCACCGCGGGCGAGGCGGGCGGGCACGACCGTTATTGGGAAATGGCGACTTCGCTGCTGACCGACGGGAAAATCGCGGACGCCTTTGACGTGACCAACGCGCCGCTCAAGGAGCAGGAGCGCTACGGACGCAATTCCTTCGGCTGGTCGTTGCTGCTGGCCTCGCGCCTCGTGCAGCGCGGCGTGCGGCTGGTGCAGGTCAACCTCGGCAACAACGAGACCTGGGACACCCATGAGTCGGCCTTCCCGAACCTCAAGAACTTCCTCCTGCCGCCGACGGACCGCGCGGTGTCGGCGCTGATTGATGACCTGCGCGAACGCGGCCTGCTGGACAGCACGCTCATCGTGATGGCGGGCGAATTCGGACGCACGCCGCGCATCTTCAGCATCCCCGGCGCGCGCCTGCCGGGTCGCGACCACTGGGGCGCGGTGCAATCGGTGTTCTTCGCCGGTGGCGGTGTGCGCGGCGGCACGGTCATCGGCTCCTCGGACAAGATCGGCGGTTATCCCGCCAGCTCGCCGCAAACGCCGGAGAATCTGGCCGCAACCATCTACGACGCCCTCGGCATCCCGCAGGACGCGCACTGGCTCGACGAACAGGGTCGGCCGAACCTCTTCTACCACGGCACGCCCATTCCCGGGCTGATGGGTTGACCAACTTCCTTCTGGCCCGCCGGCCGGCGCTCCCGCTAGTTTCCCGTCCGTGATTCCAACGAAGGTTTTCGGACTGACCGGTGGCGTGGGCATGGGCAAGAGCACCGTGGCCCAGCTGCTGGAGCGGCGTGGCGTGCCCGTGGTGGACACCGACGTGCTCGCCCGCAAGGTGGTTGAGCCAGGCCAGCCGGCGCTCAAGGAAATCCAGGAAATGTTCGGTGCGGCCGTCATCGGCCCGGACGGTGCGCTGCGCCGCGAGGAGCTGGCGCGACGCGTCTTTGCCAGCGACATGTCGCGCAAGCAGCTCGAGGCCATCCTGCACCCGCGCATCCGCGCGCTCTGGCAGGCGCAGGTGGACCAGTGGCGCAAGGAAGGCGTGCGCCTCGGCGTGGTGGTCATCCCGCTGCTCTTCGAGACCAACGTGGCGCGGCATTTCGACAAGGTCGTGTGCGTGGCCTGTTCCGCTCCGGCCCAACAGCAGCGGCTTGCCGCGCGCGGCTGGAGCCCGGAGCAAATCCAGCAGCGGATCGGCGCCCAGTGGCCGATTGAGAAGAAGCTCACCCAGGCGGACTTCGTCATCTGGACCGAAGGCAGCCCGGACATCACGATGACCCAGGTGGACCGCCTTCTGACCCAGGCCTGAAGCGCCCGCCTTGCCCTGCCCCGCCGCGGCGGGCAAACTCCGCGCCCGCATGCGCGAACAGTTCCGCAACTGGCTGGAAGACGCCGAAACCTTCGTGCTCGAAGTCATCTTCGAGCAGCGCAAGGGCAAGCGCGCCGCCATGCTGCGGGGCATGCTCTTCGCCCTTTCCAAAGTCTTCACCGGCCTCGTGAAGGCCCGCCTCTTCCTCTACAACGTCCGCATCCTCCGCGACTCCACGCTCGGCGTCCAGGTCATCGCCGTCGGCAACGTCACCGTGGGCGGCACGGGCAAGACGCCGGTCGTGGAGAAGTTCGCCCGTGAGCTCACCGATTCGGGACGCAAGGTCGCCATCCTCTCCCGCGGCTATCGCTCGAACCCCGGCCCCCTCGGCCCGCGCCTTTTGAACAAACTGCTCCTGCGCGAGGACACCACGCCGCCACGCGTCGTCTCGGACGGGAGGAACTTGCTGCTCAACTCCGAAACTGCCGGCGACGAGCCTTACATGCTCGCGAGCAACTTGAAGGACGTGGTCGTGCTGGTGGACAAGGACCGCGTGAAGGCCGGCCGCTACGCCATCGCAAAGTTCGGCTGCGACACCCTGCTGCTCGACGACGGCTACCAGTATTGGAAATTGCGCGGCCGCCGGAAGGACATCGTGCTCGTGGACTGCCAGCAGCCGTTCGGCAACGAGCATCTGCTCCCGCGCGGCACGCTCCGCGAACCGCCCACGCACCTCGACCGTGCCAGCGTCATCTTCCTCACCAAGAGCGACGGCGACACCGCCCGGCTCCGCGCCCGCATCGCCCGGCACAACCCGCGCGCCAGCATCATCGAGTGTGTCCACCACCCGCTCTATTTCGAGGACGTCTTCACCGGCGAGCGGAAGGACCTCGGCTTCCTGAAGGGCAAGAAAGTCGCCAGCTTCAGCGGCATCGCGCAGCCAGAGAGCTTCGAGAGCGGGCTGGTGAAACTCGGCGCGGAACTCGTTTACGCCAAGCGCTTCGCGGATCACCACCGTTTCACGCAGCAGGAAGTCATCAACGCCATCAACCGCGCCAAGAAGCGGCAGGCCGAAATCATGCTGACCACGCAGAAGGACGCCGTGCGTTTCCCGAAGCTGGATCGACGCGACCTACCCATCTATTTCATGCGCGTGGAGATCAAAATCCTCGCCGGCGCAAAGGACTTCCAAGACTGCGTGCGGCAGATTTGTTTCAAGTGA
>CAZQEW010000082.1:0-20622 GCA_964591495.1 uncultured Klebsiella sp.
CCCGAAACCCAACTCACTCCCGGTGGGAACAGTTGGGGTTTTTCAGGGACGACTAAATTGAAAAGGATCAAATAAAAAGGGGCACCCAACGGGTGCCCCTTTAATGTTAGGAACAATAAGTGTTAATTCGGGAACACATGGTGCAGGACCGCAACACCAAGACCAGAAACCTCTTGACGCAACTGCTGCTGCAAGCCCGAGGTGGTTACCTGCTGCACGCTACCATCAGAGAGAGCGAAATTGCCAGCCTGATCGTGCTGAGCTGCCGAGCCAGCGCCCGTAGAACCCGTTCGCCAAACGGCTACACCACCAGTGCCAGTGAAGCCGACACCGTTGCTGCCGCCAGCAACACCACGAGTATTCTTATCAACAGCAGCATTGCTCCCCACACCCCAGTTACGATCGGCACTGAGTATTGAGTTGGGCTGCGTTTCATCCGCACCCAACCCAACGGTGAACGAGGTAGCATTGTCCTTCCCCTGCGCGGCATAGTTGTAAGCGGCCGCGCCTACTGCCGTGTTGTCAGCATTAGCAGCTGAACCCGAGTTGTAGCCTGTGGTGGTAGTGCTGAAATCAGCCCTCAAGTTATTCAGTTTATTGCGATCTCCGGGGCAGGTCAAAATCTTGGCCGAACCCAGTTCATTAGACATCACAAACATATGAGCCCAGACTCGTGCATTAGAGTTGTTCACGGTTGGGTAATTCGCCGCCGGCTGCATCACCGCAGTGGTGTAGCCCGCGACTCTGTATGGAAAGCGGTCGTCGTTGTCGTTGGCGAACACCTTGAAGGCGAGGCCGATCTGCTTGAGGTTATTGGCGCACTTGATGCGCGCCGCCTTGGCTTTGGCCTTGGAGAGGGCAGGCAGAAGCATGCCCGCCAAGATGGCGATGATGGCGATCACGACGAGCAACTCGATTAGCGTGAAGGCCCCGATTTTTTTGCTGCGTAGGCTTTTCATTTTTTGTTGTTTGTTTCCCAGCCGGCTCCCCCTGAGAACCGCTCTCAGAGGTGGCCGACATAGTCTACCTTCCCCTCAGCTTTTTTCATGCCAGCCGATTCAGAAGAGACATCTGTATTCCACCGTATCCTGCGATCCAAATCAACACATTTACAATCAGTTGATTTTCAAGGTGATACAAACACAGCGGAACGGATTGATCGAGAACTTTGCGCAAATCCATCTTCCCACTTAGGGCCCAACCATTGCACCGGCGATCCATGTGCTTCTTTTTACGCCTGATGCGTGAAAATCACGCACTAGTTTTACTAGGCCGTAGCTTCAAGGGCCACACGGGGTATAACTGGCCATGCCACGTAGGGCCGTTAGTCAGGTCAGGACCGCACGCACCACATCGCCGTGGACATCGGTGAGCCTCCGGTCCAACCCGCTGTGGCGGACGGTCAGGCGTTCGTGGTCAATGCCCATAAGGTGGAGAATCGTCGCGTGCAGGTCGTAGCAATAGGTCTTCCCCTCGGCTGCCTGGTAGCCCCACTCGTCGCTCTGCCCCACGGCCACGCCGGGCTTGATGCCCGCGCCGGTCAGCCACGTCACAAACGTCCCGCCATTGTGGTCGCGGCCCACGCTGCCTTGGGCGAAAGGCGTGCGGCCAAACTCAGTCGTCCACACCACCAGCGTGTCCGCCAGCAAACCGCTTGACTTGAGGTCGCGCAGCAGCGACGCGATGGGTTGGTCCACGCTCGCGGCCATCGGCGGCAATTCGTTCGGGATGTTGCCGTGGTTGTCCCAGTTGTTCACCGCGCCCTGCGGTCCGCTCCACACCTGCACGAAGCGCGTCCCCCGCTCGATGAGCCGCCGCGCCAGCAAGCACCGCCTCCCGAAGTCCTCGGTCACTTTGTTCTCCAGCCCGTAAGCTTTCCGCGTCGCGTCGGTCTCCTTCGCCAAGTCAAACGCCTCCGGCGCGCTCAACTGCATCTTTGCCGCCAGCTCGTAGCTCGCGATGCGCGCGTCGAGCCGCGAGTCGGCGGGATTGGCCTTCGCGTGCGCGCGGTTCAACTTGTCCAGCAACGCCAGCCCGTCGCGGTCCGCGTCGCGCGTGGCGAACTTGAACTTCTCCCGCGCGAACAAGTCCGGCACCAGCTCGGGCGCGCCCGCGTTGAGGATGGTTCCCTGATGCACCGCCGGCAGAAAGCCCGCACTGAACGTGCCGTTCTGATTGTAGGGCAGCCCGCGCGCATCCGGCAGCACCACGAACGTCGGCAGGTTATCCGTGAGCCGGCCCAGCCCGTAGCTCACCCACGCGCCGAGGCACGGGAAGCCCGGCAGCAGCTGGCCGCTGTTCATCATGTAGGTGCCCGGCCCATGGACGTTCGTCTTGCTCGTCATCGCCATGAGGAAGGCGAGTTCGTCCACGAGCTTCGCCTGCTCGGGGAATACGCTGCTCACCCAGCGCCCCGACTGCCCGTGTTGCCGGAACTCGAACGGGCTTTTCATCATCGTGCCGGGCATGGCGGTAAACCCCTCCGGCTTCTCCGTCGGCCCGAGCTTCTGGCCGTGGAGTTTCTCCAGCGCCGGCTTGTAGTCATAAGTGTCCATCTGGCTCACGCCGCCGGTCATGAACAACTGGATGACCCGCTTGACCTTCGCCGGATGGTGAAGCCCGCCGTTGAACTCCGGCCGCGGCCGAAACGCGCCGTCCCCCAACGCCTCGCGCGCAAACAAGTCCGCCATCGCCAAGCCGCCGAACCCGCCGCCGATGCGCCAGAGGAAGTCGCGACGGCCCAACCCCCTGCCGGCGGCTTCCAGCCGCCGTGTTGCGCGTGGATAGCTAGCAGCCGGCTCGGCCTGCTGATGCTCACCGACGGCGGTTGCAAACCGCCGGCACGGCGCGTCAGTTGATGAACAAAAACTCATTGCTGTTAAACAAAACCCGGCCCAGCGCTGGCAGCCCGTGTTGCTCGGCGTAAGCCGACATCGCGGTCACTTCCTCCGCCGTCGCCGCGCGTTGATACGCCAGCCGCACCATCGCCCGCACCCGCGACGGCGTGTCGTTGCCGAGTTTCTCCACCCGCGCCGCGAAGTGCTCGCTGTGGCGCAGGACGAAGTCGTTGTTGAACAGTGTCAGCGCCTGGAGCGCCGACGCCGAGAAGGACCGCGTGGGCTGGAGCAGTGCGGCGTCCGGGAAGTCCAGCGCTTCCATGAACGGGTCCGCGATGCCGCGCCACACGACGCGGTAGATGCTCCGCCGCCCCGCGCCCGGCGCGTCCCAATCGAAGGGCGTGTAATCCACCTTCGGCGTGGCCTGCGGGCCTTTGCTCAACTTGAAGTGCTGCGTCCCCGGCCCGCCGAGCGTGCGGTCCAGCCGGCCCGAGACGGCGAGCACGGCGTCGCGGAAAGACTCGGCGTCCAGCCGCGAGCGGTTCATGCGCCAGAGCCATCTGTTGTCGGGGTCGGTGGTGGAGGCAGAGTGTTCAGTATTCAGCAACCAGTTCTCAGTGGGCTTCGTGCGTCGGCTCCCCACTGCAGACTGAACACCGAACACAGAATAATGCCCTCTCTGCCGATACGTCGCACTCGTCACAATCAGCCGATGAAGGTGCTTCAGCCCGCCGCCGTTATCCCGGAGCTCACACGCGAGCCAGTCGAGCAACTCCGGGTGCGACGGCGTGCTGCCCATGCGCCCGAAGTCGCTCGGAGTATCGCACAGGCCGCGACCGAAATGAAAGTGCCACACGCGGTTCGCGATGCTGCGCCACGTGAGCGGGTTCTCGGGATGCGCCAGCCAATCCGCCAGCGCCACCCGCCGGTCCGCCTCCCGCTTCGGGTCCGCGAGGGCGAAGCGCGCCGGCAGCCCCGCCACCGCTGCGAGCGCGCCCGGACTGGCCTCCGCACCGGGCTTGTGGATGTCCCCGCGCTTGAGGAGGTGAACGGCCTTTGGCTCCAGGCCAAACTTCACCGCGAAGACCGGTGCCGGCGCAGGCAGCTTGGCCAACTCCACCTGCGCGTGCTGCCGCAAGGCGTGGGCGGCGATGGCCAAGCGCTGCTCCGGCGTGCGCTGGTCACGCGGCAACTTCAGCCCGGCCGCGACGAGGGGCGGAACGACTTCCGCATTTGCGTTCGGCGAATCCGTCACCGACAGCCGAAAGCGACCGATGAGATGTCCGCCGCCGTGCAACTGCTTGAGCGCGACCGCGAGCTTCGCACCCGCTGCGAGCTTTACCGGCGACTCGAACTCAAACACCGCCAGATGCGATTCGCCCACGCGCGGGTAGATGCCCCAAGCCGTCTTCTCGTTGCCATCGAGTGCGTGATGAATCGTCCAGCCCTCTTGGTTGAAGTCCGCCGTGGCGCGCTTGATTTTGAGCCGCGTGAAATTGGTTGAACCGGCGTCCGTCAGCCGAATTTCGACCTCGCTCAAATGCAGATTCCCGTTGTCCTGCCGCCCGGGTCCGCGCTTGGGGAGCGCCTCGCTGGCGAGCACTTCGAGCCGCAGCGCAGTCACGGTTGCGAACGTCGTCGTGCCCGTGGCCGTGTAAGTGTCCTTCTCCGGCCGCTTGCCACCGGAACTCACCGAGCCATCCGCTTCCAGCTTCAACGTCGAGCCTTCGGCCGATGCAAGGCCGTCCAGCGCGAGCGGTCGCCATTCGGTCACAGCCCTGCCCTGCGTTTCTTCCCAGCGCGCGACGATGCCTTCGTTCTGCGTCGTGAGCAGGGCGGCCGCGTCGTTGGTGTTCGCGGCGGCAAGCAGGGATTGCCACCGCCGCCGCTGCTGCCCAAGCGCAGGCGATTCATCGAAGGCAATCTCCGCCTTCGTGATGCCGGCGAAGACCGCTTGCAGCGCGTAGTAATCCTCTTGCGAGATCGGGTCGAACTTGTGCGCGTGGCAGCGGGCGCAGTTCGCGGTCGTGCTGGCGAAGGCGGCCATCGTCTGCGTCACGAGATCGTCGCGATCAAGATAGTCGAACGTGCGCGGCGCGGTGCCTTGCGTGCTCGTGTCGAGCGGTCCCGCCCCGAGGAAACCGAGCGCCGCCGTGAGCTGCGGTTCGGCAGGATAGAAGACGTCCGCCGCAAGCTGCTCGCGGATGAAGCGCTGCCACGGCACATCACGGTTTAAGGCGGCGATGACGTAGTCGCGGTAGCGCCAGGCGTTCGTCCGGAAAATGTCGTGCTCGAAGCCGTGCGTATCGGCGAAGTGGATGGTGTCGAACCAATGGCGCGCCCAGCGTTCGCCGTAGTGCGGGGAGGAGAGCAGTCGGTCCACCAGCGCGTCCAATGGCCGGCTCCCGCTTTCCCACTTTCCCACCTGCTCACCCGCTTTCGTGGCAGGTGAGAAAGCGGGAGAGTGAGAAAGTGAGACGGCGCGTTCGAATGCTTCCACTTCCTCCGGCGACGGCGGGAGCCCGGTCAGCCCGAAGTGCAGGCGACGGATGAGCGTGCGCGGGTCAGCCTCGGGCGAGGGAGCGAGGTTTTGCTCGCGGAGCCGGGCGGCGATGAAGCGGTCAATTGGGTTGGTGGAAGTGTTCAGTGACCAGGGTTCAGTTTTCAGTTTGGCTGCCGCCTGCTTGGGCGCGCCCTGCCCTGACTGAACACCGAGCACTGAAGACTGATTACTCGGAACAGCTGGCCGCACGAGCGGCTTGAGCGACCACCAGTCGGCGGAGATGCGCGCGGGCGCGTCCGGCGGCGGCTTCACCTGCTTCACCCACTCAGCGAGGACGGCAATGTCGACCTCGGCCAACTTCGGCTTGCCCGACGGCATTTTCAGCTCGGCGCTTTCGTGGCGCACGGCTTTGAGGAGCAGACTTTTCTCCGGCTCGCCCGGCACGATGGCCGGCCCCGATTGGCCGCCGGTGAGAATCGCGTTGAGCGAATCCAGCACCAGGTCGCCCCGGGACTTTTTCGCCGCATGGCTGTGGCATTCATGGCAGTGGCGGGCGAGCAACGGCAGCACGCGTTCTTTGAACTGGCTGTCAGGCTCAGCCGAGCCAAAGCCGAAGCATTGACTGGCCAGAGCGGCCAGCAGACACACGATGCCCGACAAATGAAACCGAGAAGCCAAGGTTGTTCAGGTTGATTCAACGAAAGCTGACGCCCTGCCGCCGGGTCCATTCAGCATGGAACCTGCCGTTGACATTCACCGGCCATTCGCTAGGGTGCGCGCCTCTTAAACGAGAACAATATGCCGAACACGAAGTCAGCCGCCCGCCGCATGCGCAACAGCGCACGTAAGCACGCCCGCAATACCGTCGTCCGCACTCAGCTCAAGACGGTGGAGAAGAAATTCCGCGCCTCCCTCGCCGCCAAGCAGGACAATTCCCCCGCCGCACTTCTGGCTGCGATCTCCACTCTGGACAAGGCCGTCAAGAAGGGGGTCATCAAGCGTGGCACGGCGGATCGCAAGAAATCGCGGCTGACCCTGGCGCTCAACAAGGCCAAGGCTGCCAAGGCCAGCTAGTTTCACATCATTTGAGAACAGGCGTTCCGCTTGCCGGAACGCCTGTTTCGTTTTGACCCCAGTCAGGCGCAATTCATGCGGCGCCAGAATCTGCGGGTGACTTGGGTTTCTGGAGCACTTCCCGAACAACGGTCAGCAGCTTCTCGGTGGAGTAAGGCTTGGCAAGAAATTCAACCTGGGCGCCGGGAGCTGCAACCGACACCATCATCCTCTCGCGCTCGACCAAGCCGCTTACCGCGAGAAATTTTGCCTGCGCGCCCATTTTGTGGAGCGACCGGATCAGTGCCGCCCCGTCCATCACCGGCATGACGATGTCCGTGAGGACGAGCTGGATGTCCTGCCGGTGCCGCATGAAGAGCGTCATGCCTTCCGAGCCGTCCGCCGCCGTGATCACTCGATAGCCATATTTTTCGAGGGTGACCTGGGTGATCTCGCGGAAGCCTGCTTCGTCGTCCACCAAAAGGATGCACTCCCCGTTGCCCCGCGGGTAGGAACGGCGCGGCTGCGGGCGGTCCGGGGCGGCCGTTACGGCAGTCGCAGGAAGGTAGAGCCGGAAGCGGCTGCCACGCCCCACCTCGCTATCCACCGTGACGAAGCCGCCCTGGGCCCGGGCAATGGCTTGAACAGCCGTAAGCCCGATGCCAACTGACTGTCCTTGGTCCTTCGTGGTGAAGAACGGCGTGAAGATGCGCTCCAGATTTTGAGGCGGAATCCCGCAACCGGTGTCCGCTACCGTGATGACCACGTGCAGACCGGGCCGGCCCCCGTGCCGCAGGCGCACGTCGCCATCCTTGATGGGCACATTTTCCGCAATCAAATCAATGCGCCCCCCCTTGGGCATGGCCTCACGCGCATTGACACCCAGATTCATGACCGCCTGACGCAACGCCTGAGGATCGCCTGCCACAGCCCACAAGTCCTCCGGCTGGGATACATGCACTTCCACACCGGGCGCCATCACCTGACGCAAATCCCGGCCAACGTCCTCGAGGACGGAGCCCACGGAGAGTTCCAGCCGATCAGGAAGCAGCGGGCGCACCAGTGAACCAACCTGCTGCATGAGCTCCGCAAACCGGCGCGGCTGGCCGTCTGGGGCGTCCGGCCAACGCGGCGTTTCCTGCATGCGCACCTGAAGGAGCTGGGAAACCAGCAACACCGGCTCAACGGCAGCTCGCAATTCGCGGGCCATCACTTCGGCCAGCGTGCCAAGGCTGGCGGCGTGCTGCGCGCGCAGGAACTGGGCTTCGTTCAGCTGCGCGTTGCGGGCCTCGGTGCTGACGACGAGCAGGGATTGGGCTCGCCCCTCATCGTCGCGAAACAGCGTCCACCGGCTCTGCACGAGGACGCTGGTCCCGGCCTTGCCAGACTGGCGCAGCTCACCCTGCCATTCGCCGCGCTGGTGGACCGCCTGACGCGCCTCTCCCAACTGGGGAGGCGGCACCGGGTGCAACAAGGCGTGCAGGTTGCGGCCCCGCACCTCGGAGGCCGTCCACCCATAAAGCCGCTCGGCACTGCGATTCCAGCAGATGATTTCATCCTCGGGTCCGCAGACAATGACCGCATCGTTAGCCTGGTCGAGCACCGCGGCTTGGGCGCGCAACTGCTCTTCCGCCTGCCTACGGTCGGTGATGTCGCGGCAAACGAGAATTACCCCGGTGCGGAAGCCCTTGTCGTCGCAAGCGAGGTTGATCTGGGATTCTACGCTCCGGAGAACCCCACCCGCGCGGAGGCGAAACTCAATCCGTCGCACCACGCCGGTGCGAACGGCCTGGTCAAATTCTTCCCGCACGCGGGACGCGTCTGCGCCTTCCAAATGGCTCCAGAAATCGGGACAGGGCCCGGTGGAGGGCGCATCACACGCCCGCAGACACGCCGGATTCGCATAAGTGCAGCGCCCCTCCGCGTCGAACACCAGGATCCAGTCGCTGACGTTCTCCATGATCTGCCGCAGCTGCTCCTCACCCTGCCGCACGCGCGCTTCGGCCTGGCGGAGTTGGGTGCGCTCCGCAACCTCGCGCAACGCCCGGCGCACCGACGGCACCAATCGCCCGATGCGCTGCTTCAGCACGTAATCCGTCGCGCCATTCTTGAGTGTTTCAACGGCCCGCTCCTCGCCCATCACTCCGGAGATGAAGATGAAGGGCACGCCGGGCTGCTGCTGCTGCGCCAGTGCCAGCCCGGTCATGCCATCAAATCCCGGCGGGGAAAAGTCCGACAGGATCAAGTCGAAGCCGCCCTTGGCCAGCGCCGCCTCGAAGGCTTGCCGCGTCCCCACCAACTGAAACTGGCAGGCCACCCCCTCCGCACGAAACAGTTCCTGCACCTGTTCACGGTCTGCCGCACTCGCTGCCACATACAGGATGCCAAGCGGAGGATTGGGCGGAGGAGTGGTCATCGCGATTCGACGTGGTGTGGCTTTGATGGCAGATGCCCGGAGCGGTTGGCAACACTATTTGCCCCGGGCCGCCGCGGCCGGCCGGTTCTTGGGAATCCGGCTAGTCGAGCGCAATCTGCCCGCTGACCACGCGTGCGTAGTAGCCACCTTTCGCCACCAGCTCCGCATGCGTGCCGCTCTCGCTGACGCGTCCTTCCTCTAGGACCAGAATCTGGTCCAGGTCCCGGATGGTGGAAAGCCGGTGCGCGACGATGAGCGTGGTGCGGCCGCGCATGAGGCGTTTCAAGCTCTCGACCACCAGCGCCTCGCTCTCGGCGTCGAGGGCGCTGGTCGGCTCGTCGAGCAGCAGGATGGGCGCGTCCTTGAGGAAAGCCCGGGCCAGATTCAACCGCTGGCGTTCGCCGACGCTCAGGCGGGCCGCGCCATCGCCGACGACGGTGTCGTATTTCTGCGGGAGCCGCTCGATGTAAACATGCGCGTTTGCCGCCTTAGCGGCCGCCTCGATCTCCGCACGTGTCGCGCCGGGACGTCCGTAAGCGATGTTTTCCGCGATGCTCGTGGGCAGCAAAATCGGCTCCTGCAGGACGATGGCGACATGCGCCCGCAGGTCGCGCACGCGCAAGGCCCGCAAATCGGCGCCGTCGAGTCGCACCACGCCCCCGGCGGGGTCGTAGAATCGCGGAACCAGATTGAGCAGCGTGGTCTTGCCCACGCCGCTCGGCCCGATGATCGCGGCGGACTGGCCGGGCGCGAGCGTGAAGCTGACGCCCCGGAGAATTTCGCGGTCATCCGCGTAGCGGAAGGCCACGGATTCAAAAGTAATCTCGCCCCGCAGACTTGAGCGGACCACGGGCCTGGCCGCCGGCGCGTCCTTCACCTCCTCCGGCGTGTCGAGGATTTCAAACACACGCCGTGCGCCGACACTGGCGTTGCTCACCGTCGCGCCCACGTGGGAAAGCTGGTTGAGCGGCTCGTAGAACTGGCCGAGGTAAGTGAGGAAGATCAGCAGTTCGCCCACCGTTGCCTCGCCGCGCAGCACCTGATGCGCGCCGAGCCAGAGGATGCCCGCCGCGCCGCCGCCGAACACCGCCGAGATGGCAAACCAATAGGCAACTTCCCAGCCATGCTGCGCGAGCCGCCTTTCCTGCGCCGCTTCCGTGTGCGCACCGAACCGCTCGGCCTCCTGCTCCTCGCGGGTGTAGCTTTGCACCAGCGGCAGCGCGGCGATGTTCTGCTGCACAAGCGAGGTCACCTGGCTGTCGGCCTGCTGAGCGGTGGCCCCCTGCTCCGCCATGCGGCGCCCAAAGGTTCGGATCACCAGCAGCAGCAGCGGCACCGTGGCCAGCGCGACCAGCGTGAGCCGGCCGTTCAACCGCGCCATCACCATCACCATCAGGCCAAAAGAGAGCGCCGCGCCGACGCTTGTCATCAGGCCCTGCTGAAACAGCGTCTGGAACGAATACGTGTCCCACGCAGCGCGATGGATGAGGTCACCCGTGCTGCGCCCCAGGTGGAACCGCAGCGAGAGCCGCTGGAGCCAGCCGAAGACCTCGTTCCGCACGCGCCGCAGCCCGCGCAGGCCGATGCTGATGGCGAGGAAGTTTTGCGTCGCGTTGAGCCCGCCATGCAGCAGGTGCAGCAGCACGGTCGCTCCCGCCAGCAAGGCAATCAACGCGGCCTTGTCGCCGGACCAGGCTTGCAACGCAGCGGGCAGCGCCCTGCTGCCCAGCACGCTGTCCACGAGCACGGCCATGGGCCAAGGCTTCAGGAGATTCGCGCCGATGCCTGCCAGGATGAGCCCGAAAACGCCGATCAGACGTGCCCGCTCAGGCTGGAAGAATCGGAGGGCGCGGAAGAGCGGGGTCACGGGTGGCGAGTAGGCTGAAGGGAACGCGCGCTGCGGCGGAGGACGCTCAATACTTCTTCGAGAACTTCCGGCGGGAATCCTCATCCACCGGGGCGGCGGTCGGCGTCTCGAGCACAGGTTTCACCGCAGCATCCGGCACCTCGCCACCTTCCGCCGCCTGCCCCGCGACCTCGACAAACGCCATGCGCGTGCCAACGAGGCTTTGCTGGAGCAACTGCTCTTCGTCCGGGGTGAGGTTGCCCTTGGTCTTAACCTCCAGCATTTCCAGCTGATCAATGAACATGCGCGCGCCCTCTAGGTCCGTGACCGCCTGACCGGTCTCGGGATGCGGCATCTGACCGAGGAGCATGAGCGCCATCTGCGCGTTCTGCATCACCATCGAGGCAAAGTGGGCGGAGATGATTTCGTCGCGGCTGGCGGGGGCGGTGGGGTTGGGCATGGGAATCATAACGGGGTGGACTCACCGGCACTGAACTCCATGCCGAGCAGCAGCTGATGCAACCGTTTGAGCCGCTCCTCAATCTGCGGCGTGGCCAGCAGCAGCTGACGCGCGAGCGGGTCCCCGATGAGCGTGCTGGCGATGAGATCGGCCAGCTGCTCCGGCGATTTGACGCGGGTGAGGTGCTTGCCGAACTGTTGGAAAGAGGCGTTGGCCAGCGCCTGCATGTCCTGCAGCTGCTTTGCCTTCACCGGATCGTCAGGCAACGGAATGCCAAGGTCGAAGCCCTGCTTCACGCGCTTGCGCACCAGCGCTCGGACCTTCCTCGCAAGGGCATCAGCTTGCGGCTCATCGGTGGGCGGGGACGCAAGCGCGCGGATGGCTTCGACACGATAAGGCCGCAAACGCACGGGCCCGAGGAACTCCACACGGGCCAACCCCAGCAAGGTCAGCAGGCTCGTGCCATCGGGCTGCTCGACGGCCGTGCTGACGAGGCCAAGCCCGCCGATGGACATGGGCGCCTCGCCCTTGGCCTTCGGGTTGCGCAAAGCGACGGCAAACATCCGCTCCCCTTCGAGCACATCCGCGAGCATCCGCCGATAGCGCGGCTCGAAAATGCGCAGCGGCAGCGTCATGCCCGGAAACAACGTCGTCTCCGGCAGGATCATCACGGGCGCTTCGGCGGGCACTTTCACCGGGACTAAGTCTAGGGGCGGCGGCAGGCAAAGCAAGCGGACGCGCCGCCACTGCGGGCTTGCCGCCCTGGGCATGCGCTGCGACAAAACTCCCGCATGTTGCGCCGCGCTTTCCTTCTCCTTGCCCTGCTGGCCCCGCTCCTGTCCACGCCCGCCGCCGAGGTGCCCGCCAAGGACCGCCTTGTCATCCTCGTCACGGTGGACGGCTTTCCCGCGTGGGTGTGGGACGACCCGGCGTTGCCCATGCCCTTCCTGCAATCGCTCGCGCGCGACGGCGCGGTGGCCAAGGCGATGAAGATTTCCAACCCCGCCGTCACCTGGCCCAACCACACCACGCTCGTCACCGGCGTTTCCCCGGCGCGGCACGGCGTGCTCTTCAACGGCATGATGCTCCGCCAAGGGCCGGACAAGCCGCTCAAGCTCGAACCGTGGAAGGACAAGCAGGAACTCGTCCGCGTGCCGACGGTGTATGACCTCACGTTCAAGGCCGGCCTCAAGACCGCGCACGTGGACTGGGTGCCCACGACCAACGCCGGGACGTTTCACTTCGAGTTCGGCGAGCGGCCCAATCCCGCCAGCCCCATCGAGCGTGAAATGCTGGCCGCCGGCCTTATCAACGCGACCGAGCTGAAGGAGTTCAACCAGCGCAACCCGCCGTGGCGCGACTTGTATTGGACCCGCGCCGCCATCCACATCGTGAAGCAGCACAAGCCGAACCTGCTGCTCTTCCACCTGCTCAACACCGATGCCATCAACCACCGTTTCGGCCCCGGTAACCACGCCAGTTACTCCGCCTGCGCCTTCGCCGACCACTGCCTGCGCGACCTCGTGGATGCCGCGCACGCCGCCGGCTTCCGCGACCGGCTCTCGCTCGTCATCACCACGGACCACGGCTTCAAGCAGGCCAAGCGCATCATCCGCCCGAACGTCGCGTTCAAGCAGGCCGGCCTTCTCCGCGCGCAAGGCCCCGCCATCACGACGTGCGACGCCGTGGCGAACACCCTCGGCGGCTCCGCGATGGTCTATGTGCCGGACAAGACCAAGCGCGCCGCGCTCACGCCAAAGCTGAAGGAAATCCTCGGCAAGCTGGAAGGCGTCGAGCGCATCTTCGAGCCGGCGGAATACGCGGCGCTGGGCCTGCCCTCGCCGGAGCAAAACGACCAAATGGCCGACCTCTTCGTCGTGGCGAAGGATGGTTACGCCTTCACCCATTACCCGACCGGTGACGAAGCCGTCACCGACGTGACACCTGAGGTTTATCCCGGCCACCACGGTTACCTGGCCAGCGATCCGAAGCTCGACGGGACGTTCATCGCCTGGGGCCACGGTGTTAAGCGTGGCGCTCAGCTCGGTGAAATCCGCAACCTGGACGTGGCTCCAACCGTCGCCGCGCTGCTCGGCCTGAAAATGCCGAACGTGGAAGGCCGCGTGCTGACCGAGGCGCTGGGGAAGTAAAAAGTCGCGCGAGTGCAGTCACCTTGCATTCGCTTCACCTGCTTCGCGGCCATCGCGCGGTCGCTTACTTCTCGAGCAAATACTCCGGCACCTTGATGTCTTTGCTCTTGATCGCCGGCTCGTTGCCGCGCCATTGGAAGCCGGCCTGCTCGAACGCTCCGCGGTTGTTTTTCAGGAAGTCCAGCAGCCGCCGGGCGAGCTGAGTGTTTGGCGAATCCTTCCGCACAGCGAACGGCTGGATGGCTTTCGCGCCCTCATGCTTGATGGGGAAGAACTCGATGTGTTCGGCCTGCGGGGCGGCGTTCACGCGGTAGACGATGGCCGCGTCCAGCCCGCCCGCGCGCATCTGATTGATGAGGAAATCCGCTGTCGGCACTTCGACGACCACGTTCTTGCGAACCGAATCCAGCAGGCCGGTCTGCTTGAGCATACCGCGCGTCATGAAGCCGAGCGTGCTTTGCTCGGCATTGCACAGGCCTACCTTCAGCCCGGGCAACGCAAGGTCCGCCAGCGTGCGCACGCCATGCGGATTGCCCTTTCGCACCGCGATGACGATGTCCGTCTCGGTCAGCAGGACAGCCTCGGGGAACTGCTCGGCCACCGGCGGCACGAAGCACAGGTCGCACGCGTAATAGGCGTCGGGGAATTTCGCGTTCGCCGCGCCGCCCATCGTCTTCATCGTGGCGCACAGGATGCCGCAGCCGTTGAAGACCGTGGTCACGTTCACGCCCTCGCGATCGGCAAACTGTTTCAGGAGCTTCTCCACGGCCAGCCGGTTGACGCCGCCGCTGTAGAGGATTAACTCGGGCTTCTCCGCCCACTTGTCGCCGCCCGCGAGCTGGAAGCCGTGTTGGCGGAAAACTTCTCCGCCCTTCTCCGGCGCGGCGAGATAGCGGGCGAACTTGAGTGCGGCCACGGACTGGGTGCAGGCGGCGAGCACGGCGGCACTGGCGTTCTCCACGCGGTCCTTCAACTCCGGCACTTCCACGGCGGCGAGGTTCTTGAACTGCGGCACCGTCGCGTCCCAGAGAATCGCGGCGTCCACCGTGCCAAGCGAAAGGTCGGCGGCAACTTCGGTGACGGTGGGCTTCATCATGGCGGCGCGCGCGGCGAGTTTGCCCCAAGTGTCTCCAAGCGCGGCTTTCGCCACGCGCGAGATGCTGGCGGCGTCCGGGTTGGTCAGCGCGAGCTTAACGCCGTCGCGCAGCAGATCGGCAAGCGAACGAATGTTCTTTGGGTTGCCAGCGCGCACAGCGATGACGGGATGCTGCCGCACGAGCGGGAGGACTTCGCGCACCAGTTCAAACTTCCGCGCGTCGGCCACCGAGCCGTCGTCCGCCGCGATGAAGAGGTCGCCGTGCTTGGCGACGCGGAGGTTGCTGATGAGCGCGCCGGTGGGGCCGTATTGCAACTGCACCTCCACGCCAAACTCCGCGCGATATTTTGCCGCGATGGCCTCGACCGGCTGCTTCACGCCGGCGGCGCAATAGACCGTGAGCGCGGTGGGCGCGGCAGCAGTCGGCGTGGAGCCGCGCTTCTGCAGGACCGCGAGTGCCGCGAGCAGCGCGGCCAGGGCGAAGAGAAGGACGGCGAGGTTTTTCACTGCGTGGGACATTAGTTGCGC
This sequence comes from uncultured Klebsiella sp., assembly GCA_964591495.1. Lineage (GTDB taxonomy): Bacteria > Verrucomicrobiota > Verrucomicrobiia > Limisphaerales > SXTU01 > SXTU01. Next base: position 14,890 of record CAZQEW010000082.1, read on the forward strand.
CGGAAAAATAGGAACAGCCCGATGGCGACGCAGCCGGCAGCAGCAAACCACAGTGGCAGCAGCGGCGGGCCACTGATTGGAGCCGAAGGAGGAGTGCTGGAGGCCGTGCTCGTGATGGTCACCGTCTGCGCTTCATTTGTCTGGGTCGACTTCTGTTCGCTGACGCCGGTGCCGGCGGGCGGCTTGGAATCGGTCGCCGCACCGACCTTTTGGGCGGCAGCCTGCAGTTCGGTCACCCAGTTCACATTCATCAGCATGTCCCAGCCGGGGTTCTGGCGTTTCACCTGGCAGGAGCACGCGCCGAGCAGAAACAGGCAGGCTTCTTCAATCTCCGCATCCCCGAAATCGGCAGCAGGCCAAGCACCGAGGACGCGGCCGCGCCCGAAGACGGCGGCGAGCCAGGGGCCGTTGGCGAGCCCGGCGGCGGGCTTCGGGCCTGCAAGCATTTTTAAGAGAAGGGATTCGTCGCCCGTGCCGGCATTTTGCGACCGCCGTCCTTTGCTGTCGTTCGCTGAAGGCGGCGACTGGAAGTCGCCGGCACGGGGGACGCGCAGCAGGGAGAAGTTCACGCGCAGCGCGGGGCCGGGGCCGAGCTTGCTGGTCGGGTCATTTGGGTCAATGCGCGGAAGGATGGCGACCTGCTCCAGGTAGCGCAGCCGCTTCTCGACGCGGGCGGCGATGGCGTCGTCCTCCGTCTTGTTACCCGACTCGGCGAGCACCCACACCACGGATTCGCCGGCGAGCACGCGGCGGGCAATCTCCTTGCGCGCGGGTGAATCGGTGAGCGCGGCGAGGCTCGTGGGGGTGAGCGTGCCGGTCCAGACGACGGGCGAGGTCGCCTCCTCGGGATGCGGGAAGAGCAGGCGCGCCTGGGTGCTTGAGGCGGTCTTTACTTCGAGATTCGCCGGCTGCGCCGTGCCGAGATTGCGGAAGAAGTCGGCGAGCTTCGGGTCCGTGAGCGCGCTGGCGGGGACTTCGAGGCGGAAGGCGTCGGCCTGCCAGTTGTCCAGCCCGTAGCGGAAGACGGGGACGGTGCAAGCGGGGCACTGCGCGGCGCGGGCAAAGGTGAGCGAAGCGAGAAGAATGACCAATGACCAATGACGCAATGTCCCACCAGCGGTGGCGCGGATGGAGAACGGACGCCCACGTCCGTGCCACGCGCTGCGGACGTGGGCGTCCGCGCTCCCGATGGGCAGGCTCCGGGCGACGCTGAAACTCGCCCGCCGCGCCCCATTGGACATTGAGCATTGATTGGTCATTGGGCGTTGGCCATTGGTCATTTCGCCTCCACCGGTTTCGGCTTCGGGCCCGGCGGCAGTTTGGGCGGCTCACCACTGGCGAGCGGGCCGTAGGCGAAGGACTTGGCCTGCCATTCCTTCTCGTTGGGCACCGGCTCCCACTTCACGCCGTCGCGACTGCGGGAGATTTTGTGCGGGGGCCAACTGTAGCCGTAGAACCAGTTTTCCACGCGGCGAATCTGGCGCGGGATGGGACCGGTGGCAACCGGCTGCCAGTCGAGGCCGTTCGGCGAGCGATACGCCTCCTTCTGCGTCGTGGCGAGGAACTCCTTGCCGGTCCAGATGACGCACTGGATGTCGGCGCGCGCGGCGTTGGTGGCGTTGTTCTGGAAGTTCACGCCGTCCTTCGTCACCGCGAGCAGGCCGTTCTGACCACCGATGACGAACACGCCGTTGCCGAACGCCACGCGGCGCAGGCCCGCCTGCTTGTCCACCTGCCCGGCCATCTGCGTGACGGTGATTTTGCCAGTGGCTGGCTCGAACGCGGTGACGGGGCCGAAGTCGCCGGAGCTGACGATGAGGCCGTTGCCCTGCGCGGAGGCGCGAATCCAGTGCGTGGGCGTGGGCATCTCGGGCTTGGCGACGAGCTGCCACTGCTCCGCGTCGGTGGTCTTGAAGACCTTCCCGCGCAAATCCACCGCGTAAAGCGTGTCGCCGAAAATCTCCAAGCCGAAGATGGGCGAGCTGCCGGGGATGACGCCGTCGGACCAAGTGCGCCCGTCGCGCGTGGCGGTGACGCGTCCGCTGAAGTAACCGCCGGCAGCGAGGAACATGCCCTTGAAGTTCACGCACAGATTCAGGTCGTTCTGGTCGTGGCCGGGCTTGCCCCATTCCTGGTGCAACTCCCATTTCAGCCCGTCACGCGAGAGCATCCGATGCCCACCGTGCCCGACGGCGAGGAACCAGTTGTCAGCGGCGCGCGCGGAGAACGCGGTGAGCGCGAGGATGAAGGCGAGGCGGAGCAAGGTCATGGGGAGGAGTTTAACCACGGATGGACATAGATGCACACGGATGAAATGCCGACCACGGTGTTCGTTGGTCGTGAGAAAAAACGCCATCCATCGACGAAGCCAGCCGCGTAGCGGCAAAACAACGGTAGCCGTGGGTGAAGCGAGCCAAGCGAGCGCAACCCACGGTCGAGGACAAACAGAGGGCTGCGCCGCGTAGCGGCGCGACACGCCCGGCCCAATCACAGGTAGCGTTCATTGTATTTCACCCCGGCCCGTTCCAACAGTTGCCGATACTCTTCCATGAATGACATGGTGCGATGATGTTCCGCCTGATTGGCGATGTAATCACTGACGGCCTGCTTCTCGCTCACGGAAAGCGTGAAGGCCCCGTAGCCGTCCTGCCACCCCACAAAGCCGGGAAACAGACCCTCTGCCTTTGCCCACTTGGTGCTGCCGGTTTTGATTTCCTTCATGTAGTCGGCCACTGAGACGGTAGGGTGCACTGCGGTGAGGAGGTGGACGTGGTCCTCAACGCCGCCAATGCGGTAGAGGTGGCAGTCGAGATTCTTGTGGATGCCCCAGAAGTAGCGAAACAGCTTTTCTCGATGGTCGGCGACAAGGACGCGGTCACGGTTTTTCGTGGAGAAAACGAGATGGTAAAGGATTTGGGTGTAAGAATTGGGCATGTTGGAGGCGCGCGACTATGTCGTGCCGCTACGCGGCACCTGTCCTCTCACGCTTGCACCGTGGGTTGCGCTCGCGTGGCTCGCTTCACCCACGGCTACTGTTGTTCTGTCGCTACGCGACAAGGGTGTCGAGTTCGAGGCTATGATTGGACAATACATGCCCCTGGATTGCCCCTACGCGTTCACTTTGCCTTCCCAAAACACCGCACCACGCCATCGAGGCTCGACACATACAGCCGGCCTTGCGCCACGGCCATGCCGTCCCAGACGGGCGGGCTGGCGAGGTCGAGGCCGGTGCTTTGGTTGCCGTTGTCCACGGCCACGGCCCAGAGCTTGGCACCGCGCTTGCCTTCGAGGGCGTCGTCCTGCTCCTGGAGCTGCTGGAGGATGCTCTTGTCCTTCGCGGCGAGGCGCTCGAAGGCATACTCCTCGTCCACCAAATCCTCGGCACCGCTCACGATGAGCGAGTTGCCGGCCTTGGCCATCGCGCGTGTGATGATGGGGACGTAACGCTGCCAGTCGTTGGCGACGAAGGTCCCCTTCTGCGCGGGCGCAGGTTGGGCAGGATTCGCCGGGTTGGCCGGGGCGGGGGTCGCGGCAGCGGCAGCCTTAGCGGCTTTCTTGCCGCCCTTGCCAGCAATTTGCGCGGGCGCACCGGGCGCGCGGCGGAACCACAGCGCGGCTCCGCTGCGGCCCTTGCCGGTCTCGATGCCGGGACCGGAGACGCCGTGGTTTTGCCCGGCTTCATCGCGGGCGTCGCCCTTGTCGAATGACGAGAACTGCGCGATGGACTTGTCGGTCTTGGCCGTCGGGTCGGCGAGGCGGGCTTGGATTTCCACGCCGCTCAGCGCGCGGGTGTAAATCGCGAACTGGTCCATGATGCCGGTGTAGCTGGCGTCGAGCGTATCACCAACGAGATTGTTGTTGCCGTCGCCGCCGAGGCGGAGCGGCTGCTTGGGCTGTGCGGCCACGAAGTCCGACTTGGACTGCGCGACGATTTGCCCGTCCAGATAGAGCTTCATGGTCTTGTCCGCCTCCAGCACGCCGACGATGTGGTGCCAGCCTTCGAGGAGCGGCGCAGGCGCGTTGGCGCGGGCGCGGGTGGAACTGCTGTTGATGACGAAGCCGACCTTGCCCTGTTCGATGACAAGGCCCGCGCCGTTCTGCGGGCCACCGTGGCTGATAAGCACGCCGTCCTTGCCGTCGGGCAGCGCCCAGATCTCCAGCGTGAACGGCTTGCCGGCGATGTTGTTCTTCTCGGTCTGTGAGTAGGTGACGACGAGCGGCGTCGCACCGGCCGCGGGGGCGGCGGGGGCATTCTTTGCGCCCTGCTTTGCGGCTTGCTTGCCGGCCTTCGTGGCGAGGCTGGGGTCCACGGGCGCGTCGGGGGCGTCCTTGGGCATCTTCATGAGCTGATGCTCCATCGTGGTGGTCCACTTGAAATACTGCGCCTCGCGCCCGTAGCCATACACGTTCTTGTCGTCGTGGACGATGATGCGGCCCGAGGGAGTGTATTTGCCGGCCTGGTAATAGCCATTGTGCCCACCGGCGAAGCTCTTGCCATAGACCCAGTAGCTGCGGTGGAACCACGAGTCATCGAGGAAGCCCATCGGCGCGAAGAGATGCGCGCCCTCGCCCTTCTGCGCCGCGCCCTGCTCGATGGCATTGTTGCTCACCGGGCCGATGTCCACGCGCTTGCCGTCGGCGGCAATCTTCTGCGTGCGGAGGTAAGTCCACTTGCCGTCGCTGCTGAGAATGTCGTTCAAGCCCACCGGCATTTGCAGGGTCTTGTGACGGTCGTTGAAGTCCTTGCCCGTCTCGGGGTCAACGTGGTTGTAGGTCTGTTCGTTCAGCATCTTGCCGCTCGTCGCATCGAGGCGCACGAAGCGCAGGCCGTTGTCGAGGAACACGCTGCGGCCCGCGACGAAGCTGACCTTGCCGTCCTCCACGAGCACGCTGCCGTGAACGGGCCAGACGCTCTCGACCTGCTCCAGCGCGGCGTGGCGGCGGTCACCGGGTGCGCCGTGATATTTCCAGACCAACGCGCCGTCGCTCGCACGCAGGCAATAAACCACGCCGTCCTTGCCGCCGAAGTAAACGCGGCCCTTCCAGAACGTGGGCGGAGAATCCACGCGGCCGCCCGCGATGAAATGCCAAAGCTGCCGGCCGGTGGCATGGTCAAGCGCATGGACCGTGTGCGCGTCCACCTGCGCGACGAACACCTTGCCGCCCGCGATGGTCAGCGCGGAGAGCGGGCCGCCGAGCTTCACTTCCCACGCCTTGCCGAGGTCGGGCAGGAGCGGCTGGTCGGAGTTGCCGCTGCGTTTTGCGTCGTGGCGATAAGTGGGCCAGTCCTTCGCGTCGGCGTCGGTGCCGAGCGGTGAATCGAAGGCCGGACCTTTCACCAAGCGCGTGGCTTCAGCGCGAATCGGATGCGGCGAGCCGCTGCCGCCGGCCATCGCGTTGAGGCCGTCGAGCTTCGCCTCGGGGTAACAGGCGCAGTTATGCGGGCCGGCGTAGGTGAGGCCGTTCGCCGGCATCACGCCGTAAAGGCACGCGCCGCGCACCCAGTGGTTCAAGTCCCAGTGCTCCTTCGCGTGGTCCACGAACTCGATGCCCGTGCGCGAGGGAATCAGATACTTCTCCGTCGCCTTCGCGATGTAGCAGCGGTGGTGGAACCAGTAAGTCCCGTCCGGCACGTCGGGCGAGAACTGCTTCTTCACCGCGCCGGTGCGAAGGTCGCGGCCCTTGAACTCGCCCTTCTGGTTGCCGGAGAGCGTGCCCGCGTTCCACACGAGG
>CAZQEW010000083.1:0-20576 GCA_964591495.1 uncultured Klebsiella sp.
TATCCCCCTACGCCATGCCCCACGCCAATTTGCTGAACTTGACGCACACAACTTCCGTCCAGTCCTGCGTTTACTGGACGCGGGTCATTTTCCAAGTTTGCCCGCCACCTCGCAACCCTTCCGGGGGTCTGGTTCGCCTCAAGCACTCCACGGATGCCGACCGCTTTTAGAACGTCTCGAATCGGATGCGCCGACCGCAGAGCACCGTGACGCGCTGCCGAGTATTTTCGGAAATTCACCTCTTACTTGTGGACGTGCTACACGCATTGCTGATACTCCATATAGGTTATGAAGTTCAGCCTGACTTGGAGGATCGCTGTTCTCGCATGCCTTTTTTCGGCGGGCTCTGCATACGCCCAATGGCAGAACCAGACAATGACCCTCAAGCCCGGCTGGAACGCTGTCTTCCTGCACGTGGATGCCGCGCATGACACGCTGGATAACCTGGTCAATGTTCCGGGCAATCCGATTGCCGAAATCTGGCAATGGCAGCCGCCTTTGACCACGGTGCAGTTTACGGATAATCCCTTAAATTCCTCGCTGCCAAGTTCCACTTGGGCCCAATGGAAGCGCACGGTAGTGGGGGTTGACACGTTGGTTCGGTTGTCGGGGAACGCTGCCTATCTGGTCAACAACACCAATTCGGTGGACTTCATCTGGACCGTTACCGGCAAGCCCGTTCCGCCAAGGTATGAATGGTCCAACCAGGGTTTGAACCTCCTCGGGTTTTCCACTCCCGCGGTCAATCCGCCGAACTTCGATGTGTTCACCACTCCCGCACCGGAGCTGAAGAGCACCATGGAAGTCTACCGCTATCAGGGTGGGGCCACCCCGAGCCCGGCCCTGCTGCCCTCGCTGATTTTTCCCTCCGTTGCGGTGACGCGTGGTCAGGCTTTTTGGGTTCGCGCCAGCACGAATTTCTACAACCGCTACTTCGGGCCGGTGGAGGTTACGCTGCAAAACTCTGCTGGGGTTCACTTCAGTGACTCGCTGGGCACCTATCGCGTGCGGTTGAAGAACCTCACGGCGTCCGCGCGGACCGTTACCATGAATTTGCTCGCGTCGGGCACGCCGCCAGCGGGGCAGCCCGCGATTGCGGGGAACACTCCGTTGCTGGTTCGCGGGGCGCTCAACACCACCAACCTTTCCTACTCCCACACGGTGCTGAACACCCAACACAGCTTCACTTTGGCGGCCGGAGGCCTGGACGGTTCCACGATAGAAGTTGTGCTCGGCCTCAATCGCACGGCCATGACTGCCCCGGCCGGATCAGGCTATGCCGGCATCCTGCGCTTGGCGGACACCGAAGGCTTGTCGCAGATCGACCTGCCGGTAACTGCCACCGTTGCTGACAGTTCGGGCCTTTGGATTGGCGATGCGAGCGTGACGCAGGTTGGCCATTACTTGAAGACCTACCAGCGGGACGCCAATGGACAGCCGGTTGTGTTCACCCTGACGACCAATGGCGCACCCTATGTCGCCACCGCGACAAACACCTCTCTCGGCAGTGTTTCCCGCCCCTTTCCGTTGCGACTGATCATCCACAATAATTCCCCCTCCAATGCCGTGAATCTCCTCCAGCGTGTGTTTGTAGGGCAGCGCTTTTCGACCAACGTGGTCGTGGCGACCAAGGAGTCCGTGCTCGATGTCGGGACGATCGGTTCCGCCCGGCGCATGACGGCTACCCATTTGCCGTTTGCGCTCGTCAATGCGCCCTGGCCCAAGACCAGCGGTGCCTTCGCCCAAGGCTCGACCTTGGTCTTCAATGTCCTTACCGACCACAACGATCATGCCTCCAACCCCTTCCTGCACTCCTTTCACCCCGATCACGACAACTTGAAGGCCGACTTAAGGACCGTGCAGGTGCAGGGGGCCGAGTCCTACACCGTGGCGCGGCAGATGCAACTCACGTTCACCGCCCAAGGCAACGACTTCGGCGGCCTGACGGCGGCGACGCGGACCTTTGGCGGCACTTACAGGGAGACGCTCTCCTTTCGCGGGCTTAACGGCCAGTCGCGGGACTTCACCCTCACGGGCACGTTCGTTCTCTACCGCGTCACTCCCATTGCCACTTTGACCACGAACTAACCTCACTTTCCGACCAGCCAATCAGATTATGAACCAACCAACTCCCCTCCTTCCCGTGAATCGGCCCGGCGGCATCGTTCGCTTGGCTGACGCCGTCCGCCTTGGCGCGTGCCTCGCGCTCTTGCTGGTGCTGGCGTCCGCGCCGGACGCCCGCGCGCAGGCGAACGCGAATCCCCCCGGCAAACTCACCTATCAGGGCTTCCTCACGGACGTGAATGGCACGCCGCTGGGTAACGCCCAGCCCATCAATACCAACATCATTTTCCGCATCCACACCGCCAGCAGCGGGGGCACGCTCCGGTGGGCGGAGCAGCAGACCGTGACGATTGACAAGGGCCACTTCAGCGTGCTGCTGGGCGAGGGGGCGCCGAACGCCAGCGAGCCGTTTACCAACAACCTCTCCGGCATCTTCGGCGGCAGTGACGCCTCGGAGCGCTACATGGAAATCACCGTGGGCAGCACGATCATCGCCCCGCGGATGCAGTTCCTGCCCGCGCCTTATGCCATGCTCTCCGCCAGCGCCCGGCAGCTTGTGGATGCGACGGGGAATCCGGTCATCAGCTCAACTGGGTTGAACATCAGCGGTGCGGCCACGGCTACCTCCTTCTCAGGCAGTGGCGCGAGCCTCACTTCGCTGAACGCCAACAATGTCAACGCCGGCACATTAGCGGACGGTCGCCTTTCTACCAACGTGGCCATGAGAAACGCGACGAATACCTTCAGCAGTGAGCAGACCATTAATGGCATTCTCTCCTTTCCCAACGGCCACACAATTCGGGCGAAGAACGCCGCCGGCACCTATGAGACATTCATCCACCCCCGCTGGACGGACAACGCCACCTACATGAACTTTGGCTCCGCTGGTTTCCACCTTCGCACCAGCTCGGGAACTGCCACCCGGCTGTTTGTTAATGATGAGGGTAACGTTGGCATCGGCACGATTAGCCCGTATAGCCGGCTAAATGTCGTGGGAACAGGTGGTGAAGCTCAGGGCATTCAGCTTGATAATCGGGAAATCAAATTCCGTGGCGACGGAGATACTCATTGGTCATTTTTTGCGAACCGATTGAGCGGCAAATTTACCATTGAAACCACCAGTGGGACCGCTGGCAACGGAACGGGCGGCACAGTCATCATGACAGTCAACAATAATGGCAGGATCGGCATCGGCACGACGACGCCGCAAGTGCCACTGCATGTCGCTGGGAACCGAAGCTATACTGGTATTCAAAACAACTCGTCTGGTTGGAAAAATGTTCAAGATGACGTATTCGGAGTATGGCTAGGGGTTAACGGCGGCAACTACAACCCGGATGGCGGCAGTGGCCTCGAAGGCGATTCTGCAAATATCGGTTACGGCAGTTTGGCCGCCATTTTTGACGGAGGTATTGTCGTCAAACAGAGAGTATGGGTAGGAAATTCATTGAACTATTCTTCGGACCGCCGCGCCAAGGAGGTGCTGGGTCATAGTGATGGCACCAAGGACTTGGACACACTGTTGAAGTTGCAGGTGACGGATTATCACTGGATTGACCGCACCAAAGACCAACACCAGACGCACAAAAAACTCATCGCGCAGGAGGTGGAGGCGGTCTTCCCGCAAGCCGTGAGTATCGCACCGCAGCCGGAGACGATACCGAGCGTCTATGAGATGGCCACCGCCGTGGCGCATGACGCCGCCAGCGGCACCTTGCGAATCACCACCAAAAAGGAACACGGCTTCAAGGTAGGTGACAAAGTGGACCTCTACACAGATGACACGCCTTATCGGGAGATAGCAGTCAAATCAGTGGCCACGCCGCGCGAGTTCACCGTCGCTTGCGAGAAGCCTGCGAAGAAAGTTTTCGTGTATGGCAAGCAAGTGAAAGATTTCCGCACGGTGGACTACGATGCCGTCGCAATGCTAAATGTCTCCGCCACTCAGGAGCTGGCGCGCAGGTTGGAGTCAAAAGACGCCGAAATTACTTCTCTAAAGAAGCAACTTGCCGAGTTGGGAGCGAAGGCTCAGGCCGGGAAGGATCGCCTGGCTTCGCTTGAAAAGCTCGTGCATGGCCTCGTCGCCGCCAAAGCACCCGCGAACAAGCAAACCGGCGAGGAATAAGCAGTTTCGACTCTGCCCAACTCCCATGAACACGAAGGGACAAGACCGTTTCCGGGGCCTGGCGGAAAGTCGCTGCGGGCCAATGCTGGCGGGCTTCCTGATGGGGCCATGCCAAACGGGTGAGCTGTTTATGCGACGCTTGAAGACACTCGCCAGCCTGCTGGTCTTGGGGTGGGCGACCTCCGCCGATGCGCAGGTCGTGCAGTTTGACCAGCAGGCGATTCTCAACGCCACGAATTACCAGCGCGGCGTGAATTACCGCTCCTTTCGCGGGGTGCCCCTTTCCAATGTATCCGGGAACGGCTCGGACGGTCGCGCGCCGTTGACGCCCCCGGCCACGACGAATCAGTTTCGTGGCTTTGTGAGCTATGGCGCAGTGGTGCGGCCGCGAACCCCTGCCAATCTCAACGTTTCCAGCCCGGGCACGACCAACTACACCCAGAACGCCGGCAACATTGGCCTGCCCCGGGGAACGAACAGCAGCGGGCAAATCTTGATGGTGCTGCGGTCGGCGCAGGTGGGCGCACCTTATTTAAGCCGGCCCGTCGCATTCCTCTTCGGCTCGTTCATTACGCCGCCCGCGACAGATGAAGATGGACGGCCGCTCATCGACAAGACCCCGGCGGAGTATTGGGTGGCCGAGCCTTATACCACCAACGCCCACGCGGGGGCCCCGTATTACTGGAGCCCCCACGCCGGCGCGGTCTTCGCCATCCAGTCGGGACCGATCCAAGTTCGGTGGAAAAAAGCGCAGCCGGGCAGCTTGAGCTCGACGAACGGCTTGCCGGCGGGCAGCTACGTGGTGGAAAGCGGCTTCGCCTACCGGCTGACCAACTCGACCTACATCGTTTCCGGCAGTGCCTTCAAGACGCCACGGAAGATCTACTGGACGGAAGGCATCTTCCGCCCCACGGGCAAACCCGTGGCGGTGCCCACGGCGCGGATCAGCACTGTGAGCATTGTTTACAACAGTTCCTTTCCCCGCACGGTGTTGAGCGAGTATGTGGCGCCCGGCCAGAGCAGCCCCACGGATGGCACGACGAACGCCGTTTTGCCGGAGCTGCGGACGCTCTGGTATGACTCGGAACAGGCGCAAATCCTGGCCTACAACCGCGAGGGTAGGGTGTTCTTGGAGTTGCTGGGCGACTCGCTGGGCGGTGGCGTCCGGCGGCATCTGGGCTACGAGATCGTGGATGTTTACCAGCAGGTCACGCCGGCCGATGTCACCATCGAACTGGGCGACCGGATCACCGCGTATGACGACGGAAAGGACGATACGGAGTTAAACGCCGAGCCGGTGCAAGCCGGGGTGACGCAACCGTTCCTCTACTCCCATGCACCCGGCACCGGACTGCGCACCGAGTATTATGCCGCGCGGGAAACGGTGAACTTGAACGACGTGCTTGTGCATTGGCTGGAGCCGGGCGTGGCCGGGTTGCGCTGGCCGGTGGTCTACAACCGCTACAAGTTGATCTGGCCGACGGATATTGCGCGGTATAGCCATTACGTCCGTCCCTGGGTCGCTACCGAGACCGAGGCGCGGCAGACGGCCGTGCCGTTGCCGACCGAAAACGTGCCGACGCTCCAGTATCCGGACCCGTTGGACCAACCGCGCGGCAAGCTGACCGAGTCGTTTGCCTACTACAGCTTTCTTAACCCTGAGTATCCGGTGCATCGCGCGCTGCTGCTGTTCACCGCGGGCGAGCGGGTGGCATTCGAGCGGGTGTTCTCCTGGCTGGATGTGAACCTGAAGGCGACGAACTTCTCCAGCACACTCGCCACGAACCTCACGGCGGTGAACAATTACCACGCCTTCCAGAACGCCGATAGGACCAGCGGCGCGAACGGCACCTGGAGGCTGTTTGTGACGGATGACTCCGGCAGCGACTCCGGACAAATAGGTTCATGGGCGATTCAGGTCGTTACCACGAATTCGGCCACGGGCACGCAGTCCACTCAGGAGTTTACCAGCAGCACTGGCCTGACCATCCCTTCCTCGGGTAATGCCTCCCCATATCCTTCGACCGTCACGGTCAGCAACCTGACCCAGACAGTCCTTAAAGTGCGGGTGAAGATCAATGGGCTCACGCACACGTATCCCTCGGACATCGATATGTTCCTGATGGCTCCATCGGGATCAGTCTGTGCGCTGATGTCGGACGTGGGGGGAAGCTTCGGCATCACGAATGTAAACCTGATATTTGATGACGCGGCGGTGGAGTTGACCGGCAACGGCATCACCAGCGGCACTTACCGCCCGACGAACAATGATGCGCCGGTCGAGTCACTCCCGCCGGGAGCCACCGGCACCGGCTTTGTCGCGACTTTGGACGAACTGCTCATTGACGCCAAAAAGACGCCGCCGGCTTTTTGGCCGGCCGGTTCCATCGCGCCGATTGTGGTCAACGAGCCGGCGAACGTCGGCGACCGCATCAACGCCCCGGCGGGCGAGCAGGGATCCACCGGAAGCTACCTCGCGGGCTACATTAATCAGGCGCAGGGGAACTCCTTCCACCGGACGGCTTACAGGGATCCATTCGTGAGCGGTTTCGAGGCGGCCAACCGCGGCGCGATCATTCCCGTGAACGCCATTCCGGGGCGCAGCAACCTGGACGTCTGGTGGTTCCGCCGCAATGCGACCAACGCGGTTCAGAACGAGGTGAACGGCTTCAAACCGGTCTACTGGCCGGCCGTTATCGGGCGTTACACGCTGCAATACCCGGCTTCCCCGGCCGAGATCGTGCTGGCCAGCAATGACGGCAGCGGTGCCCTCGAAAGTTTGCCCGCCAAGGGCACCGTATACTCGCAGCCAGATCCGACGCTGCCCGGCTACAACCCCAACGAGGAGCATGGGGTGATGATTGGCGGACAGGCCTACGCCCTCCGCGATGACTTGAACCTGACGAGCGGGACGGTGCCGGCCGTGTTGGCGGGTGTGGGTGCAACATTCTCTTCCCAGCCGTTCGTGCTGTTGGATTACACCGAGTCCGATGGCCGTCCCGCGATGAAAGCTTTCAAGGTGCTGCGCGAGAAGCCGTCGGAGGGCATCTTGTTTGATTACGTCGTGACCGCTGGTGGTAACGCCAGTCGCTCCGGTGCCGGCAGCATCCTGCAAGCGCCAATGCCGCTACCCCTGCTGCCTCCGCCCGTTGAGCTGGTGACGAATGTCAGTGCCGGCGTCACCACCATTACCCGCGTGAACTACAATCGCGAACCGGCGGACACCGGCGGCGATTTGCCGGTCGGATGGACCTCCGACCAAGCCAATGGCCCGCTTGGCCACTACGCGCGGTTCACCTTCAAGGATCGCAAGGAGAACTTCTGGGTGATGCGGGGACTCCACGCCGGGCTGCCCTCGTTGCAGGCTGGCAGTTACAGCACGAACACCCGCACCTTTTCCACCAATCTCCCGGTGGCCACCGCTGTGGCCGGGCAGCCCTTCACCAATCACTTCCACGTCTCACGCCCGCCCGACTCGCTGGTGGTGGCTTTGTCAGCCGGCACGTTGCCCGCCGGGTTGGCCATCAACGGCGTCGCGCTCACGGGCACCCCCACCGCGCCGGGCACCAACGCACTGACCTTTACCGTAACTGACAACGGCGAGGGCATCTCGGTGACCAACACCCTGACCGTCCGGGTCATCAGCTCCGGAAGCGTAACGCAACAGGGACCGCTCACCATCGTGAGCACGAACAAGTATGCGCTCAACAACGGGGTGTTTGTGGGACGTGCGCCCTTCCTCGCCGCCCCGGCAGATGGCTCGAACTCGTTCACGATGCGGTTCTACTACAAGACGCAGAAGGACTTTGACTGGCCGGGTTTGGCGAATCCTCCCGCCGTCGGCAGCGTGGTGCCATACCTGCGCCCCCTCGGCACGAACGGACAGTATCTCGGCGATGGCGCGGCCAAATCCACGCCGTCGCTCGACGTCGTCTATCGCCCCGTGTGGCCAAGTGACCCGCCCACGATGGCCTATGGGCAGACGCTGATGGATCCGCAGAATGGATTGCCAGCGGTGCGCGGCCAAACCAGCGTGCAGGTGCTCTACCAGCAGTCCATCGGCCGGAACATCACCAACGCTCGGCCTTCGGTGGTGCTCCATGACCCGACTTCGGAGAAATCCTTTGCCCTGAAGGTGAACGCGGCCGACGGCCTGTCGCAGATTCCCGGCGGAGTGAAATCTGAGGTTTATCAGGGCAAGACCTACTTCCCCAATCTCCCGCCGCACCTCGCGCAGCGCCTGTTCTGGGACCCAACCCGCGGGACCAAGGGCAGCTTGGTCTTCAAGGGTGAATTCAAAGACGAAGTCCTTGGCGCTGACTATCTCATGCTGAACGTGCTGCGCGGTTCGGATTTGGCGGCCGTCAAGGCGCTCTGTCCCGACGCGGACGCTTTGAAAGCAAAGTGGGATGCGGCGGTGGACGGCCTGGCCGCGACCGTGGTGACCAAATATGAGAATCCCCAAGTGCCGGGGCAGTTCATCAACAACCCCGCTCTCACCCGCACCGTGGGCATCGGCGACCTCATCGAGATTGCCGACGACCAAACGGCGGTGGACAGCTATGCGTTGAGCGCGAGCGGACCCGGCCAAGGTTACGTGACGCTGATGGTGGGGGGCAGCGGCAACCCGGATCAAACGCCGTCCGGTGAACCCGTCACGGTCTATGTGATGCGGGTGATGCCGACCCTCTACACGGGGGAACTGACGATCCTACCCTCGGCAAATCCCTTGAGTGAACTGGTGTCTTTCCAGCACAAGCCGGATTTGGCCGGCCGCTACTCCGAGTATGAATACGAGTGGAAGATCGCCCCGCCGGTGGATGGTTTCCCGCCTGCCACGGATTCGACCATGAGCCGTTATCAGCCGCTGACGGGCGGCCTGGGCATTCCCCTTTACACACTTGGTGGCAGCGGGATCCAAGCGCTGGTCGACAACTACATTGTCCTGCGCTACCGCTCCGCCAATACCAACCACCCGCTTTATGGCCAATGGTCTGAGTGGACCGCGCCAGCGCTGGCTGAAGGCTGGATCAAGCGCGTCCTCGCGGGCATCAATCCGTTCAACCAGCGCGTCACCGATCTTTACAACAACACCGTCAATACCGATGCCAACATCCTGACCTCTGCTGGCAAACGCTGGGAAGGCGACATCGCGTTGAATCTGGCCAACATCAACAACTACGGGTTGATCGAGATTTATGAAACGGTGCTCAAACGCGGTCGGGGCCTGAGCATTGATTCTGGGATCAATTTCGGTCCCGCCAACGACGCGCTGCTGCTGGCGGCGGGTTACATCAATGACCTCTACATGCTCGTGGGCAATGAGGCCTACGCGGACGCCGCCAATCCCACCATCGGCATCGGCACCAAGGACAACACTTACGGCGATATCGCCACGGCGCTGTTTGCCTTCAAGGGACAGGTGCCCACGCTGCTCGACGAGGAACTGGCATTGCTGCGCGGTCGCGATGACGTGTCGCAACCGGGGGTCGGGGTTTCGCCAGTCTATAATCGCCTGATCTGGAACTACACGCGAGGCATTGACTCCGGCGAAGTCATCTACGCCCTGAACTACAACATCCTTGATCAAAACACCGACGGAAAGGTGGACGCCGCCGATGCCGCCAAGCTTTTTCCGCAGGGCCACGGCGACGCTTACGGTCACTATCTCACGGCGTTGAAGGGCTATTACTCCCTGTTGATGAACGCCAATTTCGACTGGGTGCCGCGGATTGAAGCGGTGAACATCCTGGGCAAGCCGGTCACGGTTGATTACTTGGACGAACGCAAATTCGCCGCCGCTGCCGCCGCCGTGGGGCGCACGGGCCGGCAGGTTTTCGACCTCACCTGGCGCAAGGACTATCTCCCGGGCCAGTCTCTCGGTTGGGAGCGCTTTTCGACCAACCGCGTTTCCACGCGTCAGATGGTAAACGGCACGACGACGAACAATATCGTCCGGCACTGGGGAGCGGATCAGTGGGCGTCGCGCTCGGCACAGGGCACCTTCTTCAACTGGGTCGTGGGTAACGCCATCCTGCCTGACGTGGATCCAGATCCATCCCACGAAGGAATCCAGCGCATCGACCGCACCACCGTGCCGGAGTTGCGGGAACTGGCCACCATGGCGGAAGAATTACAGACCGCGATGGACAATGCTGAAGGGCGCCTTACACCGCTGGGCATCTCGGAAGGCAGCCTGGCCTTCGACATCAATCCAAACACCGTGGTGGGAGCCAATGCCCAGACGCATTTTGAGCAGATTTATGACCGGGCGAAGCGGGCATTGAACAACGCCGTTGTAAGTTTCGATGACGCCAAAGATGTGACGCGCCTGATGCGTTCGGAGCAGGACTCGCTGGCCGACTACCAAACCGTCGTGACGCGGCAGGAGCTGGCCTACACCAATGCCCTCATCGAACTTTACGGCACGCCCTACGCCGACGACATCGGCACGGGCAAGACCTACCGGCAGGGCTATGAAGGACCCGACCTCTCACACTTCGTCTATGTGGACGACGTGGAAATCAAGGTGGCCGGGCTTTATGAGCCGGCCTCAAACATGGTCTTCCGCATCGACAAGATGAATCTGCCGCCGTCGCAGATTCTCGGCGAGGAACGCATCTTCGACTTTCCGCAGCCGGAGGGAATTGCGCTGGTTTCAGACCTGACTTCGTTCGTGAAGAACAAGGCCACGGAACTGCTCTCTCAGTTTTCCATGCAGGACGGTGGATCGCTTACTTCCGGCGTTGCCTTGAGCCGCCGCTACGTGGACTATCAGCTCAACTCGCACGGTTACTTCCAGAAGCCTGCCACCTTCACGGGCAGGCGGCGGTCCGCGGGCAAGATTCAGGCATCGATAGGCCGGGTGATCCTGGCGCACAACGATCTGAATCAGGCGCTGGCCGAGTATTCCAAGCAGAACTACAAGCTCGATTCGCAACTGAAGTCGTTTGACGATTTTGTCACCACGCACCTCTCCGGGCGGGTGGAAACTGCGGCCAGCATCGCGGAGGAGAACACGCTCAACGCAATCAAACTTGCCTATGCGGCCTTCAAGGAAGCCCAGGAAGGCGTGGAGGAGGCGGCCAAGGACACTTCGGAGACCGTGAAGGAGGCGCTGCCACGCAGCCTGATTGTGGGCATTGCGAGCGGCGGCGATCTAACCTCGGCGGCGCGGGGTGCACTCAACGCTGCCCTGGGCATCGCCAAGGCCGCCATCAAGACCGTCGTGCGCTACAAAGGCGTGCTTACCGCATTGCGCGAGTCGGAGCAGGCGGCCCAGGCCCGCTGGTCCGAATTCGCCAGCGAGGGGGACCTGCTCGACAATCAAGCCCGCAACCGGGCGCTCGAACTGGACTACCTCTTCAATGACGCGCAGCTGCAGTTGTTCAAGATCAACGACCGGCTCCGCAAGCTGGTGCTGGAACAGGAGCAGCTCGACTCTTTGATCGCGCAGGGCGATCGCATCCAGGCCGAGCGCGAGGTGTTCCGCCAGCGCGCCGCCGCCGTCATTCAAGGTTACCGCACGCGCGATGCGGCCTTCCGCATTTTCCGAAACGAGAAGCTTGAGCGCTACAAGACCCTGTTTGATCTCGCCTCGCGCTACTCCCTGCTGGCGGCCAATGCCTACGACTACGAAACGGGGTTGCTGCACACCGACGAAGGGCGCTCGTTTGTGAACCGGATCGTGAATTCGCGTGCGCTGGGCGTCATCCGCAACGGGGAGCCGCAGTTCGCCGGCAGCAACACGGGTGACCCCGGTCTATCCAGTGCCCTCGCAGAGATGAAGGCGGACTGGGATGTCCTGAAAGGCCGGCTGGGCTTCAACAACCCGGATTCTTACGGCACGACGGTGTCGCTCCGCGGTGAGAATTTCCGGATTCTTTCGGACGCCACGGGTGACCTTACGTGGAAGCAGCTGCTCCAGGCCTCACGAATGGATGACCTGCTGCAGGATGAGGATGTGCGTCGGCATTGTCTGCAAATCGATCCGGGAACCGGGCTCCCGCGGCCAGGCATTGTGATTACCTTCAGCACCACCATTGCACCGGGGCTCAACCTCTTCGGCCGTCCGCTGGCAGCCGGGGACAGCGCCTACAGCCAGAGTTCTTTTGCCACCAAGATCTATGCGACCGGGGTGGCGCTGGTTGGTTATCGCGGCATGAACAATCCCGTCGCAAACGGCACAGCTGTGTCCTACGCCGGCGGCACTTCGCCCTCCGAGCCTTCGTCTTCCTACCTCGATCCGCGGGCGCTTGCCGCCACCCCCTATGTTTACTTGATTCCCGCCGGCGTTGATTCCATGCGAAGCCCTCCGTTGGGCGACGCGGGCAACGTCCGAAGCTGGAGTGTGAATGATGTGGCCATACCGCTGCCTTTCAACATTGGGGCATCAGAATTCTCCACCAAGTCACTCTACCAGTCATCGGATTCCCTGACTGAGAACTTGTTCGCCATCCGCAAACATCAGTCCTTCCGCCCCGTCTCCACGACCACCGCGTTCAGCCCCGACGTTTACGGCGTCAACGGCACCCTGCAGCCTTCGCAGTTCACGAACCGCCGCTTGATCGGGCGTTCGGTGTGGAACAGCAAATGGAAGCTGGTGATTCCGGGCGACACGCTCCTGAACGATCCGAAAGAAGGTTTGATCCGGTTCATTCAGACGGTTTCCGACATCAAACTGTATTTCATCACCTACTCCTACTCGGGCAACTAGTCACCGGGCCAACGTATGACGATTTTTCAACCTCTCCCGCCGCGGGCCTTCAAGGATCGAGTCTGCCTCACACGGCTGGCGATGTTCCTTTGGTTGTTCGGCCTGGCAACGCGCGCCCTTGCTTATCCGCCCGCACCGCACCACCTGGTCTTTGGCATGGTGCGGGACGAATACGGTTCGCCCATCACCACGGCCGGATCCGTGGTCGTGTTCGAAACCGCCTCCGGGGCCACCATTCGGACGGACCTCATTCCCGGACTCGAACCAGGCGTCGCCTACAAGCTCGAAATCCCCATGGACGCGGGGCTTACTTTGGATCTTTACAAGCCCACGGCACTGCGGCCGACCATGTCATTCCGCATTAAAGTGGTTGTGGCGGGAGTGACCTACTTGCCGATTGAGATGAGCGGGGATCTCGCCCGCATCGGGCAGCCCAGTGAAAGCACCCGGCTCAATTTGACCCTGGGTCAGGACAGCGACGGTGATGGGTTGCCGGACGCATGGGAACGTCTGATCAATCCGAACATCGCCAACGTGAGTCCAACGGCTGACTCTGACGGCGATGGCTTGACGAACATGCAGGAGTATCTGGCGGGCACTTATGCGTGTGACCCCGCCAACGGGTTTTCATTGAACATGCTTCAGATGAACGCCGGCCGGCCAGTTTTCAGGTTCCTCGGCGTCCGTGGTCGCACCTACACGCTGCTGCGTTCCACCAACCTCAAAACCTGGGAGCCCATCAATTTTCTACTTTCCGGGGAAGGCCAGTCAGCGGGAGGGCGGCAGAATTTCCAGGCAGAAAACACCCGGATAATGGATATCGAATGCGCCCAGCAGCAGCCGGCGACAGTGATATTCAAACTACAGGTCAAGTGAGATGTGAGTGCAACGCCGCCCAGTCTCGACGCTTCCCGGCCCGTGCGACGCAGCCTTCGGCTGCTGGTTCTTGGGCTGGCCGCGATCATTGCGTTCCTGATCGTCCGGGAATCGGAAAAGGAGCTGCCCCGCGTGCAGAGCCCTCGGCGGGAAGTGGAGCGAGGCTTCCTCACTTTGGTAGGCGGGCGCCTGCAGAGTGGTGAGACGCTCTTCTCGGGTCTGATGGTGGAGCGCTATCCGGACCGCTCCTTGATGTCTCGATCGGAGATTTTAGCTGGTCGGATGCATGGTGTTTCGGAGGGCTGGTTCACCAACGGTGCCCTCCAGGTGCGTGAACATTTCGAGCAGGGCATTTCCCACGGATTGAGGATCCGTTGGAACGAGCATGGGACCAAGGTTGCGGAGGCGAGAATCGTTTC
Source organism: uncultured Klebsiella sp. (assembly GCA_964591495.1). Lineage (GTDB taxonomy): Bacteria > Verrucomicrobiota > Verrucomicrobiia > Limisphaerales > SXTU01 > SXTU01. The sequence goes on from CAZQEW010000083.1 coordinate 14,201, forward strand.
CGGGAAAATCGAGGGGATGTTTCGCCGCTGGCATGACAATGGCGTGCTCGCTGAAGAGTTGGCAATGGTGCATGGCGAACCGGAGGGCGTGTCACGCGCCTGGTATCCCAGCGGCCACCTCAAGGCGGTTGTTCAAATGAGCGGGGGCGCGCAGGTGTCGCGCATGGACTACGCTGATGGTGAGGTGCCCCGAATCGCCAGCAGGTAATTTCCAGACACGCCCCTTTGCTGACCGAGGGCGATGGCCCACAGGGGCAGTTTGGTATGGCAAGCCCCGCTTTAGGTGGTGCGCGAGGCGGGGGTCGAACCCACAACCTTCGGCTTCGGAGACCGACGCTCTATCCAATTGAGCTACTCGCGCGTGGAGCGGGTGAAGGGAATCGAACCCTCGTAGCCAGTTTGGAAGACTGGAGCTCTGCCATTGAGCTACACCCGCGTTACGGGAGGACTCTACCGAGCGGGCTTGCCCTGTCAATTCACCGGCGGCAGACTTCGCGCCACGCATGACTGCATTGCTCATCACCGGCGGCCGCGTAATCGACCCCGCCAACAAACTGGACGCCCAGGCGGATGTGGTGGTTCTCGACGGGGAGATTGCGGTGGTCGGGCAGGAGGCCCGCCAGCGGATACCCGCCGGCGTTGTCACCGAAGAGCTCGATGCCCGCGGCAAGGTGGTGTGTCCCGGCCTGATTGATCTGCATGTTCACCTGCGGGAGCCCGGTCAATCGGCAAAGGAAACCATCGCCACGGGCACCAAGGCGGCGGCCCGGGGCGGCTTCACCAGCGTCGTTTGCATGCCCAACACTTCGCCCTCGATCGACAACGCCGGGCAGGTTGCGCTGGTTCGCGAGAAGGCCGCGCGCGACGCCGTGGTCAATGTCTACGTGACCGGGGCCATCACCAAGGGGATCGCGGGCGAGGAGCTTGCGCCCATCGGTTCACTCAAAGGGGCGGGTGTCGTCGCCATCACCGATGACGGCCATTGTGTGCAGAATAATGAGCTGATGCGGCGCGCGCTCGAATACGCGAAAATGTTTGACCTGCCCATCATGGATCATTGCCAGGATTACGCGCTCGTGACCGACGGGGTGATGCATGAAGGTTATTGGAGCACGGTGTTGGGCCTGCGAGGGTGGCCGGCGGCCGGCGAGGACGCGATCGTGGCGCGTAACATTCTGCTGGCAGAGCTGACGGGCGCGCACGTCCACTGCCAGCACCTTGGCACGGCTGGAAGTGTGCGTCTGATCCGCGAGGCCAAGCAGCGCGGCGTGCCGATTTCAGGGGAGGCCTGCTGTCATCATTTCACGCTCACCGACGCTGCCGTTGCGGGCAGCGAGAAGTTTTGGGCGTCTGACGGCAAGGGAATCTACGGCTACCACGATGGCGGGTATGTCCGGCCCAGCTGGCCGGCTTATGACACGCACTTCAAGATGAATCCCCCCCTTCGCTCAGCAGCCGACCGCGAGGCGATCTTGGAGGCTCTGGCTGACGGCACCCTTGAAGTCTTGGCCAGCGATCATGCGCCTCATTGCGATTACGAGAAGGAGGTGGAGTTTGACTACGCGCCATTCGGCATCACCGGATTGGAGAACGAACTGGCCCTCTCGCTCATGCAGCTATACCACGCCAAGCGCCTGAGCCTCACTTCCGTGATTGAGAAATACACCACTGCCCCCGCACGCATCCTGCGCCTCAAGAAGGGGACGCTTTCACCCGGTGCGGACGCGGATATCACGGTCTTCGATCCGGAACGTGAGTGGGTGTTCGAACGTGAGGCGACCGCCAGCAAGTCCCGGAACAATCCTTTCTATGGCTGGACACTCAAAGGCAAGCCCACCGCCACCATTGTCGGCGGCAAGATCGTCTGGCGGGAATAAGTCCAACGCGCTAGCGTCCAACTGTCGTTCGTTCAACCAATCAATCCCCATGAAAAAACTGTGCGCTCTCCTATGTCTCTCCCTGACCGTGCTTTCACTTGCAGCCGCCGATGGTGAGTGGCTGACAGATCTCCCCAAAGCGCAGGGCAAGGCCAAGGCTGAGGGTAAACTGGTGCTGCTCGACTTTACCGGTTCCGATTGGTGCCCACCCTGCAAAAGCCTGCACAACACGGTGCTTACTTCCGCTGAATTCACCACTTTCGCCAAAGCCAACCTCGTGCTTGTGGAAGTGGATTTTCCCCGATCCAAGAAGCAGACGCCTGAGTTAAAGGCCGCCAATGCCAAACTCCAGGAGCAGTATAAGATTGAAGGCTATCCCACCGTGATTGTTCTCGACGCCAACGGAAAAGAGATTTTTCGGGAAGTTGGGTTTGGCGGGACGCCGGCGAAGGACTACGTCGCCAAACTTGCGAAGCTGAAGAAGTAGTTTGTCCTTACCTGAGGTGGTTTGCCTGCGATAGCCAAATGCAATGGTGACATCGCACAGTCCCCATCCGGTGTTTGGTAGGCTTACTTTGTTCCGATTTTTTCATCCAACCCTGATAGCAAAGCCAACCCCCTGACCCGCCATGATAAAGTTCAAGGCCAAGGAGCAGCCCAAGGCCAGCCCCCAGCGCAAGGTCGCCGAGCAATTGCTCTCGCAGCTGAAGAACACCCTGGAGATGGAGGCGGGGCGGGGCAACATAACCATCGGTCACTTTCTGACCGCCCGGAATTCGGGTGATCCCGAGGCGTTTACGCCGCAGCGGCAGCCCGGTTCTGGTTTTTACTCTTTGGAGGGCGTGGTTGCCACCGGCGGAATGGGAGCGGTGCTCAAGGCTCAGGACAACAACCTGGCCCGCACGGTTGCACTCAAGGTGATGCTCAACAGCGCGGAAGCGACGGACCAAGCTGTTTACAGTTTTGTGGCGGAGGCGCAAATCACAGGCCAGCTGGAGCACCCGAACATTGTCCCCCTGCACGACATCGGGGTGGCCGCCGACGGCACCATCTATTACACGATGAAGCTGATTGAGGGTCGCACCCTGCGTGACATCCTCAAAGACATCCGGGACGGCAATGCGGAGACCCTCCAGCGTTTTCCTTTGGACAAGCTGTTGACCATTTTTCAAAAGGTATGCGACGGCATCGCCTATGCGCATTCCCGTCGGGTGGTTCACCGCGACCTGAAGCCTGACAACGTAATGGTCGGGGCGTTCGGTGAGGTGCTGGTGTTGGACTGGGGATTGGCCAAGGTGTTGCCCGAACCTGGACAGGCGGACACGGAAGAGCACGGGGCCGAGTTCGCCGGCCCACTGCCGAGCGGTGGTGGAGGCGACGTTATGGCCACCATGGCGGGGCAGGTGAAGGGGACGCCAAACTACATGGCACCTGAACAGGCGGAGGGCCGTGTCGCGGACATTGATACCCGCTCTGACGTTTATGCCTTGGGTGGCATACTTTACTGCATCCTGACCACGCAGCCCCCCATCACCGGTGCCAATCTCGACGAGATCCTCTCGAAGGTGACGGCCGTGGATGCCAAGAATGAAACGAGCGCTTCGCCCGCCATCATTGCCCCGTCCCTTTACAACGCGATGGACGTGCAGCATCCGTCCGGCTCACCCGCCCCGCACTGTCCGGGTGGCCGCGTTCCGGAAGCGCTTTCCGCCGTGACCATGAAGTGCCTTGCCCGTTCCCGCGAGGCCCGCTACCAGACTGTGGAAGAACTGCAGGCAGACATCGCTGCGTTCCAAGGCGGATATGCGACCCGTGCCCAGGACGCCAACGCGTTCACCGTCTTGAAGCTGATGATGCAGCGGAACAAAAAGGAGGTGCTCATGGCCGGCTTTGGCTTGCTCGCAGTGATCCTTACCGGACTCGGATTTCTGGGTAAGGTGAAGCTCAGCGAAATCAAGGCGCAGGACGCTCTGAAGCAAGCCAAACAAAAGGTGGATGAGCTTCGCAGGACGGCCCCCTCCTTCGCCGTCGTAGCGCAGGCCGAGCTGCGCAAACTCAATTTCACCAACGCATTGGCCAACGTGGAGCAGGCGATCAAACTGGACGGCACCAACGCTGACTTTCACAACATCAAGGGCGATATCCTCATGTCGCAACTGCAAATCGCCGAGGCCCGTAAATCCTACGAGAAGGCGGCGGAATACGGTTCCCGGAACCCGGCTGCGCTGCGCAGTTCCAGCCTCTGCGCAGCCATTCTCCGTGACAATGCTGACCCGACCAAGCTGACCGACAAGAGCAAGCGCGACATCTACGAGCTCTTCCGCGAGCAAGGCCGAGTAGAAGAGGCTGGCCGTATCTTTGCGATGGTCGCCGCCACGGACACACAGATCGTCGTCGGCCTGCGCCGACAACTTGCCAACGCCGGCATCAAACCCGAACTGCTCGAGCGCGACAGTTCTGGTCGTTACAGTCTGGACCTCAGTGACCACCCTCTCGGTAACCTGCGTGGACTTGTCAATGTCCCGCTTGCTTCCCTCAACTTGGCCGGATCCACCAACATCACCGATCTGAGCCCGCTCAAGGGCATGCCTTTGGCGACGCTGGACCTTAGCGGAATTCCGGGACTGAGCGACTTGGGGCCACTGAAAGGGATGCAGTTGAACAGCTTGAACCTGAAGGGATGCGCCAGCGTGCTTGATCTCGCGCCGCTTGGCGGAATGCCGCTCACGCGCCTGGATCTCAGTGACACGAAGATCGCAGATTTGAAGCCGCTGGCCGGCCTGAAAATCGAGTGGCTTGACGCGGCCAACTCGCAGGTGCGCGACCTTGCTCCCTTGGCGGGCATGCCCCTGAGGTGGTTAAGTTTGGAGCGCACAAAAGTCATCAACATCACGCCGCTCAAGGGGGCTCCGCTCGTGTTCCTCAACATCAACAATACCAGCGTGCGAGATATTGCCGTGCTCGCAGGCATGCCGCTTACGACCAATCTGATGAGTCAGACGCTCGTGCGGGAAATCGTCGCCTTGAAGGGGATGCGCCTGCAGCACCTGACCTGCTACAAGACGCCCGTGCAGGACCTAACTCCGCTTGCCGGCATGACCTCGTTGCGGCACTTGGACTTGCGCGAAGCCGGGATTACCAGCATCGCACCGCTGGCTGGCATGCCACTGGACGCCCTGAAACTGGCAGACACGCAAATCAGTGACATCGAGCCCTTGCGCGGCGCACCGCTGACACTGGAGTTGGATCTTTCCGGCACGCGGGTTGCAAGTCTTGAGCCGTTGCGCGGCGCGCCGCTCCAGTATCTGAACCTCTCCAAGGTGCCGGTCACCAGCCTTGGGCCCCTTGCGGGCATGCCGTTGAAAGTGCTGCGCATGGACAGCTTGCCAACCCAGCCGGATTTGAACCCGTTGTGGGAGTGCCAGGATCTTGAGCACCTGGCGATTCCATTTCCGTCACCTTCAGTGGTGGCGCTCCGGCAGCTGCCTAAACTTAAGCGGCTTGATTACTACGTTCCCGTGGACAACTGGAGCCGGGCAAAAAAACCGGCAGAGTTTTGGAAAGACTGGGACGCCCGCAATCGCTGACCTGCGGTTTCAGCAGGAATACATGTTGTGCTCACCGGTGAAACCACCCAGCGCATGAGCGCCGTGGTGCGTCAGTTCGAAGTGCGGTTGCAGTTCCGTCGCCGCCGCCTCGCTCACCAGGCAGAACTGTTTCAGCGCTCCGCAGACTTTCTCCATTCGGAAGACGAAATTGACCTGGGGGCCGATGAGATTATCCTCGCCCTGCTGTAGCGAACTATCCATGCGCACCTGTCCGTAGTGCAGCACGATTCGGAACTGCATCGGCGTGGTAGCTTGCAGTGCACGGAGACCGTTGATGGTGGCGGCAATGGACTCGGCAGAGGTGATGTCCATGGGCCAATAGGCGAGGAAACCGTCACCCAGGTATTTGTTGATGTGCCCCTGGGTCTTTTCGATGGTCTGCTTGCAGGCCAATACCCATTTGCCGACCATCTGGGCGAGCTCGTCCTGCGGCACGGTCTGACTCATTTTGGTGAACTGACAGATGTCTGCCACCAACAGCCAACACATGCCGGACTTGGCAGTTTGGTGGGCGGCCGCAATGGTGACCATGGCCTCCTCATCCTCACCACTGGCCGGCTGGCTGGCCCGGAAAACCAGCACAGTCGTGGAGATCTGAATGCGATCGTTGTCCTTCAGCTGCGCCGGCATGCGCATGCGCTGACCATTGAGGATCGTTCCATTACGGCTGCCAAGGTCCACGAGGTAATACCCGCCGTCGCCTTGCGCGTGAATGATGGCATGACGACGCGAAACCTCCGCGTCGTTGATGGCCAGCGTGTTATCCGCCAGCCGCCCAATGGTGCAGGTGCCCTGAAGGGGAAATTGTTCCCCCGAGTCGGTTTCCAGCCAGTAATGCATTAGCCTGTCTGCCGCCTCGAGACATTGTTCGAAATCTGCAAGTGGTCCCGG
>CAZQEW010000084.1:0-345 GCA_964591495.1 uncultured Klebsiella sp.
TCAAGGCCCGCACCGTCGCCGGCACCGCCACGCTCACCTTCAAGCCCATCGCCACGCCGCTCGAAGAGCTGCGCCTCGACGCCGTGGACCTGCGCGTCGCGAGCGTGACCAGCTCGGAGAAACTCGCCACGCATCAAGTCACCGACCGCGAGCTGGTGTTCCACTTCGCCCCGCCCATCCCCGTCGGCAAGGAGGCGCGCGTGACGGTGAAATACTCCGCCGAGCCGCGCAAAGGCCTCTACTTCCGCACGCCGGAGATGGGTTACGCGGAGACGCATCTCTGGACGCAGGGCGAGCCGGGCGAGGCGCGGCATTGGTTCCCGTCCATTGACCATCCGGTCGAGA
>CAZQEW010000084.1:355-19989 GCA_964591495.1 uncultured Klebsiella sp.
CGAAGTCACCTGCCACGTGCCCGCCGGCATGGTCGCGCTCTCAAACGGCCGGCAAGTTTCCGCGCAGCCGGGCGCGGGCGGACTCGTCGCGTTCCACTGGACGCAGGAGAAACCGCACGTGACTTACCTCATCACGCTCGTGGCCGGGCAGTTGAAGAAAATCGAGGACAAGCACCGTGACATTCCGCTGGAGTTTTGGACCACGCCCAGCGACCTCGCCGCCGCGCCGAACTCGTTCCGCCAAACAAAGCACATGATGCAGTTCTTCGAGCGCGAGATTGGCGTGAACTATCCGTGGGCGAAGTATGGGCAGGTGGCGGTGCACGATTACCACTGGGGCGGCATGGAGAACACGAGCCTCACCACGCTGAACTTCCGCACGCTCTTCACCGCCGAGACGGAGAATCTTTTCAGCAGCGACAGCCTCGTGGCGCACGAGCTGGCGCACCAGTGGTTCGGCGACCTCGTGACGTGCAAGGACTGGAGCCACATCTGGCTGAACGAGGGCTTCGCGACCTACTACGACTGGATGTGGCAGGGCGATTTCGGCGGCACGAACGAGACGCTTTACGCCCTCTACTCAGCGGCGAAGGGCATCCTCGCGAATCAAAATGAGACGCGCGGCATCGTGTGGCGGAAGTTCGGCGACCCCGAGGAGATGTTCAATTACCTCGCCTACCCAAAGGGCGCGTGGGTGTTGCACATGCTGCGCTGTGAACTTGGCGCGGACTTGTATCGCAAATGCGTCCGCACCTACTTGGACCGGCACGGCTACGGGTCGGTCGAGACGGCGGACTTGCGGAAGGTCATCGAGGAGCTGTCGGGCCGGAGCTACGAGCGGTTCTTCGAACAATGGGTCCACGGCATCGGCGCGCCGACGCTGGACGTGACTTACGCATGGGACGAGAAGGCCAAGCTCGCGCGCGTAAGCGTGCGGCAGACGCAGAAGATTTCCGACGAGGCGCACCTGTTTCAGTTCCCGCTGACGCTGCGCTTCAAGTCCAAGTCCGGCGTGACGGACCACACGGTGCAAATCCGCGACAAGGAGGAGGATTTTTACCTGCCGCTGAAAGCCGCGCCCGACGTGGTGCGCGTGGACCCCGGTCTCACGTTGCTCGCGCGCATCAACTTCAAGCCCGCCACGCCGATGCTCTTTGCCCAGCTCGCGGACAAAGGCGATTTCACCGGCCAGCTCCATGCGCTGGACAACCTCGCCGGTCGCAGCGACGGCGAAACCATCGCGAAGCTCAAGGCCGCACTGAACAGCGATTCGCACTACGCCGTCCGCACGCGGGCGGCGGACCTGCTCCGGCAAGCCCGCACTGATGATTCGCTCGGGGCGCTGATTGCCAGTGCCGGCGGCTTCCAGCCGCCGTCCGGAGCGTCCGGACCGAAGGGCGCGGCTAATGCGAAAAACACCACGGACGGCGGCTGGAAGCCGCCGGCACTCGCCAACGACGCCCGCGTCCGCAATGCCATCGTCAGCGCACTCGGCGGCTTCTACCACGAGGATGCCTTCGCCGCCTTGAAGCAGGTGCTCGCCGCCGAGAAAAATCCCGGTATCCAAGCCACCGCCCTCCGCGCCCTCGGCCCCTACGCGAAGCCCGAAGCCCGCGACCTGCTCGTCAAGTTCCTCAACACTCCGAGCTACCGCGACCGCCTCGCCGAAGCCGCCATCGCCGGCATGAAGGCGCAAGATGACCCCGCGTTCATCGCGCCGCTACTGGCCGCGCTCCAGTCCCGTGAGTCCACCTTGATGAGCACCGTCTTCTCCGCCGGTCTTGATGCGCTGGGCACGCTCGCCCGCAACGACGCGAAGAAAGACGCCGTCCGCGACTTCCTCACCGCCCGCGTCAACTCGCCGAAAGAACGTGTCCGCCTCGCCGCCATCACCGCGCTGGGCACGCTGGAAGACCCGCGCGCCATCGCCGCAGTCGAAACCTTCACCGCCCTCGCCGCCGACCGCCCGGAGAAAGCCGCCGCCGAGAAGGCCCTCGTCCAACTCCGCACCGCCCGCAAGCCCGGCGAGGACTTGAAGGGTCTCCGCACCGAAGTGCTCGACCTCCAGAAGTCCAACCGCGAGCTGAAGAAAGACTTGGAGACGCTCAAGAAGAAGCTGGAGGCGAAGTAAAGCGGCCTAGCTCGCACGAATGATTCCCCGCTGGCCTTCGTCCTTTTCGCGCTGCAATTTCATCCCGTGCCAAGCATAGAACGGACAATTCAGGTCAGTTGGCGTCATCAGGTGCATTTCACCCATGGCGTCTTCAATCCGGCGAACCCCGTGCTCCGCGACGTGCTCGTGGGGGGCGGCGGGGTGACGCGGCGCAAGGCGCTGGTCGTGGTGGACGAGGCGCTGACCAAGGCCCAGCCCGGCTTGGAGAAGGCCATCGCCGATTACTTCGCCATGCACGGCGATGCGTTGGAACTGGTGCGCTCGCCCATCGTGGTCGAGGGCGGCGAGCGGGTGAAGAACTCCTACTTCCACGTCTCGGAAATCCACTCGCAGATCGACCGCTACCACATTGACCGCCACGCCTACCTGCTCTGCGTCGGCGGCGGCGCGTTGCTGGACATGGTGGGCCTCGCGGCGGCCACGGCACACCGCGGCATCCGCCATGTGCGCATCCCGACGACGACCCTGAGCCAGGATGATTCTGGCGTGGGCGTGAAAAACGGTGTCAACGCGTTTGGAAAGAAGAACTTTATTGGAACGTTTTGTCCGCCGTTCGCCGTCATCAATGACTTCCAGCTCCTTGCGACGCTCTCCGCCCGCGACAAGCGCGCCGGCTACGTCGAGGCCGTGAAGGTCGCCTGCATTCGCGACGCGGAGTTTTTCAACGCCATCGAGCGCGACGCCGAGGCGCTGGCCGCGTTCGAGCCGGCGGCGATGCAGCGGCTCATCTACCGCTGCGCCGAGCTGCATCTCACCCACATCGCCACCAGCGGCGATCCGTTTGAGTTCGGCAGCGCGCGCCCCTTGGACTTCGGCCACTGGGCGGCGCACAAGCTGGAGCAGTTGTCCGAATACAAGATCCGGCACGGCGAAGCCGTCGCCATCGGCATCGCGCTGGATGTGCTCTACGCAAAGAAGATCGGGCTGCTGGACGTCGCAAGCAGCGAACGTGTGCTGGTGCTGCTGGAGAAGCTCGGCTTTGATCTCTTTGCCTCCGAACTGCTGCACACTGACTCCGAGGGCAACCTGATGGTGCTCACCGGCCTCATCGAATTTCGCGAGCACCTCGGCGGTGAGTTGACGATTACCCTTCTGGAGGCCATCGGCCAGGGCGTTGAGGTGCACGAGATGAACCTGCCCACGGTCGCCGAGGCCATCCTGCGATTGCAGGAACGGCACGCCGCGCGGACGCGGAAAATCGTCGCGGTGGCGGGCTGAGGCTGGCACGCTGCGGCGCGATGAACCGCACCGCCGTCCTCAACGTCGTCGGCCTCACGGAAGTGCTGCTCGGCGAGCGCACGCCCCGCATTACCGCGTTCCGGAAGCGCGGCGCAGTGGTCAATCTCGACCCCGCCTTTCCCGCCGTCACGACCACGGCCCAGTCGAACTACCTCACCGGCACGAAACCCGCGCAGCACGGCATCGTGGGCAACGGCTGGTATCACCGCGAGCTGGCCGAGGTGCAGTTCTGGAAACAATCCAACAAGATCGTTCACGGCCGGAAAATCTGGGATGATCTGCGCGCGCACGACCACCACTTCACCTGCGCGAAGCTCTTCTGGTGGTATAACATGTATTCCACCGCCGACTGGTCCATCACGCCGCGCCCGATGTATCCGGCGGACGGCCGCAAGGTGTTCGACATCTATTCCTGGCCCTATTCCATCCGCGACGAGATCAAGCGTGAGCTCGGGGAGTTTCCATTTCCCGGTTTTTGGGGACCAAGCGCCGGCGTCCAATCGCCGGCCGGCGGACCAGATTGCGCGTCACGGTGGATCGCCGAATCGGCCAAGTGGATGGAGAAACGGTTCAAGCCGACGCTGAACCTCGTTTATCTCCCCCACCTTGACTACAATCTGCAGCGCCTGGGCCCGAAGCATCCGGACATCGGACGGGATCTGCTCCTGATCGACGAACTGGTCGGTGAGCTGATCCTCTTCTTCCAAAAGCGACAGGTGCAGGTGGTCTTGCTCTCCGAATACGGCATCGCGCAAGTGGACACGGCCATCCACCTGAACCGCATCTTCCGGGAGCAGGGCTGGCTCACGGTGAAGGAGGAACTCGGTCTGGAGCTGCTGGACGCCGGCGCGAGCCGCGTCTTCGCCGTGGCTGACCACCAGGTCGCGCACATCTACGTCAACGACACCGCGCTGCTCAACCAGGTCCGGTCCGTCGTCGAGTTCACGCCGGGCGTCGCCGCCGTGCTGGCGGAGCGGGAAAAGCTGGCCGCGGGCATCAACCATCCACGGGCGGGTGACCTCATCGCCGTGGCCAAGGAGAATGCATGGTTCACCTACTACTACTGGCTGGATGACCGCCGCGCTCCGGACTTTGCCCGGTGCGTGGACATTCATCGCAAGCCCGGCTACGACCCCGTGGAACTCTTTCTGGACCCCAAGCTCCGGGCACCGAAGCTCAAGGTCGCCGGCAAGCTGCTGAAGAAGAAACTTGGTTTCCGCATGTTGATGGATGTCGTCCCCCTCGACGCTTCACTGGTCAAGGGCTCGCACGGCGTCCGCCCGGCCAACCCGGCCGAGTGGCCCGTGCTGATCACCGAACGGCACGATCTCCTGCCCGCCCACCAACTCGACTCGACGGCGGCCTACGAAATCATCAAGCGTCACGTCCTCCCCGCGTAGCCCCACCGGTAGCACACCAAGCCGAACCGTGCCGTGAACCCCGCCCCCGCCCCGCCCCCCGCGCAGCGGGCCCGGCTATCCCGCCGTCGGCTGCTGCTGGGCGCGAGCTTCCTCGCAGTGGCAGGCGCGGCCTATACGAGGTTACTTGAGCCGGGCTGGCTGGAGGTTTCCCATCACACCGTCCAACTCGGCCCGACCGAGGCGGCCCCCCTCCGCGTCCTGCATCTTTCGGACCTGCATGCATCCGGGCACGTCCCGCTGGAATTCATCGCCAAGGCCATTCAGCTTGGCCTCGCGGAGAAGCCCGACCTCATCTGCATCACGGGCGACTTCATCACAAAACACTTCTCGCGCTTCGCCGACTACGCCGAGGTCCTCAAGCCGTTGGCTGCCACCGCACCGACGTTTGCCTGCCTTGGCAAACACGACGGCGGCAAGTGGGCCGCGCGCCCGCGCTATGGTGGCCACGCTGACCACGGCGAAGTCCGCAAGTGCCTCGCCGCGGCGGGAGCCAAGTTGCTGTTAAACCAATCGGAGGACATCGACCTGCGCGGACGCCAGCTCCGCCTCGTCGGCTTGGGTGACTTGTGGGCCGAGGAACTGCTCGCAAAAGAAGCCTTCAGCGCTCCGGCCGGGCCGAACACCGCCACGCTCGCGCTGATGCATAATCCGGACGGGAAGGACGCGGTCGCCGGCTACCCCTGGCACCTCGCGTTGTGCGGCCATACCCACGGCGGCCAGTGCCGCCTGCCATTCTTGGGCACCCCGTTTGCCCCGGTGCGCGACCACCGCTACGTCGCCGGACTGAACCGTTGGAACGACCGCTGGATTTTCACCACACGCGGCGTTGGCAATCTCCACGGTGTCCGCTTCAACTGCCGCCCCGAAGTCAGCCTGCTGACCCTGACCTGACCATGCTCTTGCCCAAAATCCTGTTCCCCTGTCTGGGCTGCCTCATCCTGCTCGCCGCCTGCTCCAGCGGCACCCAGGTCGTGACCACAACGGGCAAAGTCGTGGGCAAGACCGCCACCACCGCCTTGTCCAGCGGAGGCAAGGTCGCGCGGGCAGCCGTCTCAGGCGGGGCAACCGTGGCCCAGACGGCCGTCACGACCACCGGCTCGGTTGCCGGTTCCATTGCGAAGACCGCCTTCATCACGGTCGTGGACACTGCGACGGGCACAACGCGGCAGATCCCATGGACCGAAGGCATGAAACTCTACGCGGCCACGAAGACCGGCGAGGCCAGCGCCGCGCTCAAAGCCATCCAGCTCCTGCGCGGCAACGAAGTCATCACCGCCACCAACACCGCCCGCCTCGCGGCGGGCACGCCCGGCCCCGCCCTGCAGCCCGGCGATGTCATCACCCTCAGCCAGCTCAAGCCATGAACCTCCGCGCTCCCGCCCCCAAACGTGTCGGGGTGATCGGCCTCGGCCTGATGGGCCAAGCCTTCGCCCGGCGGCTGGTCCAGGCGGGCTGGGAGGTGACCGGCTTTGATGTGGCGGCCACCAGCCGGCAGGGCGCCCGCCGGCTTGGCGTCCGGCTGGTGCACGGCAATGCCGCCGTCTTTCGCCGGTGCGACCGTTTGCTGCTGAGCCTGCCCACGCTCCGGGAAACCGAACAAGTCCTCCGCGAAGCCGGCGCCGCGCTTCGCCCCGGCCAGCTCATCCTCGACACCACAACCGGCGAACCGGGCCAGGCAGAAGTCATTCACGCGCGGCTCGCCGCCCTCGGCGTCCGGTATCTGGACGCCACCGTTTCCGGCAACAGCGAACAGGTCGCCACCGGCGATGACGTGCTCACCATGGTTGGGGCTGATGCCAAAGCATTCGCCGCCGCGCGGCCGCTGCTGCGCGTCCTGACGCCGAAGGTGGTGCACGTCGGGCCGTGCGGCAGCGGTGCCCGCATGAAACTGGTGACCAACCTCGTGCTGGGCCTGAACCGTGCCGCCTTGGCGGAGGGACTGTGCTTCGCGGAGGCGCTCGGCTTTTCCCGGCAGGTCGCACTCGATGTGCTGCTGGCCAGCCAAGCCTACTCCACCATCATGGCAACCAAAGGCATGAAGATGGTCACGGAAGATTTCACCCCGCAGGCGAGGCTTTCCCAGCACCTGAAAGATGTGCGCATCATGCTGGCCGAAGCGGGTGCGCGGCAGCTGGATCTGCCGCTTACGCAAGTCCATCGCACACTGCTCGCTGCCGCCGAAGCCGCCGGCCTGGGCCCGCTCGACAACAGCTCGTTGATCAAGGTGCTCGGGCGAAAGACCAGCCCCGCTTAACGGATAGTGGAAGCCGGGGCCGCGGCAGGGGGCGCCTTCCACCGTTCGCGGTCCGCCAGGAAGAGTTGGTGGGGAAAACCCTCAGAGAAAGCGTATTTGAGCGGGAAGTTATCCGGGATCTCGCGCCTGACCACGGCGTTGGCGGCAAAATCACCCCAGATACGGTCCTCGCCTTCGACCATTTCGGAGACGAGGTGCTGGTCCAAGGTCAGCGAAGTGAGATACAGGGCGGCCACTGGACGCACTGCATTCAAGGCATGGAAGCCTTCGGCCACATTGGCGGGCAACCAAACGCAGTCGCGTCGGCCATACCAAGCCACGGCCCACGGCATGTCACTCATTATCAATTCTCGTTCGCCCAGCCAGGCCGCCCGCTCCTGGATGACCTGCGGGTGGTAAGGCGGATAGGCCATCGGCGGACGCGGGGTGCGGCCCAAGCCGAAGAGCAGCGGCGCACACGCAACCACAAGAAACAAGCCGATGACGATGCTGCGCCCGGCGAACGGCGGCAGCTCGAGCTGATCCAGCAACACCACGAACATGCCCGCTCCGAGGATGAACACCAACGGTGCCAGCACCACCAGCAGGTTCTCGCCGTTGACGTCGGGCGAGAGCGCGGTAAGCCGCGTCTGGCCCAGCGCCTGCGCCACGGCCAGGAATGGCAGGCACATCAGCGTGAACAGGCGGAGACGCGCGAGCGATGGATTCCGGAATGGCACTAGCAACGCGGCCAGAAACAACCCAGTGACCCAGCTCCCGCCCAGCCGCGGCAGATCGTTTTGCAAAATGCCGGGCAGACGGTCCCCGAGCTTGTAAAGGAGTTCGTCGAGTCCGACCTGGCGAAGATCTTCATGCGTCAGGTCATTCTCAGGATTCAGCAGGCGTTCCAGCCGGTCGGATGGAAAGCGTTCCGTAGTCTGATAGGCGGCGAGCCCGGCGGTGCCGAAGAGCCGGCCGCTCAACTCGTGGTTACGCAGCAGCCACGGCGTCATCACCGCCGCAAAGCCGATGAGCGCCGTCATGCCGAGACTGAGGGCGCGCGAACTGAAGCAGATGTTAAAGAAGAACATCACGGGCAGCACCAGCACCGCCAACCCATAACGGGTCAGGCCCAATGCGCCAGCCAGTGCGCCCGCCACAAACGCGGCCAGGTAGAGCCGCGCTGCTCCCCAAGTTTCCTCGCGCCCGCCGCGCTCAGCGGCCACCAGCAAATGGGCGAGCAACAGCAGAATCACCAGCGCCAGCATGGTCGGCAGACCGGAGATGCTGAACCGCCACAACAAATCCGCACCGAGCAGGACAGCTGCGGAAAGCCACGCCACCAAGGGGTCGAATAGGGTGTGCGCCAACCGCCACGCCAGCAACAGGGCCACGAGAAAGAGCCCCTGATTCACCCAGGCAATGGCGAGTTCGGGCTGGAAAGTGCGGGTCTGATCGTCGGCGGGAATCTGGTAGGTGAGAGGCAGCAGGCGCATCGCTCCCGCGAGCAGGGCCGGATAGGCCGGTGCGTTGGCGAGATCAGGATGCGCGTTGGTGAGCGACCCGGCCCCGGCGCGATTTCCAAGCAGGTAGAGACTGGCGGGGCGGATGAACTGCGTGGTGAAGCCGCGTCCCTCGGCGAGATTGCGCGCGAGTTGTGCGGCGTCCATTGCCTCCGGGCTGGAGAAATTGCGCCAACCCCGCAGGTCGTAGGCCACCGCCAAAGCGATGAAGGCCACCGCGAAACCAAACCACTTCATTGCCCGCGCGCCCGCACCTTCCTCAAAGGAATGAATGAGTTCTTGGAGCGTGGGCATAGGCGGCTTCAGCTGGCGAATGCGGAGCAACCCGGGCCGACCAGCGAAAGGCTTGGCTGAAGCTGACACCTTTCAAGCAACGGGAGCCATACGCAAAAAAGCGGAGGCGCTTCCGGCTTCAATGAACTGAAGGGGGCTGCCGACGGAGCGCAAGTATTCGGGTGGAGATGGCGCCCGCTTCTGGCCGTCGGCTTGGATGGACGGGTGGCTTGGCTCAAAAACCCTCCAGGTGAAACTCGTGCAGCTTGCGGTGCAACGTGCGCCGGCTGACCCCCAGCTTTTTGGCGGCTGCGCTTCGGTTGCCGTCGCATTCCTTGAGCGCCCGCACGACCAGCTCCTTCTCCACCTCGTGGACGTTTAGGTCACCCGTCGCCATTTTGGCAACGGGCGTGGGCAGGCTGCTTTGACCAAGACGGATGTTCTGGGGCAAGTCCCGCGCGCCGACGGCGTTGCCCCGGGCGAAGACAACGGCGTGTTCAACGGCAGTGCGCAGCTCGCGCACGTTGCCGGGCCACTTGTAAGCCATGAGCAACTCGAGGGCATCGGGCGCGATGGCATTCACATCCTTGCCATTCTCGGCAGCGGAGTCCCGGAGAAAATGCTGCGCGAGCAGCGGGATGTCCTGCGGCCGTTCGCGCAACGGCGGCAGGTGAATTTCAACGACCTTGAGCCGGAAGAACAGGTCTTCGCGGAACGCGCCGGCCTGCACGAGCGAGACCAGATTTTTGTTGGTCGCCGCGATAAGCCGAACATCGGAGGTGATGGTCTTGCTGGAGCCGACGCGCTCAAAGGTGCGTTCGCCCAGGAACCGCAGCAACTTCACCTGCACGGTGGCGTCGATCTCGCCAATCTCGTCGAAGAACAACGAGCCGCCCTGTGCCTGCTCGATGCGCCCGATGCGCCGCTCGTGGGCACCGGTGAATGCGCCCTTCTCGTGGCCGAAAAGCTCGCTCTCCAGCAGGTTGGCAGGCAGGCCGGCCGCGTGCACGGTGATGAGCGGAGCCCTCGCGCGTGGGCTGAGCTGGTGAATGGTCTTGGCGACCACCTCCTTGCCCGTCCCGCTTTCGCCCGTGATGAGCACGGTGGCGCGGCTGGGCGCGACAGTTTGAATCGTCTCCAAAATCTCCCGCATCAGCGGTGACTCGCCGATGAGGTGCTCGACGCCGAACTTGCGTTCGAGCCGCTGGTGGAGCTGTTGGTTCTCTTCCTCGAGCTTCTGGCCTTTGAGCGCGCGGGCAATGCGCATTTCCAGCTCCTCAATCTGCATCTTGCCCTTGGCAATGTAGTCGTCCGCCCCGCGCTTCATGGCTTCGACCGCCACATCTTCGGAGCCGTAGGCGGTCATCAGGATGCAGACCGGCGGCTTGGGCAGCGATTTGGCGCGGGCGATTAGCTTGAGGCCGTCCTCCTTGGGCAGGCGCAGGTCCGTCAGCAGCACGGCGAAATGCTCCTGCTCGAGCAAGTTCATCGCGGTGGCGGCATCCTCAGCCACATACACGTCGTAACGGTCCTCTAGCGCGGCGCGCAGGCCGTCGCGCGTCGGTTTCTCATCATCCACGATGAGGACGTTGGGGTGATTCATCGACACGTCAGCATTCAGTTGGCGGCCATACTAGCCCAGTCTGCGGGCGGGTGACAACCGTGGGCGTTCGCGGATTACGAGCGGAGGTCGAAATCAAAACGCCACCCGGAGAGAGCGCTCAATCAGTCGTGCAGCTTTGCCGCCAGCAATTTGGGCCTGCGCTCGTGCAGGGGAAGCCAGACGCGAAACTGGGTGCCCTCCTCCAGCCGGCTTTCCAATTCCACGCGGCCGCCGTGGTCGCGGACGATGCGCTGAACAATCATGAGCCCCAAGCCAGTGCCTTTGGCTTTGGTTGTGTAGAACGGCTCGAAGATGCGGTTGATCTGCTCCTGCGGGATGCCGCCGCCGGTGTCGTTGACGCTGAACCATACGCCGCCCGCCCCCTCGCCGGTGGTCAGGGTGAGGGTGCCGCCCTTGGTCATCGCCTGCATGGCGTTCTTGATCAGGTTGACGAGCACCTGCTGGATTTGCGCGGCATCCATTGGGGCAAAGGGCAGGCTGTTGGCGAGCTTTTGCTCGACGTGAAGGTGTCGGTTCTTCAGCTCCGGTCCGAGCAATGCCAGTGAAGCCCGGATCACGTCATTGAGTGACGCGGGACTTAACTTGGGCGGGGATGGCCGAATCGCCTGGAGAAACTGGGAGATGATGTAATCCAGCCGCGTGATCTCGCCTTTTGCGACGCTGAGGTAGCTGCGGAGCTTTTCCACCGTATTGAGCGAATCGGCCTCTGAACGTCGCCCCGGACGCTGACGGGTCAATCGGGCGGTCTTGGGACCCGAGTCCGGCACATGCAGCTTGTTCAGTTCGCGCTCGATGAGCTGCAGGTGGATGTGCAGGGCATTGAGCGGGTTGCCGAGCTCGTGCGCCACGCTGGCGGCCAACAGGGTGAGGGCCTGCATCCGCTCGCTTTCGATGGCTTCAAAGGTTTTCTGCCGGGCCTCGGTGGCATCATGCAGAATCAGGGCAACCCCGGAGGCACCGGTGGCCTCACCATCCAGCGGCGCGGCGTAGAGTCGCAGGAAACGCGGGCGTGGCCACTCGACTTCCAACTCGTGCCGCACGACCTGCGGTCCGCCGGTCCGATCCCAGCGCGCGAGTTTTTTCCAGTCCAGACCCGGCAAAAAATCCGTGATCGGCTGCCCTTCATCAGCGTCGTGCTGAAGGCCTAACAGACTGGTGACAGACTGGTTGAAGTAAATGACCCGCCCCTGTTCATCCACCACGAGCACCCCGTCCTCAATGACATCAAACAGGGTTTCCAAAAAACTCCGTTCCCGTGCGAGCCGCTGTATGACCGTCTGCAGCCCCTCGGCATCGAGACGCCCGATGCGGCCGAGGACTTTGTCAAGGAAGCTGGATTTGGCAGGCATTCGAATCGGGGGTGGCAGAATGGAACCACCGGGCGGAAGGGCAACCTGGCCGCTTCCGCATTGCGAGCGACCTGACGGTCAGAACCATTTGCGCTTTTTCACATACCACCAAGTCGCCAGCGTGGTCACGGCGGTAAGGCCGAAGACAAAAGAATAGCCGTGCAACCATTTCACTTCCGGCATGGACTCGAAGTTCATGCCATACCATGTGCCGATCATCATCGCAGGCGTGGTGACGATCGTGATCAGCGTCAACGCCTTGACCGTCTCGCCGGTCTTGTTTGAGGTCATGCTCAGGTGGATGTGCAGAATGCCAGTGAGCGAATCCGTGTAGCCTTGGGCCAGATTGGAGATGTGAAACAGCCGGTCGTAGATGTCGCGGTAGTAGGGCACCAAGTGGGCACGGATGAGCTTGAACTCCCCATCAGCGAACCGCTTGAGCACTTCCTGCTGAGGGCCAATGATCTGGCGAAGGTGCAGCACCTCGCGCTTGATGCCGATGATCTTGTTGAGGGTGCGCTGGTTGGGATGCTCAACGACGTCGTTCTCAAGCTCCGCGATTTCGATGGAGAGCTCCTCCATCGCGGGCTTGTAGTTGTCCACCAGCGTGTCCAGAAGCGTATGGGCCACCCGGTCCGGAGCCCGGGCGATGTGCATGGTGCCGCGGGTGGCCCGTTCAGCGGTGGCCGAGACGCTTTTGAGCGGCACATCGTGATAGGTCACGAGGAAGTTCTTCCCCAAAAAGAAGTTCAGTTCACTGGTGGCAAAGACGCCGTCCTTGCGGCTGTAGTCCACCGCGTGGATGACCATGAAAAGATAGGGCGAAAACTGATCCTCATCCTTGGGGGTGTATTGCTCCACCTTTGGGTTGGGGGTGGCGTTGATGCAGTCCTCAATCGACAGCGGATGAAAGTGGAAGATGCCGCCCAAGATGGTCTTGGCTTCCTCCGCCGTTGAAGCTTCCAAATCAACCCAAAGAAACAGGTTCGTATCGGCCAGCAGCGTGGGCATGAGGAACACGTCAATGTCCTTCGTGTGCAGGCGGCCTTGGGTGGTGAAGGCAAAGGAACGAATCATGCGCCGGACAGGCAGAGGCTAGACACGGATGCAGAACGAGGCAAGGAATCCCTTGGCAGTGGGGTGGTGCCCCGGGTAGGACTCGAACCTACGACCAATTGATTAAGAGTCAACTGCTCTACCAACTGAGCTACCGAGGCAGCCAAAGAGGGCGGAACAATTGGGATTCCGCGGAAGTTTGTCAATCTTCAGGCGGAAAAAAACTGGCGATCACCGTCGATGATGCTGGGGCGCGCCGGGAAAACGGTTTGACTTGCTGATGGTCGCGGGAATAATGCGGTTAATTCAAACGACATATGCCGCGACTTGTTTTATTGACCGAAGGCTTTACCGGACGGTCGTTCGAGTTGAAGGCGGATCGTTCCACGGTCGGACGGCTGGAGGACAATAACTTTCAAATCCCTGCCCCCTCGGTTTCAAGCCATCACTGCGAAGTTTTGCTGCGCGGCAATGACGTCGTGATCAAGGACTTGGATTCCACGAACGGCACGTTCATCAACGGCGAACAAGTCACCGAGCAGGTGCTTGCGGTGGGCCAAACAGTTCGGTTCGGTTCCATTGAGGCCAGACTCGAAGCCTCTACGCCCACCGGCGCTACCGGCAAGAAGGTGTTGGATAAAACGGCTGTATTGCCGCAGGGCGTAAAGCTGAACGAACTGGAGACCGGCACGCAGAAGATCACCTCTTTTGATAAGAACTCCCCGTTCAAGAAGAAGAGCAATAAGCTCAAGTGGGTCTTCATCGGCGTGGGCGTGCTCATCGTGGTGGTGATCATTGTTGCGCTCGTGATGGTCATGAGCGGCAACTAGCCATCGGCAGGCAGCCATGGCGGGCAACATCATGCCGACGCCGGCGATCAACTGATCGCTCAGCCCTTCAGCCAGCCACAAACTTCCTTCGCTGAATACGTGATGATCACGTCGGCACCGGCGCGCCGCATCCCCAGCAACGCCTCCAAGGTCACCGCTCTCTCGTCTATCCACCCCTTGGCTGCGGCGGCCTTGATCATCGAGTATTCGGCGCTCACGGCGTAGGCGGCGGTCGGATAGCCAAAGGTGGTCTTCACCCGATGCAGGATGTCGAGATAGGCAAGCGCAGGCTTCACCATCACCATGTCCGCGCCCTCGGCGATGTCCAAGGCAACTTCACGAATGGCCTCTTCCGCATTGGCGGCGTTCATTTGATAGCTGCGACGGTCGCCAAACTGCGGGGCCGACTCGGCAGCTTCACGGAACGGGCCGTAAAATGCCGAGGCATACTTGGCCGCGTAGGAAAGGATCGGGGTATCGGTGAATCCTGCCGCGTCCAGCGCGGTGCGGATGGCACGCACGCGCCCGTCCATCATGTCGCTGGGGGCCACCACGTCCGCACCGGCTTCGGCATGGCTGACAGCCGTCCGGGCCAACAGAGGCAGGCTGGGGTCATTGAGCACCTTGCCCGCCGCGCGATGCACGATGCCACAATGGCCGTGGCTCATGTATTCGCACAGGCAGACGTCCGTGATGACCAACAAGCCGGGCAATTCGCGTTTCAATGCGCGGACGGCCTGCTGCACAATGCCATTTCGTGCGTGGGCGCCGGATGCCTTTTCATCCTTCTTGTCGGGAATTCCGAAGAGCAAGACCGCGGGCACGCCCGCCTGATGGGCGGACGTGGCGTCCTTGATAAGCTCATCAATGCTCAACTGAAACACCCCCGGCATGGATCCGATCGGGCGACGCTCCCGCTTCCCGGGTCGCGCAAAAAACGGCAACACGAGCTGGTGTGCAGCCAACTGGGTTTCCGCAACCATTTTGCGGAGCACGGGCGACTGGCGGAGCCGGCGCGGCCGGTAATTGGGAAATTCTGGCCGGATCATCGGACGGCGGTGACTTTGATATTGGTGTAGCTCTTCGCGTCGGGGTCCAGCACGGCGATGCTGAAGGGGAAAAGCTTATGGGCGTCGAGCACGGTTTTGGTGTCGGAGAATTTCCCGAGCGAAGCGCCGGCCTTGTCGAGGAGCTCACACTCGACCTTCACATCGAACCACGCGACATCCGAATGGTTGGTCACATTTCCCCGCACATACAGGAGGCTGGTGCCGGGCTGCGGCTGCAGCGAGTGATTGAGCAGCTCGACCCCTTCGGGCTTGGGTTTGCCGTCCTTGCCGAGCTTGGGACGCTTCTCCCAGTAATACATGCCCCACCGGCCGGCTGCCACCAAGGCGAGCACAAAGGTCAGCACCAACCCGATCCGGCGGAACCGGCTCATGGGCGCGGGTGGTGCGGATTTGGCGGGAACAACTGTGCCGCAATCGGGACACTTGTCGGCCCCCGTGGGAATTTTGGTGCCGCAGAAGTCACAGCGTAACGGCTTGGCGGAGGCTGAGTCAGCCTCATCGTCCTGCCATTGCGCCTTCACGACGATGCTCTTCTTGTCTGCCGGTTTCGGGCCGGACTTTGCCGCCGGGCGGGCCACGGGGTTGATGGCTCGGGCTGCGGCGGCCGCGGCCTTTTGCGCCTCAGTCAAGGGCTTCCCCGCAGTGACCTTGGCCTGAGCTGCCGGCTTGGCCACGGGACGGGGCGCAGCTTCGGGCGTTGGAGCGGCGGATTCAGGCGCGTCAGCCGACGCGTCAAGGACCGTCTGCTGCCCGCAATGCGGACAGGTAATGGTCATCCCGCGCGCGCTGGCGGGGAAGGAAACACGCCCGTGGCAGTGGGCGCACGGGGCTTTCAAATACTGCTCTTGGCTCATGCGCGCGACACCTTTCATCCCTCGTCAGGCCGGGGGAATCGAATGCGCGCGCAGTATCTGCCGCCGCCCGACACATTCAATCAGAAAACCACCCCCATGGCCGCGCCAGATCTCGCCTTGGCCAACGAGACTTGGTAGCGTGACCAGGTATGAGTTCCACGGCGGAGTCTGAACTGGTCGCACGGTGTCGGCGCGGCGAGGCACAGGCGTGGGACGAGTTGTTCGACCTGCATTATGCAGCCGTGGGCCGTTACGTCTTTCAGCTCTCGGCGCAGTTCACACGCGAGGACGCGGACGAGATCGCGCAGGAAACGTTCCTGTCCGTGATCAAACACATCGGCAATTTCCACGGCGACTGTCAGCTGCAAACGTGGCTCTTTCGCATCGCGGGCAACAAGGCACGTGATTTTTTGGAGAAACAGCGGGCAGCCAAACGTGGAAGCGGCCAGTCGACATTCCCGCTCCACGCGGAAGATCCCCAGACCGGCCGGACGTTCGATGCGCCGTGTCGCCAGCCCGGGCCTGACAGCGCGCTGCTTCAGGGAGAAAGGTCGTTGCTGATTGGCCAGGCGCTCGTCCAGCTTGGCGGTCCTTGTCAGGAAATCATTGAGCTGCGTTACTTTGCCGACCTCAGCTATGAAGAAATCAGCCGAGCCCTGCACCTGAACGAGAAAACCGTCAGTTCCCGGCTTAGCAAATGCCTCGATAAGCTCGAAGAATTGGTCCGTTCCCTGTTCGACGCGGGCAAAGCAGCGGTTTCCCCGTCTAACCCATCGAGACGATGAAGCACCGAGCAAGCATTCCGTTCAAATCCCTCAGCCTGAAGGCTGACATCGCCGACACTCCTGAATGGAGCATCCAGCCCGGTTAATTCCCACTTCCAGAACCTGACCGCCCGCATGGCGAACCTACCCCCCAGCGATATAGAGAAAGACCTTCTTGCCTACAAGCAGCGCCGCCGCACGCAGCTGGGCACGCCGCTCGAACTGCACCCAGCGACGCGACGCATGCTGCAAGGCGAAGTCGCGCGGAACGCCAACCGGCCGCTGCTGACTTCCGAGGAAGCCGCCAAGAATTTTGTGCGGTCTTTTGTCATGTCGAATCAGCAGCAAGGTTTCTGGGCGCGTTATCGGCCCCAGGCACTTTGGGGCGGCGGAATGGTTGCCTGTCTGGCCTTCGTGCTCCTGATCCTCCGTAATGACCCGCAACAGACAGCCCGGCAAAACATCTTCCCTGATTCCTTGCCTGCGACCACGCCTGTGGAAAATCCCCCGATGTCCCCTGCCCCATCCATCAGGGCAGCAGGCGGGGCATTGCGAGAGAAGGAAATCCTGGCCCGCCGGATGCCGCCCGCCCCGGCCTCGGGCGAGGGCAAAGTTTCCGCAACGAGCCCAACGGCTTCACCCAATGATGCCCAACCCAAGGGCAACGGCACGGCCGCTTCCGGGCAACTCGAGGAAGCAGTCCGCCGGACGGAATCAGCGGCCGCTCCTCCCACGCGTAAATTGGCTCTTGAACCAGGCACACGCGACCAAGCTGTCACCAGCGGCGTTTCCCTGGCAAAAACGGACGCAGCCGTGAGCCGGGACGCGGATCTTCCTGTCGATCGAATGGTTGCCGATAAGGGCGCCTCAGGCGGGCTTACCGCACTCGCCAAAGCCATGAAATCGGAGGCGCAACCGCAGGCAAATCAGGCCGCCCCCACCAAGAATTCGCAGTCAAAACCAAACCCGACGGATGACTTCATTGGCGGGAATGCAGCCAAATTGGGAATTCCAAGCGGTGCCGCAGCTTCCGTCCCTCTCCCCGCCGTAGCTTCGAGCAGAAGCATGTTGTCCCCGCAACCCGTTCCGAGCGGAGATCAGGTCTCCGCCAAGCAGCGATTCCGGCAGTTGGATGGCCGCTCGCTTTACCGGCAGAACTTTAATTCTCCGCCCGTGCCAGAGGTGATGAGAGACTTCACTTTTGAGCGGAGGGACGACCGGATCCGGATCGTTGATGCCGACGGCTCGACCTACGAGGGAGCTGTCTTGCCGGTGCCGACCGAAGATCTGGCAGCCAAGCAAGCTGCTTCCGGCGACCTAGGCAAGCGTTTCGATCAGCAGGCACAAGCCAACGATGCAACCGCGCCAAACGCGCAGGTGAATTACCGATTCGTCGCGACCGGGCTCAGCCGCAAGCTCAACCAACTCGTTGAGTTTCGAGGCGAGTGGCAGCCCACCATCCGTCAATCCTCGCCCGCATCGCCCGCCATTGAGGAGGCTCGCTTGGGTGGCTCAGGCACTGTTGCAACCCAAGCAGTCGCCCTGAAGGCAACCGAAAGCAAAGCCACCTCTCTCAAACCGCAGGCGGATGCCTTTATTCAGCCCATGCAAACCCAATCAAGCACTGGAGGGCAAATCACCGGACGGGTCGTGGTGGGGGGACGAAACGAGTTCGAGGTAAATGCGGTGCCGAGATAATCGGCCTGAGAGCTCATTGAAGATCCCACCGCGGACCGGGAGGGAGACGCGAAACGGGTTGGAGGAAAGGCGCAAAACTTCCGGGCCGGCCTGCGCTCAGACTAGGCGATGCGCATCGTCAGCCCGCCGTCTATCGTCACCGTGTCACCGGTGATGTAGTCGTTTTTAACCAGGGTGAGGATGACCTCGGCCACCTGCTCGGGGGTGCCCTCACGCTTGAGCGGGATGCGGTGCTCCAAATTCAGCTTCCTCTGCTCCGCCGACATCTTCTCGTGGAACTTCGTGCGGATGACGCCCGGCGCAACGCAGTTGATGCGGATGTTATCCGGAGCGAATTCACGGGCGAGGCCGCGGGTAATGTGCGGAATCGCGCCTTTCACCGCCTGATAGGCGATGTGACTCGGCGTGGCGAGCTTCCCGGCCGTCGAGGAAATCAGGATGATCGCGCCTTCCTTCTTCGGCCGCATCAGCGGAATCGCCGCGCGGCACAGGTAGAAAATCGCATGGACATGCACATCAAACGCGCCGTGCCACGCCTCGGGCGTCAGCTCCAGCAGACCGCCGTTCACCGGCCCGCCGGCGGAGTGGACCAACACGTCCAGGCCGCCCAGCCGCTTGGCCGTTTCCTCCACGGCGCGCGTGCAATCGGCGGGCTTGGCGCAGTCGGCGAGAATCAGTTCGCAGCGGCGGCCCAGCGCCTGAATTGCCGCCCGCGTCTGACGCGCATCGTCATCCTCAGTGCGCCCGACGATGGCGACATCCGCGCCCTCTTTCGCCAAGGCAATCGCCGCTCCAGCTCCAATGCCACGAGTGCCGCCCGTGACCAGGCCAATCTTGCCGGTGAGATTCATGAGTGTTGGATCAACGGAGGAACGCCTCGTGCAAGCCGCCGTCCACGGTGATGACCTGGCCGGTGGTCTTGCTCAGGCGCTGACTCACGAGCAGGAAGTAGGCTTCCGCCTGGTCCGCCGGCGTGATGGGAGCCTTGGTGAGGGTGCGGTCGGCGTAGAACTGCGCGAGCTTCTTCACCAGCGACTCGGTGGCCTCGTCCTCGGTGTAGGGGATGTTGTATTTGGCGAGCGAGCCGATGACGCGGTCGCGCGGGAACATCGCGGAGCCTTGCACAACGGTCGCCGGGGCAACGCCGTTCACACGGACGGTCGGAGCCAGCTCGATGGCGAGCTCGCGCACGAGGTGGTTCGCGGCGGCCTTAGAGCAGTCATAGGCCACGCTGCCTTTCTTGGCGACCACGGCGTTGGCCGAGGTGGTGAGGACGAGTTGGCCTTTCAAGCCCTGTTCTTTCCAAGTCCGGGCGGCTTCATCACCAACGATGTAGCTGCCGGTGACGTTGACGCCGAAGGTGAAGGCCCACTTGTCATCCGGGATGTGGCCGCTGGTGTCGCTCGGCCAAAAGACGCCGGCGGTGACGCAGATGGAGTCGAAGCCGCCGTAGGCGAGGGCGACGTCGTCGAGCATGGCGCGCACGCTGGCACGATCCACGATGTTGGCGGCAAGCCCGAGCGCAGG
>CAZQEW010000084.1:20015-20259 GCA_964591495.1 uncultured Klebsiella sp.
CGACGCCGTATTTGTCGGTGATTTCCTTGGCGGTGGCCTGGGCGGTCTCAGCCTTCATGTCCACGCAAACGATGTGGGCACCTTCCTTCACGAGGCGGTGGGCGACTTCCTTGCCGATGCCGCTGCCAGCTCCGACCACGATGATGACCTGCCGCGCGAGTTCTTTCTCGGCAGGCATGCGCTTGAGCTTGGCTTCCTCAAGCAGCCAATACTCGAGGTCGAAGGCTTCCTGCTGCGGGAGCGC
>CAZQEW010000085.1:0-20182 GCA_964591495.1 uncultured Klebsiella sp.
AGTCCGAGCTGTCGGTCAAGGTTTTCGGCTCCGACTTCGATGTGCTCGAACGCCTCGCCAACGAGGTGAAGGCCGTCATTCAGAGCGTGCCCGGCGGCGAGGCTGCGCTCGAAGTGGATGGCCGCACCACCACATTGTTGCTCAATGTCCGGCGCGGCGAACTGGCCCGCCACAACCTCGCCTCGGCCGAGATCAACCGCGCCGTCAGCATCGCGCTCGGCGGTGAAACCGTCGGCAGCATGATTGAGGGCAACCGCCGGCGTGACATCGTCGTGCGCCTGCCGGACCACCAGCGCGCCGACTTGGACACGATCAAGGCGCTGCCCGTGCGCGTGGGCGAGCATGGCCTGCTGCCGCTGGGCCGCATCGTGGACGTGACCAGCGCGGAGACGGTCGAGCCCATTGGCCATGCCAACGCGCAGCGCCGGGTCGCGCTGATGGTGAGCGTGCACGGCCGTGACATGGAGGGCTTCGTCCACGAGTGCATCGCACGCATCAAGCAGCAGGTGAAATTCCCGGACGGCTACACTTACGAGTTCGGCGGACAGTTTGAGAACCTGCAGGAAGCACGAGAGCGTCTGGCCGTGGTGGTGCCCGCCGCGCTGGTGCTTATACTTGGGCTAATCTTCACTGCCTTCGGCAGCCTGCGGCAGACCTTCCTGATCGCCACGGGCATCCCGCTGGCGCTGACCGGCGGCATCTTCGCCCTGTGGCTGCGCGGCATGCCCTTCAGCATCACGGCGGCCGTGGGCTTCATCGCCCTCAGCGGCGTGGCCGTGCTCAACGGGCTGGTGATGATCGCCTGCTTCAACCAGCTCCGGGAGGAGGGCCGCAGCCTGCGGGACGCCGTCGAGGAAGGCTCGCTCACGCGCCTGCGCCCGGTGCTGATGACCGCGCTGGTCGCCGCGCTTGGCTTCGTGCCGATGGCGGTGGCCAGCGGTGCGGGCGCGGAAGTGCAGCGGCCGCTGGCGACCGTGGTCATCGGGGGCATCCTCAGCTCGACGTTTCTCACGCTGGTGCTGCTACCGGTGTTGTATCTCTGGGTGGAGCGTGATCCAAAAGATGCTGTCCGGACGGAAAAACTAGACAATGAACCCATGACGACCCAATCCGGCATGGACTCTGAGCAACCCAAATCCCCACCCGCAAAAGGATCGGAGGAATTTCCCGGTGTTTGAATAGCCTTGGCGGACGCGGGACCAGCAACTCGCAGTGACGAGCCCCCAAGACCTAACTTGTCTTGAGGTCAGGGGATCTCGTTCAAGGTGTAGTATGCCCGGTCGTGCAGCAGCGTTTCACCGTCGCGGGCCTTGAAACTCGGCAAGTGGAAGTCGTGGACATGTCCCTGCACGAGGCCCGTCACCCGTAACCGCACGCTCAAGCCATCGGGCGCGACTTCGGCCGCCTTGACCGTGGGACGCGTGTGGTCCACTTCCGGGCTGCCGTAGCCTTGCTGGTAAATGTGCGTGTAGGTCTGGAGCCCGTAGCTTTCCGGACGGGCAGCCAACGCGGCATCCACCGGTCGCGTGAAGCGCAGGACGAAGCCGTCCCGCTGCGCGCGGATGTCGAGGATCTCGAAGGGCGTCTTGCCGGTCCAATCGAGGCGCTGGAGCAGATTGTCCTTCATGCCGCGCACCGGCCAGCCGCGGTTCGTGCCGCCGGCGATGAGCTTGCCGTCCCGCGTGAAATGCACGGCGAGGATGCCCGTGCCCAGCCCCTCACGGAACGGATAACACGCGCCCTGCCAGACGCCGTTCACCTGCTCGGTCGTCGCGCGCATCACGATGCTCAACGTGTAGTCGCCGACGAAAATCTGGTTCTCGAATGGCCCGAACTTCCCACCCGAGCGGTTCACTTCGAAGGCGGAGATGGAACGGCCCATTTTCTTGTAGGGAAACACCACCGCATAGGGCACGAGCTCCTTCACGCGCGTGCGTTCGATCTCCATGCGCGACGGCGTGTTCGGCTTCACCGGCTCGGGGCCCATGTTCGGCGCGAAGGGATACCAGTTGAAGCTGATGGGGTGGCCCATGAAGCCGCCAGGCTTGAGGTGCTTGAGCGAACACGAGCCATTCCACGGGCCCTGGCTCTCGACGTAGAACATCTCGCCGTGCTCGTTCTGCCCCACGCCGAGCGGGCTGCGCAGACCGCTGCAAATCGGGATCGTCTTGCCCTCGGGCGTGATCTTCAGCGCCCAGCCGCGGAACAGCGCCTTCGAGTTGTAGGACTCGGACAGCCCCAGCGCGACGTAGAGATTCCCCAGCGCGTCAAACTTCGAGCCGAGCGCAAACTCGTGGTAATGCCCGAAGCCCCACTTGTCGCTCACGGTGTCGAAGCGGTCCGCGCGGCCGTCGCCGTTCGAGTCGGTGATGCGCGAGACCTCGGTGGCGTGCGTGGCGTAGAATGCACCGTCGCGCCAGGCCAGCCCCAGCACTTCATCGAGCCCGCTGGCGAAGCGATGCACGGTCGGGCGCGGGTGCTCGTCCGTGATGCCATTCAGCAGGAGAATCTCGCCGCGCCGTGTGCCGACAGCCAGCCGGCCGTCCGGCAGTGAAACAAAACTGCCGGCCTCCAAATACACGCCCTCCGGCAGCGGCACGTTCACGATGCGGTAATAAGCTGCCTCGCGCTCCGCGGTGCCCCAGGTGTCGCCGAGGTCTTGGGCGGTTGCCGCGAATGCGATGCTGACCACAGTTAGGAAACAGAGCAGTTTTCTCATGGCTTCCCGGTTAGGTGATATTCGATGGTGAATGCGCCGCGCAACGGAATGAGCAGTTCGCGAGCCCCTTCGGCATCGCGCACAACGCCGGGGGCTGACAGCCGCACGAGCAGGCCCTTGCCGACGGCGAACGTGTTGTCTCCCCGCGTTTCGATTTGCTGGTCCACCGCTACGCGGAAGTGGAGGCCCGGCGGAGGTGGTCGTTGGGAAAACTTCAACGAGCGGAGGAAGTGCGGCTTCGCATGGTCGGCTTTCACGTCGAGGAACGCGTCTTCCACCAGCACGTCGCCGACCTCGTAGCGGAAAGTCGGACGTTGTCTGGCATCGAGCGAGTAGCCCTTGAACGCGAAGCCCTCGGCCTGCTTGACGAGATTCGTCGGCCACGACGACGCCGGGGATTCGAGCACAGCGAAAGCGACGCCCGCCGGGAAGTTCACCGTGTCCTTCCCGAGGATGTGGGCCTGGCCCGCGCCCTGACCGCGCCAGATGCCTGACGCCTCGATGAAGCCGCCGCTCCACAGCGAGCCGAGCCGCATCTGGCCGGCGTCGAACGAGAGACTGATGCCCGCCGGGTAGCCCACGCCGATGCCGCGCTTGCCAATGCCAGGGAAGGCGCGGCGGATGATGACGGCCTCGTCCGTCACCGCGACGACGAGCGGCTCCAGCACCAGACCGCGCGGTTCGCCGGCTTCGGGGCCGCGCGCGAGCCATTGCCAGAGTGCGTCCCGCTGCTTGCCGGGATCGCCGCCGAGCACCTCGGGCAGCGGTGATTTTCCGTCCGGCCAGAAGCCGGGCATGATGGTGAGCGCCGAGAAGCGCTGCGGGCTGGTCATGTAGTGGTGGAACCAGTTTTCCTCGAGTCGCTCCGCCATCGTCATCAAGTCCACCGCGCGGATGGGCGCGGCGCTCTTCTCGCGGAACGTGTGGCAGGCGATGCAATTGAGCCCCTTGGTGCCCGCGAGGTCCCGGCCCGCCTCGTGCGGTTTGTCGGCCTGGCGCACGCGCGTGAACTCGGCGGGCGGCAAGGTGTCGAGCTGCTTGAGCCAGCCCGCGAGCGCCTCGGTGTTGGCCGCGCCGAATTTCGGCATGCGCGTGTTCATATAGGGCCGCACCGAAGCGCCGTTCACCACCACGTCGCGCAGCCATGGGGCCTTGAGCTTCGCGCCGACGCCCGTGAGTGGCGGCGGGATGCGGCCTTGGTCGCCGAGATTCTCGTCCTTGCCGGTGAAGTGCGGGTTGCGATTCGCCGGGACGCCGCCCAGTTCGCCCCGTTGGTGACAGGCGAGGCAATTCAAGCGCGTGAGCGAAAGTTCGACATTCTCCGCGAGGCTCAATGGGGCAGCGGGAGCGGCAAGGGCGGCGCGCACCGCGCTGCGCTGGGTCTCCGAGAGCGGATACTGCGGCCACGCCCCCGGCTGGCCGGATAGGCAACCGCGCTCCGGACGCACTTGGCTCAACGCCGGTGCCAACGGTTGCACGGGGACTCCGCCGACTTGATGACAGGCCGCACAGCGATGCTGCGCGAACAACGCCTTGCCGCGCGCGGCGAGTTGCGGATCCGGCTTGAAGGCGGCCGGGCTAGTCTGTTCGCGCAAAAGATAGCTCGCGAGGTCAACGGCCTCGAAATGCTCCAGCTTCAGGTCCGGCATCCGGCCGCCGGCACGCACCGCGAGCGGGTCCTCGAGAAACTTTGCGAGGCTGGCGACGGAATACTTTTCCGCCAGCGGCCCAAGCGGCACCGAGTCGGGCAGCGGTGCCTCGGGCGAGTGACAGGCCACGCAGCCGACGGCGTGATACACCTTGCGCCCGCGCTCAACGGCTTCCGGCACCGGCCGCGCTACGACGGGCGGGGCACTGCCAAGCGAGGCGAGATAATGCGCCAGCGCCTCCGCCGTGGCAGCGCGCTCGGCAGCGGGTAAATGGCCCAGCACATCGGGCATCGTGGTGCCGGGCTTGGCGGTGGATGGCGCTTCGATGAACCGCCGCAGACTTCCGCCCAGCACCCGCGCACCGACGCCGGACAAATCCGGCCCCGCCTTCGCGGCGAACTCATTTCGCTCTGTCGCGTGGCAGGCTGCACAGCCCAAATCGCTGATGAGCACCGTGCCAGCTAGTTTCGGCGATGCTTTCTCGTGCCGGGCCAGCCCGCCAAGAAAAGGTGGCACCGCACCTTTGACGCAAAGGGAAGTCAGCCCGAAGACAAGCAGAAGGGTGGACCGGAGTTTCATCACTTGGCTGGCTTGAGTTGTTTGAGTTCGGCCATCGCTTCAGCGAGGCCCTTGCCGACGCCACCGAGGATCTTCGCCGAGCCGAGGTAGTGAAACTCGGCGTTGGAGACGCCTTTCTCCAGCACCTGCCGTTCACGCTGCGTCAACCCTTCGGCAATGAGCTTGTCCGCCACGGCCTTTTCCTCGGCAGGTTTCAATTTGCCGTCCTTCGCCTGCTTCCTGGCCTGCTCCTTGAGCTTGGCTTCCTTCTGGCGCGCCAGCTTCAGCTCGCGGTCCCAATACTTCTCCGCCAGCACAGCAGCAACGTTACCCTTGAACTCTGGCAAGTTCGCCGGAGCCGCCATCGCGTCGCGGAAGTTTTGGTGCGTCGCCTTGTAGCGCTGTTCGTCGGGACCGTATTCGGCAGTCGGTCCGCCCACGCCAAGCACACCGATGACAAACGGAAGCTTCGGCGCGTTGAGATCCTTGCGCACGTCGCGGATGAAGTGCGCCATCGCGGTCGCGTAGGCGTCGTAGCCGCCGGGCTTGTCGCGATTGGGATACGTGCCGCCGTCCACCAGGTCGTTCCAGCCCTGGAACCACGCGAACCCAGCCAGCTCGTAGCCCTGAGTCGGGTCGTAGCTGGGCACGACACGCTTCAAGTCGGCGAGCACGGCTTTCACGTGTTCGATCATCAGCCGGTAATACAACCCGGTCGCCTTGGCCTTCTCCGCCTTCATCGCCGCCACGTCCTTGCCCTGCTTCTGAAACTGCGCGAGCTGCGTCTCGTTGAACACATACGGCCCGGCGCTCGGCGAACGAAAATCCGTGTGCAAACTCTTGCCGCCCCACGAGGTCTTGATGAGCAGGATGGGCGCGTCGGTGAACTTCTCCATGTAGAGGCCGAACGTGAACTCGGGGCCGATCTTTTCCGGCGTCGCGCCGAAGCCGGCCGTCAGCTTGCCGGTCTGCTCGGTCTTGTCGTCCTTGCTGCAGCCGATGGACGAAATCCACACGCGCTCGCAGACCCTCGGCTTGCCGTCCGCGCCAAGCATGAGTGCGTGCATCGGCTGGGTGGCCGGGTCCATGGCGACGTGCTCGATGGTGCTGATCTTCGCGTGTCCCTGCATGTTGGACTGCCCGGCGAGGACAAAAACTTTCAGCGGCTTCCTGTCCGCGGCGAAAGCCTGCCCGCAGACCAGTGCGAGCGTGAGGAATGTGTAGAGGTGTTTCATCGGTGCTTGGTGCTGGAGGTTCCCAGCTCTGGATTGCGGCTCAGGGCTACTTGATCAATTTGAGGTTCGCTTCGGCGAAGTGCTTGCCCATCAGCGCGAAGGTCTTGGCGCATCCCAGGTAATGGTAGCCCGCATTCGATGCCCCACGCTCCCACAACGCGACTTCCGCAGGGCTGATGAGATCGGCTTCGAACTTCTTCATGAAATCGTTCTTTTGCTCGTCGGTCATTTTGCCGTCGGCATTGGCGTGATCCTTGTGCTTCGAGTTTAGCAAGAAGCGCATTTGGCCGATCTTCGCGCGCTTCGCATCGATGTCGCCCAACTCGTCCGCCCAAAACGGCGCGGTCTGCACGGCGGCGACAGTGCCCTTGAACTCGGGCATGTCAGCGGGAGCCGCCATCGCTGATCGGAACGCCACCATGCTGGAGGATTGATCCTTGAGTCCGCCCACGCCCATGACACCGATCACGAACGGCATCTTCGGCGCGCTGAGTTCCTTCCGGACATCGCGGATGAAATGGGCGAGCAGTTCCGAATACACGGCATAGCGATCCGGTTGGTTGTGTCGCGGATAAACATGGCCGTCGACCATGTCATTGAAGCCCTGAAGCCACGCGAATCCGGCGATCTCGTAGCCCTGCGCAGGGTCATAATCCGGCACGACCCGTTTCGGATCCTTCAACACCTTTTTCACGTGCTCCACCATCAGGCGGTAATACACACCTGTGGCGGCGGTCTTTTCGGCGTGCCATTTGGGCCGATCCTCGGCTTTGGGAATGCCGTGGGCACCCTGAGGGTGCTTGGCCCACAGATCCTGGGTTTCTTTTGGCATCACGTAGGGACCGGCACTGGGCGGGCGGAAATCGGTATGCAGGCTCTTGCCGCCCCAGGCCGCCTTAATGATGAGCACCGGTTCCGCAAACGCCGCATCCATGGCGAGGCCGAAGGTGAATTCCGGCCCGATGTTTACCCCCGGCTTGGTGCGGTCCTGGCCCCACATTGATCCGTAGCCAGCCGTCAGCTTGCCATGCAGCTCGAAGTTGTTGGTGCTGACTCCGGTGAAATACGAAATCCACACGCCTTCGCACACGGCCGGCTTCCCGTCAGCACCACGCATCGTCTTCAGCAGGGGTGCGGTGGCCGGGTCGTCACCGAGGTAATCGAAGGTGCTGACATTCGCCGGCCCCTCCATGTTGGACTGGCCGGCGAGGATGAAGACCTTCAGCGGCTTTGCATGCAACGGCACGACGAGGGCGAGGGTAGCGAGGAGGAGGGCGAGCGCTTTCATGAGCCGTCGGGTGGAAGAATGGTTTCGCGCAGCGCGCGGCTGGCAAAGTTTAGTCATTAAAGCGTAGGGCGCACGAAGCCACGGGGAAATCAACTTCATCACGGGTCATTGGGCGGGCCTGGCCTTGAACTCAGCGGCGCTCACGAGCGTGGGCCGGGCGGTGCTGCTGGCGATGGCAGCGATCGCCTTGTCGAATTGCGCCAGCGTTTCGGCGGGGGCCTTCTTCACGGTCGCGAGATGGTTCCGGATTTCATTGAGTTTGGGGAGCCATTCCTTGGCATGGGCGCCGTATCGCTGGAGGTAGGTCAGGCAGGGCCGCGTGCGGTTCCTCTCGCCCCAGCGGTCGGGTTCGATGACCGCGACGCAGAGCGCCATGCCTTCGCGGATGCCCAGGCGCGAGAGGAGGTCCAGCCCGGCGAGGCGCACGCCGTCAGCGAACATTTCGTTGCTCGGCGCGATGCGATCGATGGCCTTGACGATGTCGGGCAGCAGCGCGACGGCGTCGGCGTCAGTGAACTTGGCGAAGGTCTTCGCCGCGGAGCCGCGAGCGATGCTGTCCTCGTGTTGCAACAGCACCTGCAACGCCGGGTAAAGCTGCGCGCGGTTCACACCCTCAAGGGAATCTTCGAGCAGGGTGCGCGGCCCGCGCGTGCCGGGATAGTGGGCAAAGAGCGCGAGACTGGCGGTGAGCGCGGCGTGGCGGCGCGGGTCGGCGGGATTCGTGCGCAGGGTCAGGGCGAGCAGGTCGCTCACGCTGGCCTTGCGCTCGGCGGGGCCAAGCGCGGGAATGGCTTCGGCGCCGAGGCATTGCAGCCAAGGGTCGGCATCCTTCAGCGCGGCGCGGAGTTGTGGCGCGGCGGCATCGGCGCGGCTCCCCAGCGCGCCGAGCGCTTCGCACGCGCCGTAACGGGCGTCGCGGTCTTTGCTCGCGAGCATTTTGAGCAGCGCGGGGAGGAAGTCGCCGTCGCGCTTGCCGAGCGCGGCGGCGGAGCGCTTGCGGACGAAGGGCGACCAGCTCGCCAGACCGGTGAGCAATTGCTCGGTGGTGCGTTGCTCGTAGCGGTTTGTGTCACCCCGGTAGGCGAAGTCGCGCCCGGCGGCAATGACCTCGGCCACTTGGGCGGCGTTGAACGGCGCAATGGTGAACGGCTTTTTGCCGGTGAGGCGAAGGCTTTTCAGCGGCAGTGCGAACGCCAGCAGGTGGCTGCCGGAGCAGTCCCAGCCGGTGTAACCGTGGCTCTCCTCCTCGCCGACGGGCGAAGGCTGATAGATGAAGACGGTGTCCCACCCGCGTGCGAGGTCGTAATACCAAGCCTGCTCGCGCAGATACGCGCCGGTGGCGAGCGGGCCGCCGCGCGCGACGCCCTGCAGCGCCCAGAGGTAGTTGAAGAAGTTGCCGGTGTGCCCGCGCTCACGCTCGCTGTAGGCGGCGGTGGCCATCTTCGTAAAAAACTCCGCGGCCTCGCGGTCGCCGAGCAGGTCGAACAGCACGGCGGCGGCGGCACACTTGCCGTTGTCCTCATGCGCGGGAAACGGCAGATGGTCGCCGTAGGGCACCGCGCCCTTGTTCACAAACCAGCGCAGAAAACCGGCAGCCCTGGCGATGGCGCTGTCGAGCTCCGGATCCTTCACGCCGGCCTCACGCGCGAGCACCATGCCGATGGTGAGGCTGAGCCCGGGCTGGTTCATCGCGCCGTAGCCGCCGAGATTGCCGCCCGGCTCGGCGAAGCGGTGCCCCCAGGTGCCAACCCCGCTCTGACCGCGCGCGGTTTCGAGCGCGAGCCTCCGCAGCCCGGGCATCACCGACTGGTCACCGGTGGCCATCACATATTCGCCGAGGAAGGCCATCACGTAGCCGTAATCCCACGACAAGTAGCCCTTGGTCGTGAAATCCGCCGCCCAGCGCGCCTCCTTCTGCAAGAGCGGAAGGTGATTCGGGTTTCCGATGGCGAGCAGCGCGAGCGCGTTTTGGGAGCGCGAAATCGAGTGCATGCCGCGACCGTAATTCGCCTCGCCCATCCGTCGGGCCAGCGCGGCGGTCCCGAGTTCGAGGATGCGCCGTGACTTCGGGCAATCATACGGCGCGGTGGCGCTGAAGCTGCCGAGCGTGGGCAGCTCGAGCTCCACCGGCTCCGTCTTTCCCGCACGCCAACGCAGCAGCCGCAAGGTGCCGCCGCCCTTGTCCGACTCCGCCGCCGCGATGGCCCCGGCGAGTTGGTGCCGCGCATCGGAGGAGAAGTGCTTGCCGTCCACGCCGAGGATGACATCGCCCTTCACCAGCCCCGCCGAGGCGGGCGAGCCCTTGGCCACGGCGGTCACGAGAATCTGCCGCGCCAGCCGCGAGTGGCCGTTGGCCGTGTGATACCAGCCGCGTGCGCCGGTAGGCCCGAGGGTCCACTCGTGCTTCGCGTCGGCCGGTTTGGTGCCGCCCTGGGTGAGGTCCGGCGGCACCACCGCGGGGTCCTTGGGCGCGGCGAAAGCACCGTCCGGCGCGGTGAAGAGGGCAAGCACCAGGGCGGCGAGAAGGGAGTTGCGCATCATTTTAAGGCAGTTTCTCTGGCAAGGACGGACGCAATACCCTGCCGAGCGCCCGGATGCGAGCTTCATCCGGCCGGCCATCCGGCCCAAGCGTCGGCTGGAGCCAGCCGCCTTCGTCGTGCTCGTTCCAGCCGTAGATGATGAGGGCGTTGGCCGGATTGAGATCGCGGTTGGCCTTTGTCCATTCGAGCGCCTCGCGGATGTGGGTGGCGAGTGCGTCGGAGGTGGCAGTGACGGAATTCAGGAGCGGCTTTTGCTGCGCGGGCGGTGTCTTGTCCGGCGTTGCGGTGACCCACGTGCACCAGGGCGGCGGGCGTTCGTTGCGCGGACGCGTGTCCCAGCCGGCACTGGCGAAGGTGACGCTCGGCAGCCGGAGCCCGTGGCATTTCTCCCAGCGGTCACGGCGAATCATCGCGCACTGCTCGGCATAGCTCGGCTGCGTCATGCTGTAGCTGCCGCCGCGCGCGTAGGCCGAGATGGCGTCGAAGCCGAGCGCTGCCATGTCCTTCGCGTCCTCCTCGGGATGCCAGCCCATGAGCACGAGATAGGGTGGCTTCAGGCCGGCATTGAGGGTTTGGCGCTTCAACTCATCCCACTCGCTCCTCCCGAGCCTGGTCGTTTTCACAAACACAAACAGCAA
The DNA here is from genome assembly GCA_964591495.1 of uncultured Klebsiella sp. Lineage (GTDB taxonomy): Bacteria > Verrucomicrobiota > Verrucomicrobiia > Limisphaerales > SXTU01 > SXTU01. Next base: position 10,628 of record CAZQEW010000085.1, read on the forward strand.
CGGCCGGCCATCGAGCACGGTCTGGTAATCGGGATGCCGGAAATGCTCCACGAGCCGCTGCCAAGCGGCGGTGCCGAGGCCATCGAGCCGCGGGCCTTCCTCGACGAAGCAATAGCGGATGCCCTTTTTGTCCTTCGCGCTGCGGTAGCGGTTCAAAGCGATGTGCATCGCTGAGGCCTCGTCGCAGTAGTCCACGAAGGCCCAGTAGTTCAGCCCCGCCTTCGCCGCGTAAGCGATCTCCTGCTCCACCACAGCCTGCGCGTCACCGTTGATGCTCACCTTCCCCTCCCCGACGACCCGCGCGAACCACGGCAGGCGAAAATGATACTTCGGCGGACCGAGCGAGGCTTCCACCGCCTTGACCACGCTCCCGGTGCCATACCAGCCATCCAAGCGAATCGCGCCGACGATCGGGGGAGCTTCCTGCCCCGCGGCCAACGCTGCCAGCGAGGCCAGCCACAGCGCGATGATGAGTGCCACGGTGTGCTTCATGGCAGCGCATTTCGCGCGGCGCTGCGGCCCTGAGATTTGCTGGCTTCGAGCAAGGCTTTCAGTTCTCGGACGATCTCCGGATGCGCGGCATAGAGGTTCCTCGTTTCGCCGGGGTCGGTGTCGAGGCGGTAGAGGGCGGCGAGGGTCCATGGGGCGTTCATGCGATGACCTCTTTGAGCACCGCGCCGTGAACATTGGTGAGGCGGCGCTCGATGCCGTTGTGATAGTAGGTCAGCCGCTCGTGATCGATCCCAAGCAGGTGCAGGACCGTGGCGTGGAAATCAGGCCATGAAACCGGGTTCTCCACGGCCTTCCAGCCGACCTCGTCGGTGGCTCCATAGACGAATCCCTTCTTCAGGCCGGCGCCAGCCAGCCAGACGGTGAAGCCCTCCGGATTGTGGTCGCGGCCAAGGCCGAGTTTGCCAGCCGGTGCCTGGGTGAAGGGCGTGCGACCGAACTCGGAGGTGAAAAGGAGGAGGGTGTCCTCCAGCATGCCGCGCTGCCGCAAATCCTTGATGAGTCCGGCGACCGGACGATCAATGAGTCCTGCTTCGCGGGAGTGGTTTTCGTGGTTGTCCTCATGGCCATCCCAGCCGTGGCGCGGAGTTCCGCCGAAGGCACCACCGGAGTAGATCTGCACGAAACGAACCCCGCGCTCAAGGAGCCGCCGCGCGAGCAGGCATCGCCGCCCGCAGTCGGCGGTCTGTTTCTGATCCAGGCCGTAGAGCCGGGAAATGTGTTCGGGTTCGGTGGCAAAATCGATCGCCTCGGGAACGGAGGTCTGCATCCGGGCGGCGATTTCGTAGGCGCGCAGACGGGCGGTGAGCAGGTCCTCGCCCGCGCGTTCGGCAGCATGGCGACGATTGATCATTTCCAGCAACCCACGGGAATCAAGCTCCGTCGCCGGGTCGATCTTGCGTTCCGGGAAAAGGTTCCGCACGGGCTGGTCGCCAGCGCGGAAGAGCGCGCCTTGATGCTCGGCTGGGAGAAATCCGCTGTTCCAATTGCTTGCGCCGTTGTTGGGCAGGCTGCGGGCATCCGGCAGGACGATGAAGGTGGGAAGCGAGTCCGAGAGGTTCCCCAGCCCGTAGGAGAGCCAGCTTCCCAGCGCCGGAAAACCGTTCATCTGGAAGCCGGTGTTTTGCAGGAAGCTGGCCGGGGTGTGATTCGCCGACTCGGAATGCATGGAGCGGATCACAGTGAGTTCGTCCGCCACCGAGGCGAGGTGCGGGAACAGCTCCGAAACCCAAAGGCCGCTCTCGCCGCGCTGCCGGAATTCCCATTCGTTCGCGCGCATGAGTCCGGCGCTGCCGAAGAAGGTGTCGGGCTTGACCGACGGCGGCGGTGCCTTGCCGTGGAAGCGCGCCAGCTCCGGCTTGTAGTCGAAGGAGTCCACATGGCTGAGTCCGCCCATCAGGCAGATGTGGATGGCCCGTTTTGCCCGCGGAGGATGATTGGGAAAGGAGGCGCGGGGCGTGCCGGAGGAAGCGAGCGCTTCCCGGCCCAGAAGGTGCATCGCGGCGGTGGCCCCAAGGCCGGCGGTCGCGAAATCCAGAAAGCGGCGGCGGGAAAAGTTCATCAGTCGATCCAGATCAGTTCACTGCTGTTGAAAAGCGGGCGGGCGAGGGCGGGCAATCCGTGACGCCCGACCAGCGCCGTGGCAGCGGCGAGTTCGGTGGGAGCCGGGTCCCGGCCCAAGGCAAGCCGCCACGCGAGTCTCACTTGGGCAGCCGCAGCCTTGCCTGCATCCTTGGCCACTCGTTCGGCAAACTGGTCCGCCATCCGGAGGATGAAGGGGTGGTTCCACTGGCTCAGTGTCTGGGACGGCGTGATGGTGGTGTGGCGGACAGGCGTGGTCACCGAGGGATCGGGACAGTCCAGCGTCTCCAGCAAGGCGCTCCGTTCCCCGCGCACCTGCCAGGCATAGAGCGTGCGGCGATTGAACTCAGGCCCGACAGGATCGATCGCCGAGTAGTAGGTCGTTGGAGGCACTTGATCCATGCGAACGTCCCGGAAGCCGGGGCCGAACAGCTGCGGGTTCAGCGCCCCGGAAACAGCCAGGACGGCATCGCGGAAAGTCTCCGCATCGGCCCGCCGGGGATTTTGCCGCCAAAGCAGGCGATTGCCCGCATCGATCTCGTGGGCCGCTTGGTTCCCGCCCAGCGACGCTTGCTGCCAGGTCGCCGAGTTGAGGATCCGGCGATGCAGACGCTTCAACGAATACCCGTCCTCGCGGAAACGGACCGCAAGCCATTCCAGCAAGCCCGGATGGCTCGGCGACCCGCCGTTGAAGCCAAGGTCACTCGGCGAGAGCACGAGGCCCTGCCCGAAATGATGATGCCAGACCCGGTTCACCGCCACGCGGTGGAAGAGCGGATTATCCGGCGAGGCAATCCACTCGGCCAGCTTTCGACGGCGTGAAGCGTCGGAAGCGCCCACCGGCAGTCCAAAGTCCGGTGAGAGACCCTGCACAGCCCGCAAGCCGCCTGCGGGGACGGCCTCGCGCTGGAGGCTCACGTCGCCCCGATCGTAAACGTGCATCGGGCCGGGTTGTTGCGATACAACGGTGAAGATTCGCCTGGAGGTGGAGGCGTTCTGCTTCTCCATGTTCTTGATCTCGGCCTCGATGCGCTTTTCCTCCGCCGTCTCCGCTGCGAGGACCGCGCCCGGCAGTCCTCCGAAGAGCTGGAGTGCCAGATTGCCCTGGGCCCATTCAACTGCGTGGATGGCATTGAGCCCGGAAGCTTTCCACCGCGAGCTGCGGGCACTGTGATAGACCTTGCCCTTGGTATCGGCCTGCGTTCCGGGTGCGGAAGTCTGCTCCAGATCGTCAAACCGATCCTCGAATAGTTGGCGGTCGTCCTGACGGATCTCCAAGTCATCGACCGCTCCCCCGAAGCGTCCGGAATTGAGCGGAAAGGGCTCAAGCCGGAGACGCACCGGGCCGGAGCCATCGCCGGTATAGGCAAACTCCTTGCGTTCGAATACGGTGGCGTTTCGTCCATCGGCCCACTCCCGCGATTCAAAGTAGTGGGCCGCCAGTTGACCGCCGTCCGACGCCCGGAGGACGCGAATGACCACCCCGTCGTGCTCCGCCGTGCCCTGGGAAGCCGCTGCCCAAGCCGTCGGCGCGAGCCGCAGCGACACGCGATAGGCCTTGCCTTCAACGTTGGCCTCGAGGGCGCCGCGGAGTTCGAGGATGTTCGCCGTCGTCGTCAGCTTTCCTTGGCGGGCAATGACTCGCTCGACCAGCTCCCGCTCAAGTTCATTTCGCTGACGCCGCCGATTCCTGCCCTCCTCGTCAAGCCCCAGCGCTCGCTCCCCGTGCCTCACTCCATCGAGCGCGGCGATGAACTGGTAGTATTCCTTCGCCGAAATTGGATCGAACTTGTGGTCATGACAGCGGGCGCAATGCACCGTCATCCCGAGAAACGCCTGCCCCACCGTGCCAGCTATTTCCGCCAGTTCGTCCTGTCGCCCGGCCATCCGCATTTTCGGATTTGTCCCCAGCACTTCGTTGTGGACACCCGCGACGAGAAAGCCCACCGCCGCCATGCCCTCCATCGAGTCCGGGACAAGGATGTCGCCCGCCACCTGCATGCGGGCGAACTGATCGTAGGGAAGATCGTTGTTGAGCGAGCGGATGAGCCAGTCGCGGTAGTGCCACGCATTTTCCCTCGGCGTGTTGTATTCGAAACCGCCGCTCTCCCCGAAGCGGGCGACATCCATCCAATGCCGCGCCCAACGCTCGCCGTAATGTTTGGACTCAAGCAGTTCGTCAACCAGGCGCGCCCACGCACCCGCCGACGGATTGGCTGCAAATCTTTCGATCGCCTCGACCGGAGCCGGCAAGCCCAGCAGGTCGAAATAGAGCCGGCGCACCCGGGTCCGCGCATCCGCCACTGGCGAGGGTCGCAAGCCCTGCTCGGCCAGCGTTGCAAAGACGAAGCGATCGATCTCGTTCCGCGACCAGTCGTCGCCAATCGTCTCCGGCAGGGATGGCGCTTTCAGCGGCTGAAGCGACCACCAATCGTATCCGGCGCGGGCCTTCGATGAGTATCGGAAAGGATCAATCGGATCTCGTCCCCACGCCGCCCCACCCGTGATCCAGTCCCGCAGAATCGCCTTCTCGTTTTCCGGCAGCGGATGCTTGGGTGGCATCTCATCCGCCTCCACCACCTCCCACAGCCGGCTCCGTCCCGGCGCGCCGGCCACGATCTGCTTCAGCGCTTGCTGCTTTCGGCTGAGGTCGAGTTTGCCCTTGGGTTTCGACCCCGAGTGGCAATCAAGGCAACGTCCCGCGAGAACCGGGGCAACGACGCGGTCGAAAGACGGCGCTTCCGCCGTCGCGCGCAGGCCCGCGAGGCTCACCAACCCCAACATGAGCCACAGCGTTGCCTTCACGTTCGCAGCGTCCTTTCGATCTCACGCGCGGCCTTCATCACCTCCACGGCCACGGCTGCGAACCGACCCTTGGGCATTCGCCCGGCCACTGCCGAGCCCACACTGTAGCCAGCAGATGATCCGGAGGGAATGTTCATACGGCGACCGAGGCGCAGAATCACAGCCGACTGCGGCCGGTGGTTTTGGAGTGATCGAGCAAGGCTTTGAGTTCTCGGACGATCTCCGGATGCGCGGCATAGAGGTTCCTCGTTTCGCCGGGGTCGGTGTCGAGGTGGTAAAGCTGGCCGGGGGTGCCGGGCGCGGAGTCGGGGAGGATGAAGCGCTTGAGTTCGGCGTGGTTCTCGTAGCGGTTGCCGCCGGAGCCGGGGTGGTCGAGGAATTTCCACGGGCCCCGGCGAATCGAGAGCGTGCGGGCCCCGGCGAAAGCCTGCGTCAGGAGATACGGACGAATCGGTGCCTTATCCTCGCGGAGCAGCGCGGGGAGCAGACTGAAGCTGTCTTCAGCGGCATCGGCGGGAAGCTTGGCGTCGACAATGGCGGCGACGGTGGCCATGACGTCGGTCAGGCTGGTGAGTTGCGCGCTCGTGGTGCCGGGCTTCACGCGGGCGGGCCAGCGGACGAGGAACGGCACGCGGTGGCCGCCTTCCCATTGGTCGCGCTTGATTCCCCGCCACGGCCGCGCCCCGTCGTGCCCGTGGTCGGCGCGCATGTGGACCACGCTGGCCACCTCGGGGCCGTTGTCGCTGGTGAAAATGACGAGCGTGTTGTCCGCGACGCCAAGCTGTTGGAGCGTGGTCATCAGCTCGCCCACGATCCAATCGAGCTGATGGATGAAGTCCCCATGCGGTCCGGCGCCGGACTTTCCCTTGAACGGCGGTGCGGCAAACGACGGCAGATGCACCGCCTGCGCGGAGTGGAAAAGAAAGAACGGTTTGCCCGGCGACTGGCGCACGTGCTGTTCGAGGAACTCGCGGCTCTTCTTTAGGAACACCAGATCCACTTCCTCCATCGGGAAATTCGTGGCGATGAGACCGGGCCGGCAGTCGTTGGCGTAGGGATGCGTGGGCAGCTTGGACTTGTCGAGCGGACCGCTCGGCGGCACGGGCACGCGGTCATTCTCGATGAACGCGTAGAGCCAGTCGGTCGTGGGGCAGCACGCGGTGCCGAAGAAGCGTTCAAATCCGTGGTCCACCGGTCCGCCTTCGATGCGGCGGGAGTAATCAATGCGCTGAACGTCCTCCAGTTTGCCGCTGTGAATCGCCGCCCCGGTCCGATCGCGAAACGTCAGGCCGACGTGCCACTTGCCCACCGCCGCGGTGGCGTAGCCTCGCTGCTTTAGCATCGCCGGGAGCGTCAAGCGGCCCGGAGCAATCAACGAAGGCCCGCCCACGCCCTGAAATACCGTGCCGCCGTTCGGCACACGGAAGGCCATCTGCCCCGTCATCAAACTGTAGCGCGTGGGCGTGCAGACCGTGGCCGGGCTGTGCGCGTCGGTGAAACGCATTCCTTCGCGCGCGAGCCGATCCAGATTTGGAGTCGCCACCTTTGACTGGTCGTTGTAGCAGCGCACATCGCCGTAACCGAGATCGTCGGCGAGGATGAGCAGGACGTTGGGCCCGCGTGTGTCGGCGGAATGGAGTGCAGCCAGCGGCGCCAAAAGGAAAGCAGTGAGCAGTGTGCGGAGCCGTGTCATGGTGATGATATTCTGCTGTGCTTAGATGCCTCGAGTTGAAGCCTGGCGCGGATAGCCTCCGCCATCTGATGGGCATCGGTATGGCGTCCAGCGCGAAAGGCGGAAAGCGCCTCCTTGAAGACCTCGACGTTCCGGGGCGATAAGACCGAGGCTCCGTGAGTCACGGTGATTTCCTGAAGAAGTTGGTAGGCGTGAGCTAGGGCGTTTTGGGCGGTTCGTTGCTCTCGTAAAGCAGGCTGATACATCCGGAAATCGCTGCGGCGCACGGTAACATGCAGGTATTCGGCGGCCTTCATTGTCATGGACCTGCCCCGCCGGAGATCCGCAGCGTTATACGTTTCGTCGGTGCCGCCAACCGACACCACGTATTTTGCATCAGGGAGGTGTTTGAAGCGCAGGTGGAAGGTGCGGCTAGTGGGAGTTGGGTTGTAAGCAAGAAAATGTCGTTCCACCCCAGAAAGGGCGCTTTCGTAGTGCTCCATTGCGTCGAGGTTAAGCACCATCATGTCGCGATCACTGGCTTCAGCCAACGCGTCGTAGAGCCAATGATTCCAGAGTGCCAGACCCGCCATGTAGGCAGCTGTTCCACCGCGATGACCGCCGGTTCCTTCGAGACTGTAGAACGGCTCAATCGGAAAGTAGGCTCCGAACGCGGGGCGCTTCGTCTCATCGAGCGCCAGCACCGGTGCAGTCCACGTCGCTGGAAAAAAGTAGAAGGAGTTGATGCGATTCAGATTCGACAACTTCAACAGGAGGTCGGTCAAGGGGTGTTCGCGGTCGTGCTTCAGCGACCATGCAATGAGGAGATGGGCCTCGGCGGTCTCCCAAGGAGTGGTCACATGCGCGCCACCATGCGGATAAAACAGGCCCGCGCTGCGCAGTTCGCGGCCCACGGGGGTGGTCTCGTCCTCATACCAAAACGTGAGCCGCAAAAGCGTGTTCATGAAGTCGCGCGAATAGCGTAGGAACTTCGGGTTCTTCGTGACCTCATACAGCCGATGCGCGGCAGCGATGCCGTAGGCATTGCCGAAAAGTTCCGTGACCGGGAACTCCGCCGCGTTCTTGTAGTGGCGATCGTAGATGTCGTTCTTCACCCGGAACTCCATCCGCTCCATCAGCGTTTCGACCGCCCGCTGCGCTTCGGTGAGGTATTCCCTTTCGGCAGTGATGTCGAACGCCTGCATCATGAGATGAGCATAAGCACCCGCCTGCCACGGCTCGCGGATGAGGCCCAGTTGCTTGACATCATTTTGGACGGCGGGCTGCTTGGTGTAGGGGTTGAACCATTGCGGAAAAACAAAGCCCGTTTGCTTCGCCAACTCGCGCAGCCCAGCGGTGGCCATCAGGAATCGTCCGGCAATGGCGGGGTTGAAATCGCTGGGGCCGACCGCGGATGCCGCGCGCAGCGTTTCTACGTGGAAGAAGAAGTTCTGCCAGCTCATCTCCAAATCTCCGACGTGAGCCGGCTGTCGCGTGCCGTGACGAATGAGCCGCGAGCGCGGATCATAAAAGCGTGGTAGCGCGTTCGCCTTTTGCAAACCGATGCGCAAAGCCTCGGCATCACCGTGCAGACGCGCCAGCAGCAGCCACGGCGTGAGATGATTGTTCACGGTGGAGAAATCCCACGACTGCGCGCTGGGATGAACGCGCATCTTCTCTTGGGTCGGCACCAACGAGAGCGGCTCGTCACGCCACGGTGCGGGGATTTCAGCCATGGTCTGGGGCCGACACAGGTCTGCCATGGTCTGCCGCGCGATCTGTCGCCAACTCGCAGTCTCGCCCGTCAACTGGTTGCCCGGAACCACCGACTCCGTCGGGTGGAGTGGCGCAAACATGCGGACCATCGTATCCAGCGCCTCCATGCCGGAGGGCTTCTTGGCGCGGACACCTTGATGGAGAAAGAACTCCACGATCATGTCTCCCGCTGGCACACGCCGCCCGGAGAGTTTCTTGAAATGCATACCCAAACCTGTCTGCCCGGCTTCGCTGCGGGTCATGATGCGCACATCGTGAAAACGCGCGACGCCGTCGGGCTGCATCCAACGCATCGGCGTCATGTTGAAAAATACCGTCGCCTCACGCTGATCATCCCAGAGATACGCCGCGGGAAATCCATAGTTGTGTGGAATGCCGGCGCTGCCGTAGATGCTGTCCGGGCCTTGGTTGAGGTGAAACGCGGCGTTAGGTCGCTTTATCCAAAGCGCCACCACAGGTTGCGGGCTTTCCAGCGTCAATGGCTTGTTCAGATGGCAGATGATGACGAACCGAAACAGTGGGCTGTCTGCCGTCGCCTCTACGCGCATTGCCCAGTCATAATCTGGCTGAAGATGGCCCCCGCTGAATTCGATGGCTTTACGGTTTGGTGCGTTCGTCAGAACCCTGTAGCGGCTGGGATTCAAATTGAACAATGAGCCTTCGAGCAACGGCCGTCCTGCGTCGAAAAACGCCCGCCACTCCTGCCCGTCGCGCACAAAGGTGGTCAATCTAAAGGCATCGTTCGTTCGTGTGAAAACGAGTTTTTGCCGCTCCGTCGCTAGTTCAACCCGCGCAGGTTCTGCCATCAAGGCCACCTTCGGCTGTTCGGCCGCGTCCAGCACAACCACTGCGGCAAGCAGAAGGCATATGATCGGTCGCAAAAGCATGTCCTTTGCTCGATTTCCTTCAATCTCCCGGCCACAAATGCGACCGGAAGCGCACATCGCCGTAACCGAGATCGTCGGCGAGGATGAGCAGGACGTTGGGCCGGTCGGCCGCGCGGGACAGGCTGAGCCCGAGGCACCAGACGCAGCAGAGGAGCAACCACCCGGGGACGCGCCCGGCAGCGGGGAAGCAAAACAGGCAACGGTTCATCGGGCTGACTTGAGCAGTTCCACCATCGCCTTGCCCATCGCTTCGCCGACATCCATGTAAACCTCGGCCTTGCCGCCGTAATGGCCGTTGCCACTCCCGCCCTGCGCCATGGGGTT
>CAZQEW010000086.1:0-19978 GCA_964591495.1 uncultured Klebsiella sp.
CGCCTGCTGGAAAACGTTCTTCGCCAGCGCGCTGATGAAGGCTTCAGCGCCGCTGACTTTGGCCTTGTCCTCCCACGATTTGTCCGCCGCGACGCGGCCGAGCATCTCGACTTCGCGGAGTGCCAGGCCACTGATGAGCGCATCCCGAACAAGGGCGTTGGTGCCGGCGTTGCGGGCGAGCACGGCCATCGCGGCCTCAGCGGCGGGCTCCTTCGCCTCGCCAAGCGTGAAGGCGAGCTGGACCTGCACATGAATGTCTTTTGTGTCCGCCAATGAGACGAGCTTGAGCAGCACCTTGTCTTTGTCCGAAGTCTTCAACAGCCCGTCGGCAACGCGGACGGCGGCGGCGCGGACCTTGCCGTGCTTCTCCTTGCCGAGCGCGGAAATCAGCGTGGTCGCATCCATTTGCCCCATGCCATCGAGCGTCCACAGCGCGTGCAGCCGGGCGCGCGGATCGGCAGCTTCCAGCGCCATCTGCTTGAGCGGCGCAATCGCGGCGGCAGGCGACTGCTCGACCAGCAGGCGCTGCGCGGTGTCGCGCCACCAACCATTCGGGTGAGAGAGCGTATTGACGAGATCGGCCGGCGGGGCGGAGGCGAGCTGCGGGCGCGGGCCAGGTTTCTTGGACTCATGCACAATCCGATAGATGCGGCCGCGTTTGATGACCTTGTCGAGGCCGCGATCCTCGGCCTGCTTGCGCAGGTAGCTCGTGAGGAAGACGCGGTGCTGGAGGATGCCGTGATACATGTCCACGAGGTAAAGGCAGCCGTCGGGCCCGGTGTAGGCGTTGACGGGGCGGAAGAGTTCATCAGTCGAAGTCAGGAACTCGGCCTCCTTGTAGGGGTTAGTGCCGATCAGCTCGCCGTTGTTCTCCATGAGGATCATGCGGCGGACGAAGTTGGCCGACGGCTCGGGGATGAAGGCGTTGCCCTGATACTCGGCGGGAAAATTGTCGCCACGGTAAATGACCGGGCCGCAGGTCGCCGTGTATTTGTCGAGCCGGCCGTCCGGCTTGAGAGTTTTCTCCTGGTAGCCGCGGTTCACGCCCGGGTTCACGCGTCCAGGAAAAACGGTCTGGTCTTTCATCGGCTGCTGCATGAGTCCGGCGGTGGTGCGGAACAGCGGGTTGCGGAAGTAATACTCGCTGGGCACGTAGTCGGTGCGGAGCTGGTCGGAGTTCGAGTTGTAGAAGGGGCGGCCCCAGTCATCCATCGTCAAGCCCCACTGGCCACGGGAGGTGGTGGCGGAACGCTTCCATTCCTCCTCAACGCGCCGGAAGCGCAGGTTGTGATTCGCGGAAACAATCCAGTTGTTCATCAGCCACGTTGGGCTGTTGCCAGTGTGTTCCGGATTCTTGAAGCCATTTGGCGCGTAATTCTTGTCGACCAGCACTGCCTTGCCGGGCTTGAGGCCGGCCTCGATCGGATACCAGTTGAGCGCGGGCGGCTCGCAAACCAGCACCCCACCATAAGCGAGGCACACGGCGCGGGGCATCACGAGCTTGTCGAGGAAGACGGTTTTCTTGTCCATCTTGCCGTCGCCATCGGTGTCTTCGAGCACGCTGAGGCGGTTGATCGGGTTCAACTCACCGTCGGCGGCAGGTGTGTTCATGTAGCTGGGCATCTCGACGACCCACAACCGGCCGGCCGCATCCCACTGCATCGCGATGGGCGTCTCGATGAGCGGATCGGCGGCCACAATCTCGATGCGGAACCCCGGCGGGAGCTTGAAGGTCTTGAGGGCGGCCTCGGCGGAGAGCGGGGGGTTGGCGGGGATCTTTTCCTTGGGCACGCGCGGCTCCTGCTTTTCGCCGGGTTTGTCGCCGTTTTGAGCGGGGACCAAGACGGCGGTCAGCAACAGCGCGAACAGAATGCGAGGCAACATGGTTTTCAAAATCAGGATTTGGGCCGGGCCGATGAATCAGACCGACGCAGCGCGACGGAAGTTACCGGGAAGCCGCGGCGGCGCAAGGCTGCGCGCGGCCCCGGCCGCCCACCAGGCCAGTTATTTCGCCAGCGCCAGTGCGACGGCCCCGGCCACGGCGATGACAGCGCCGATGGTTGAGCGGCGCGAGGGGCGCTCCTGCTCCAGCCAACGGGCAAACGGCATCACCACCAGCGGCGAGAGCGCCACGATGGGCAGCACGACGGCAGACGGCGTGGTCTTGAGCGCCCATTGGTAACAGCTTACCCCCAGTGTCGGTCCGGCCAGCGCGTTGAAAACAATCCATTTGCCAGACTTGCGCCATTTCTCAGCCGTGGACGGTGGCGGCGGCTTGCCCTCGACGGCGGTGGGCTTGCCGGTGCTGGATGACTCGGACTGCGAGTCGACGGCGTCGGCGAAGAGAAATTGGCGTTTCACCACCAGCAACGCGAGGCCGGAAATGATGACGCCCCCGAGAATGCGCTGATACGCCGCCGTGATTCCGTCCATCGGCTGCTCTGCCAGCCGGCAAAGCTCATAGGCCTTGCGGCTCAACACCACACCTCCGCCCTGCCCTATCGCGCCCAACACCGCAAAGAAAATGCCGATTCCAAACTGCCGCCGCGCCTCCTGCGACGCGTGCGCCGGAGCCAGCGCAACCGCGACGCCGACAAGAATCACCGCCCCGCACAGCATCTGGGCCGCCGACAACGTCGTGCCCAGCCACAGCCACTCCACCAGCCCCGCGAACGGCGCGGCGAGGCAATGCACGATCAGAATCGTCAGCCGCGAACCCAGCCGCGGATATGCCTGGAAGAGCGAAACATCACCCAGCCCGAACCCGACGCAGCCGCTCAGGATAAAGATGTAAAATCCGTTGCCCGCCAGCCCGGCCCCGAAGCCATGCGCCAGCGCCGCGAGGAACAGTGTGGCGAGCGAAAGCCGCCAGAAATTCGCCTCGGTGCCGCCCATGAGCTTCGCCACCCGCGCGCCGGAGACGGCGGAGAAAGCGAAGAGAACGGTGGCAAGAACGGCACCCAGCACGGCGCGGGTTGGTAACGACAGCAACCCGCGAAGTCACGCGAATTGCGCGCTCCTGACCATGGGGCGAGGAATCCATCCCGCTTGGGATGACAAGCTGGCGAAGCCGGAGCGCCCCTCCTGTCACCGGTGAGCTGGGGCTCGATTGGGCATCAGAAGGAACAGAAACCCGTGCCACCGCGGAAACTACCTCCGTCGAAACTGCGTGGGCGTCATGCCGGTTGCGGAGCGGAACGCACGGGTGAAAGCGCTGTGGTCGTAAAAGCCGCAGGCCAAGGCAATGTCCGCAACACCCCGATCCGTTTCCGTCAGCAGATGCGTCGCAGCGGCGAGGCGAGTCTGCGTGATGAGCTGGCCGGTCGTCAGGCGGAAGATGCGCTTGATCAGCCGCGCAAAGCGAAAGGGAGAAAGCCCTGCCCGTCGGGCCAGTTCCGCCGGCGAGATGGTTTCGGTGAACCGCTCCTCCAGGAATTGCAGCGTATCGACCAGGCTGGCCGGAATATTGTCGCGCTCGCCCGGCGTGCGCAGGTCCCGGGAAATCCCGACCAGCCCGCAGGTTTTTCCCGATTCATCCAGCAAGGGCAGCTTGGTCGTAAGGCACCACCCCAGTTTGCCCAAGGCATACCAATGCAGCTCCAGCCGGTCCAATATCGAGCGGCCGGTCTTCAGCACCCGTCTGTCCTGCGCGGTGGGTTGGTGCCCGAGTTCGCCGGGAAAGATATCCGCCGGCCGGCGACCGAGCAGTTCCGATTTGAATCGCAGGCCGCACCGCTTCACCAGCGTGGCGTTGACCGCCGCGTAACGTCCCTCGGCGTCTTTGACAAAGAACACCGTGTCAGGCATGTGATCAAAGAGCGCCTCGACCGTGCGCCAGTCCGCGGGTAACGGTCCCGGAACGGACTTTATGACTGTGCCAAGTTTCACGCGAACGGCGTCAGTTTAGGACAAGACGCCCCATTTTCCGATGCCATAATCAAAAAGTGACTCGTGCCCGCACCATTGTCGCTCTGGCTGTCTGCTGGCTTTCCCTCGGTGGAACGATCAGGGCGAAGGATGAGGCCTCAACGCCGAAGGGGCCTGGCCGACCCAATGTCCTGTTTATCGCGGTGGATGATTTGAATGACTGGATCGGCTGTCTCGGTGGCCATCCGCAGACCAGGACGCCAAACTTCGACCGACTCGCGGCGAGCGGGGTGCTGTTCAGAAACGCCTATTGCCCGGGAGCTTCCTGCAACCCATCGCGCGCGGCCATCCTGACCGGCCTGCCCGCGCACCGTTCGGGCCTTTACAACAACCGCCAGAAGATGCGCGAGGTGATGCCGCAGGCGGAACTGTTACCACGTTACTTCTCGCGCAACGGTTACTGGTCAGCTGGCTCGGGCAAAATCCTGCATTACTTCATCGACGCGCCGTCGTGGGATGATTACTTCCCGGCCAAGGCGGAGGAGAACCCGTTCCCGCGCACGTTCTATCCGGCGAAACGTCCAGTCAATTTGCCACGGGCGGGCGAGTGGCAATACGTCGAGACCGACTGGGCCGCGCTTGACGTGACGGACGAGCAATTCGGCGGTGACTGGCTCGTGACGAAATGGATTGGCGAACAGCTTCATCGGAAACACGAACAACCGTTCTTCCTCGCGTGCGGTCTGTATCGACCGCACGAGCCGTGGTTCGTTCCCAAGCGATACTTTGAGCCGTTCCCGTTGGAGAGCATCCAGTTGCCGCCGGGATACAAAGCGGATGATCTGGATGACGTGCCGGCAGCCGGGCAGCGCATCGCGCGTAACCGCTACTTCGAGCACATCCGGAACGAAGGCCAATGGAAGAAGGGCATCCAAGCCTACCTTGCCTCCATTCACTTTGCCGACACGATGCTCGGGCGAGTGCTGGATGCCCTTGAGAAGAGTCCGCAGCGCGACAACACCATCGTCGTGCTGTGGAGCGACCATGGCTGGCACCTCGGCGAGAAGGAGCATTGGCAGAAGTTTACCGGCTGGCGCGTGTGCGCCCGCGTGCCGCTCATGGTGCGCGTGCCGAAAGGTGTGCCCGGGCTTCCCGAAGGCACTCGGGCGGGTTCGATCTGCGACCGGCCGGTGAGTCTGACAGACTTGTTCAGCACCTTGACGGAATTGTGCGGACTCCCCGCGAAGCAGGGAATCGAGAGCCGGAGTTTCCTGCCGCTGTTGCGGAATCCCACTACACCGTGGCCGCACCCAGCCATCACGCAGCTCGACCGGCCGGAGAACTACGCCCTGAGCACGGAGCGTTGGCGTTACCTCCGCTATTTCGACGGCGGCGAAGAGCTTTACGACCTCGCCAGTGACCCGCACGAGTGGACGAATCTTGCATCGAAACCGGAACACCGGGAAAAGCTGGCCGAGTTGCGCGCGCTGGCACCGAAAGATATGAAGCCTTTGATCCCACCGGTAGAATCCAAACGAGCCCCAAAGAATTGATCCCAGCCTATGAACCTCTGCTCTCGCCTGCTGCTCCTCCTCGCCATCTTGACGCGACCGCTTTGTCCGGCTGCGGAACCGCAGATGCCCAAGCTGCAAATCATCAACGGCAGCCGACAAACCGTGGATGTCTTCTGGCTGAAGAATGAGACCGAGCGCGTGCCGAACGGCGCCGTCGAACCCGGCAAGCACACGATCATCACCACGACCATCGGCCACCGCTTCGCTGTGGTCGGGCGAGTGGACAAGCATGAGGCAACCGTCACCTGCCGCGTGCCGGTGCAGGGGTTTCGCTTCGATCCGCCGGACAAGGACGGCGTGCCCGCCTTCTACACGCAGCGCATCACGGCCGGGGGCTATCCGATCGTCGCATCCTCAAAAGTAAATCCCTACGCGCTCAAGGAGGCCGCCTACATCATTGATCTGATGCTGGCGAAACGCCCGGACGTGCGGGACGCCATGATCAAGAGCGGCGCGCGGCTCTCCATTCTGGCTTGGAATGAGTTCACCTGCGATCAGCCCGAGTGGGAATGGCTGGCAGCAATGCCGGTCGCGGGCTTTCCTGGAGTTTCCACCCGGGATTACCGCAACGCCCGCGCGCGGGGCATGGGGGGCAGCTTGACCGATCCTTTCTGCTCCTGCGCTGAAGAGAACCTGCTCGCCTACGCCGGCGATCCTTACTCGACGGAGAACATTCTGATCCACGAGTTCGCCCACAACATGCACCTGCGCGGCCTGGTAAATGTCGATCCCACTTTCGACAGCCGGCTCAAGGCGGCTTATGACGCCGCGATGAAGGCCGGCTTGTGGAAGGGCAAATACGCGAGCGTGAATCACCACGAGTATTTCGCCGAGGGCGTGCAGTCGTGGTTCGACAACAATCGCGAGAACGACCACGACCACAACCACGTCAACACGCGCGCGGAACTGATCGCCTACGATGCCGGCCTCGCCGCCATTTGCCGGGAGGTCTTCGGCGATACCGTTTTGAAATACACCAAGCCCACCACCCGGCTCACCGGTCACATGGCGGGTTATGATCCGGCCAAGGCCCCGACGTTCGTGTGGCCGGAACCCCTGGCGAAACTGAAGACGCTCATCCGTCAGCAGGCCCAGGCGCGCAGCGATGCCGCGAACGCCGCGCCACAGCCCCCACCCAAGACCGCCCCGCCCCGCCCCCAATCACCGGACGGCGTTCGCTTCGACCCGGTCGTGCGGGAGCTCGAGGGCTGGAAGATTCAGGTCGAACCCGCGCTGATCAACGGCGAGCACCGCGACGAGGGGGACAAGGTGCTGGCCATGCTCGCGAATCACCTGCAGCGCATCAGGATCCTGGTCCAACCGGAGCCGCTCGCCCGCCTGCAGCAGGTGGGGATCTGGATCGAACACAGCCACCCGATTCTCAAACCGATGCAGTATCATCCGAGCCGCGGCTGGCTGGTGGCCAACAAGCACGACCCCCGGCTGACTAAAATGGTCCACATCCCCCAGGCCCGCGAACTCCTCTCGCGCGACCAGATGCTCAAGCATCCCGCCGTCATCCTTCACGAGCTGGCGCACGCCTATCACGACCAGGTGCTGGGCTTTGATCACCTCGAAATCAAGGCGGCCTACGAGAAGGCCAAGGCCGCCGGCATCTACGACAGCATCCTTGCGCACACCGGCCGCCGCGTGAAGCACTACGGCCTCACCACCCCGCAGGAGTATTTCGCGGAAGGCACGGAAGCCTTTTTCTACCGCAACGACTTTTATCCGTTTGTCCGCGCGGAATTGAAAGAGCACGATCCCGTCCTGCATGATCTCCTGCTGAAAATTTGGGAAGCCCCGCCCGCAGTCAAAACGCCGGCCCCCAAGCCTTAAACCCGCCAACCAACGAACCATCCCGTCCCTCGAGCCAATGAAAATCACCCGCATCCTCGCCTACCAAGTTGACCTGCCGCTTCACGAAGGCACCTACAAATGGAGCGGCGGCAAGTCCGTCTCCGTGTTTGACAGCACCATCGTGCGTGTGGAGACCGACACCGGTCTCGTGGGCCACGGCGAGGTTTGCCCGCTCGGCCCCTTCTACCTGCCCGCCTACGCCAGCGGCGTGCGGGCCGGCCTGCTCGAACTGGGCCCCCACCTCCTCGGCTGGGATCCCCGGGAACTCACCAAGCTCAACCACCGCATGGACGCCGCCCTCAAGGGCCATCCCTATGTGAAGAGCGGGATCGACATCGCCTGCTGGGACATCCTCGGGCAGGCGAGCGGACTCCCCGTCTGCGCCCTCCTGGGCGGACGCTTCGGTGAAAGCGTGCGGCTCTACCGCGCCATTTCCCAGGAGGATCCCGAAATCATGGCGAAGAAGGTCGCCGGCTACCGCGCCGCCGGCTACACCCGCTTCCAGCTCAAGGTCGGTGGCGACCCGGATACCGACATCGCCCGCATCCGCGCCGTCCGGGCCATGCTGCAGCCCACCGACCGCCTCGTGGCCGACGCAAACACCGGCTGGACCCAGCACGAAGCCATGCGCGTCGTCCGCGCCGTGCGTGACGTGGATGTCTACATCGAGCAACCTTGCCTCACCTACGAGGAATGCCTCGCCGTCCGCCGGCACACGGACCATCCCTTCGTGCTGGATGAAAACGTGGACGGCCTCGACATGCTCCTCCGGGCGAAGGCCGATCTGGCCATGGACGTGGTGAACCTCAAGATCAGCAAGCTCGGCGGCCTCACCAAGACCCGGCAGGTGCGTGACCTCTGCGTGAGCATGGGCATCGGCATGACCCTCGAGGACAGCTGGGGCGGCGACATCACCACCGCCGCCATTGCGCACCTCGCCCACAGCACGCCCGAGGAATTCCGCTTCACCAGCACGGACTTCAACAGCTACGTGACCGTGAGCACCGCCGAGGACGCGCCGCAGCGCGTGAACGGCTTCATGACCGCCGGCACCGCACCCGGCCTGGGCATCCGCCCGCGCATGGATGTGCTCGGGAAACCCGTGCTGACCGTGGGGTAACGTAGCGCCGCTTGGGTGCCATTATTACGCCCCGAAGTGAGGCGCCCACCCTGCCCGGTCTAACGGCATTATGCGTCCACCTGGGTTTTGCATAAGCGCGGCAGCCCTGATGGGAATTCCACTCGGCAAGGCCTACAATTTTGCGGCCAGCCACAGGAAAAAATCATATAAATTCCCCGCAAAACCTTGGATTTATCTCCAGACGTCTGAGCTGATCGACCTTTTCGCTAGGGCAATCCGCTTTTCCGCTGCGGAATCTGGCTTTCCCCAGCCGTAACCCGGTTTTCTCAGCCTGCGGCTGGAATTCCCGTGCCAACCGGCAGCTGTCCACGGTAAAAATGCACTTAAGGTCTGGGGTTTGTCATTATCCCCAGCGGCCATCCGGATTTGTGCTGGAGATTTCCGCTTTTTCACTGGCGTCCGGCAGGGAGGCAGCAGCACCCCGCCCCCCGCCCGTGCCTACCCCGTAATGTCGCCGCCGGGCACCGGCGGGAAATCAGTTTTCTCCGCCGGACCCGGCCGGTAGAATCCGGGCATGCGCTCCTCACCCGCGTGCCTCCCCTTCGTTCTCGCCCTGCTGGCAGCACTTGTCGTCCAGTCCACCGCCGCACCGCGTTCCGTCTCCGGCATCTACCCGCACCTTGCGATGTTCAACAACGAGGGGGAGTGCGGCACCGGCGCGGTGGTGCCGTGGGCGGGGCGATTGTGGGTGGTCACCTACGCGCCACACATGCCGGAAGGCTCGTCGGACAAGCTCTACGAAATCACGCCGGAACTGGAGCAGATCATCCGGCCGGAAAGCATCGGCGGCACGCCGGCGAACCGCATGATTCACCGCGAGTCGCAGCAGCTCTTCATGGGGCCCTATGCGATTGACGCGCAGGGGAAGGTCCGCGTGATCCCCTACTCCCGGATGTATGGGCGGCCCACCGGCAACGCCCGTCACCTCACCGATCCGGCGGGCAAGCTTTACTTCGCGACGATGGAGGAAGGGCTTTACGAGGTGGACGTGAAGACGCTGGCGGTGACGGAGCTGTGGACGGACGAGCAGAAGAAGACCGGGCGTCATGCGGACCTGCCCGGCTACCACGGCAAGGGGCTTTACTCCGGCTTCGGCCGCGTGATCTACGCCAACAACGGCGATCACGCCCGCGAGGCATTGTCCAATCCCACCGTCCCCAGCGGCGTGCTGGCGGAATGGGACGGCAAGGCCGCGGCATGGACCGTTGTGCGCCGCAACCAGTTCACGGAAGTCACCGGCCCCGGCGGCATCTACGGCAACGAGCAGCCGGACCGCGATCCCATTTGGTCCGTTGGCTGGGACCATCGCTCGCTGATTCTCCAGGTGCTCGACGCGGGCCGTTGGCACAGCTACCGCCTGCCCAAAGGGTCGCACAGCTACGATGGCGCGCACGGCTGGAACACCGAGTGGCCGCGCATCCGCGAGATCGGCGGCGGCGAATTCCTGATGACGATGCACGGGACATTCTGGAAGTTCCCCGGCACCTTCACGGCGAAGAGTTCCGCCGGCCTCGCCCCGCGCTCGAATTATCTGAAGGTCATTGGCGATTTCTGCCGTTGGAATGACCAGCTCGTGCTCGGCTGCGATGACACGGCGAAAAGCGAGTTTCTCAACAAGCGCAAGGCCAAGGGCGAAATCGTCAGTCCCGGCCGCTCGCAGTCGAACCTGTGGTTCGTCCAGCCGGCCCTCCTCGACCAGCTCGGCCCGGCCATCGGGCGCGGCGCGGTGTGGTTCGATGAGCCGGTGAAGGCGGGCGCGCCCAGCGACGCCTACCTGTTCTCCGGCTACACGCAGCGCACCCTGCATCTCGCGCACCGCTCCGCCGAACCGTTGACATTCACCCTCGAAGTGGACGCCAAGGGCGACGGCCAGTGGGCGAAGCTCCGCGACGTGGCCGTGCCCGCGAACGGCTACGTGTGGACGGAGTTCAGCGCGGCGGAGCGCGGCGTCTGGCTGCGCGTGCGGGCGGACAAAGACTGCGCAAAGGCCACGGCGTTCTTCCACTACCGCAATTCGGATGAGCGGCCGGTCACGGCGGCCCCGATGTTTGCGAGTCTGGCCAAGCCCGGCGAAAGCAGCGTGAACGGCGGCCTGCTCTACGCGCGGGGGGCCAACTTCAAGACCCTGCGGTTCATCGCGCGCGACGCCCAAGGCGAGCTCGGCTGCTATGACCTCGATGGCGAGTTGAAGCTGCGCAAGACCAACGACGCGCCCGGTATCGCGTGGATGCACAAGAACGTCGCCATCCCGCAGAACGTGCTGACCGTGGACGCGGCGTCCGTGCTCTACGTGGACAACAAGGGCCGCTGGCGTCTGCCGAAGGGCGACGCGTCCTTTGACCGCCCCGGTCCGCTGGGCGAAGAGCGCGTCTGCCGCGAGGTCTGCACCGAGCGCGACTTGTTCAACGCGGCCGGCACCTTCTACGAGCTGCCGGCCGAAAATGCCGGCGGTTTCGCAAAAGTCCGCCCCATCACCACGCACAACCGCCGTATCAAGGACTATGCGAGCTATCGCGGGCTGCTCGTGCTCTCCGGTCTGGGAGCGGATGCGCCCGCCGGCGAGCACGTCATTCGCAGCGATGACGGCAAGTGCGCGCTCTGGGTCGGCGCCGCGGACGACCTGTGGAAGTTTGGCAAGGCGCGTGGAGTCGGCGGCACTTGGAAGGACACCGCGGTGAAGGCCGGCGAGCCGAGCGACCCGTATTTGATGACGGGTTATGATCGGAAGCGCGTGACCCTTGCCCACACGGCGAAGGAGCCCGTTAAGTTCCGCCTCGAAGCCGACCTCACGGGCACCGGCTTGTGGGTGCCGTATCGCGAGTTCACCGTTGAGCCGGGCAAGCCGACCGAACACGCGTTCCCCGCCGCCTACACCGCCTACTGGATTCGCGCTGTCGCCGACCAGGATTCTACGGCCACGGTGACGTTCGTCTATGAGTGACCACGTGAACCCGTTTCGCCTCTTCCTGCTCGCTTCGTTTTGCCTGCCCATTGTCGCCTCCAATGCAGAGCCAGCGCTGCGCGAGCAGGCCATCGCAGGCATGAAGCGCGCGGCGGAGTTTTACCGGGCTAACGCAGCGGCGCACGGCGGGTATGTCTACTACACGTCGCTTGATCTTCAGCAGCGCTGGGGCGAGGGCAAGGCCACGCCGGACCAGATCTTCATCCAGCCACCCGGAACGCCGGCCGTCGGCATGGCGTTCCTCCGCGCGCACGCGGCCACGGGGGACAAGTTTTACCTCGATGCCGCGCAGGCCGCCGCCGAGGCGCTGGTATACGGGCAACTCCAATCCGGCGGCTGGGCACAGGTGATTGACTTCGACCCGCGCGGCGCGAAGGCCGGCCAGTATCGCAACGGCAAGGCACGCGGGCGCAACCACTCGACCTTCGATGACGGCATCTCGCAGAGCGCGCTGCGTTTCCTGATGCACTGCGACAAGGCGCTCGGCTTCAAGCACGCGGCGATACACGAGGCCAGCGAGTTCGCCCTGAAGGCCGTGCTCGCCGCGCAGCATCCGAACGGCGCGTTTCCGCAGGTCTGGACCGGCCCCGCGCCGCAATATCGAGCGGTGAAGGCGAGTTTCCCCGACTACGACTGGCGCACGGAGAATCGGCTGAAGAACTACTGGGATTTCCCCACGCTCAACGACGACCTTTGCACCTACGTCGCGCGCATGCTGGAGGACGGCTGGACCATTTACCAAGACGAGCGGTGCAAGGCGGCGCTGGCGAAACTCGGCGACTTCCTCCTGCTCGCACAAATGCCCGAGCCGCAGCCGGGCTGGGCGCAGCAATACGATTTCAAGGCCCGGCCCATCTGGGCGCGCAAGTTCGAGCCGCCCGCGCTGGCCGGTCGCGAGTCGCAGGATGCCATCGAGACGCTGCTGCAAGTCCACCGCCTGACCGGCGACGCGAAGTATCTGGAGCCAATCCCCCGCGCCCTCGCCTGGCTCAAGCGCTCGCGCCTGCCCGACGGCCGCCTCGCGCGCTACTACGAACTGCGCACGAACCAGCCGCTCTACATGACTGCCGATTACCAGCTCACCAACAGCGACGCCGACGTGCCCGCGCACTACGGCTGGAAGACCGAGGCGCGCATTGAATCACTGGAGAACGCCCTCGCCACCGCGCAGTCGGGCAAAGCGAAGGCCCCGCAGCCGAAAGTTCCGACCGAAACGCAAGTCCGCCAAATCCTCCGCGATCTCGACGCGCAAGGCCGCTGGGTCAGCACCTACGCGGACGGCATGAAACTCGTCGGCCAGCCGAAGTTCGCCGTCGGCTTTCAGTTTCTCGCGAGTGAAGTGTTCAATAGGAACATGGAGCTGCTGGCAGCGTTCGTGTTGGCCAAGCCGTGAACGGGTTAAAGCGATTGGGCCTGCCCGCCGTCGAACTGCGCGATGTTATTCCGACTTGATGCGTTGAACGCTTCGCGATGGCTCAAACTCGCGATGGGGCTGATCGCCGCGGTGCCGTTGCAGGCCCTGACCGCCCCTGCTCCGCTCGCCCCACCCAGCGCCGCGTTTCTCAAAGACCATTGCCTCCGCTGCCACGGCCCGGAGAAGGCAAAGGGCGACCTGCGCCTCGATCAGTTGGAGACGGATTTCACCAAACCCAGCGTCTTCGAGCGCTGGCGCGAGGTCGTCGCGCGCACGCAGTCTGGCGAGATGCCGCCGAAGAAGGAGCCGCGTCCCGACGCGGCGCAGGTCGGGTCTTTCGTGCGCGAGCTAAACGCCCGGCTCGACGAGGCGGCGGCCCGGCAACGTGCGACCGGCCGCACCGTGCTGCGCCGGCTCAACCGCGTGGAATACGAGAACACGGTCAATGATCTTTTCGGGGTCAGCGTGATGGTGAAGGAGATGCTCCCGGAGGACGCGGTGGCGCAGGGCTTCGACAACGTGGGCGCGGCGCTGAACGTCTCCCCGGTGCTGATTGAGCGTTACCTGGATGCGGCGGAGGTGGTGCTTAACGCGGCGGTGGCCCCGGTGCACAAGCTGGAGAGCAAGCGGGAGAAGTTCGATTTCTACGCCTCCCTGCCATCGTGGTTCGCGAACGGAGTGTTCAAGCAGGACGACGGCGTGGTGCTCTTTCGCGGCGGAGCGACGGACGTGCGGCAGTTCAAGGCCCCCGCGCCGGGCCGTTACCGCTTCCGGGTGGCTGCGTCCGCTTACCAGTCGGACGCGCCGCTGCCGCTCGGCCTGCTGCTCGGAAACTTCGTGGTGAGCGGCAACTACGCGCGCCATGTGGGTTACTTCGATGCGCCGCCCGGCCCGCAGCCAACGGTGATCGAGTTCGAGGAGCGGCTGCTGGCGAAGAATGACACCATCAAGGTCATGCCCGTTGCCCTGCCGTTTGTTTATCTGAACCAGAAGAACATGCCGGAATACCCGGGCCCGGGCATGAAGATCCACTGGGTCGAAATCGAGGGCCCGTTTCCCGAAACGTGGCCGACGGAAAGCTACCGGCGTGTGTGGGGCGACGTGGACTCGAAGGCCGGCACCCTGGCCGACGCCGAGAAGCTGCTGCGGGCCTTTCTGCCGCGGGCGTTCCGCCGGCCCGTCGCGGAGGGCGAGGAAAAGCCGTTCGTGGCCGTGGTGGAACAGGCACTGGCGATGAAGCAGCCCTTTGAGGCCGCCCTGCGCGCGGGTTACAAGGCGGTGCTGGCTTCCCCGAAATTCCTCTATTTCCGCGAGCCGGCGGGTTCGCTCGATGACTTCGCGCTGGCCTCGCGGCTGGCGTATTTTCTCTGGAGCACGATGCCGGACGAGGAACTCCTCAGCCTGGCCGCCCGGGGCGAACTTAAACAACCCACTGCGCTGAAGGCGCAGGTCGAGCGCATGTTGCGGCATCCCAAGGCGAAGGCGTTTACCGAGAACTTCACCGGACAGTGGCTGAGCCTGCGTGACATCCAGGCCACGACACCCGACAAGACGCTGTATCCCGAGTTCGAGGAGTTTCTCGAATGGAGCATGGTGCGCGAGACCCACGCCTTCTTCGATGAGCTGCTGAAGGCGAACCTCAGCGTGAAGAACTTCATCGACTCGGACTTTGCGATGCTGAACAACCGGCTCGCGAAGCACTACGGCATTCCGGGCGTGCATGGCGTGGCCCTGCGCAAGGTCGCACTCCAGCCCCAGTGGCATCGCGGCGGCGTGCTGACCCACGCGAGCGTGCTGAAGGTCACGGCCAACGGCACAACGACCTCGCCGGTCCTGCGCGGGGTCTGGCTGCTGGACCGCATCCTCGGCAAGCCCGCCCCGCCGCCGCCACCCAATGTCCCGGCGGTCGAACCCGACATCCGCGGAGCCACCACGATTCGCGAGCAGCTGGCCAAACACCGCGCGACCGAGAATTGCGCCGGATGCCATGCACGCATTGATCCCCCGGGCTTCGCGCTGGAGAACTACGATGTCATCGGGGGATGGCGGGAAAAATATCGCGTCGTTGCCGAGCGGAAGAACTGGGTGAACAACCGCGTCGGACCCCTCGCCAAGTATCTGGCGGCGCACCAGTATGGCGAGGGCCGCACGGTCGAAGCTGGCGACGAACTGCAAGACGGCCGGAAATTCGCAACCGTGGAGGAGTTCAAACGGCTGCTGCTGGAAAATCCGGAGCAAATCGCCCGCTGCCTCACCGAGAAACTCGTGACCTACGCCACGGGACAGCCGGTGGGTTTTGGTGACCGCGCCGGAGTGGACCAGATCCTCGCGAACGCGAAACAATCGGATTACGGACTTCGTTCGTTGGTGCACGCCGTAGTCGCCAGCGAGCTGTTCAGAAACAAGTAGCTGCAGCTGTCAGGCCTTCCGGGCTGTGCGTGGCGTCAGGTGCCGCTGTGCGAACTCGGCTAGGCCACGCGCTTCCCCGGAAACACCTTCACCGCTGAGCCTTCGGCCAAGAAAGCGGAGGAAGGCCGGCCAGTCAGACTCTCAATAAACGACCTGCCGTAGAGGCCTTCGACGTCACACTCCAGCCGGGCCTCGGCGGCTTCCGCAACCCGCCAGCGCGGATGCTCGACGCGATACTCGAGCGTCGAACCATCCCGCTGTCGGTTGTAGCCCCAGTAGTGCTCGGTGATGAATTCCGCTTCGGAACCCTCGCTCAACGGTTCGGGCGGCCACTTCGGTTTCAGCCGGATAAAGTCTTGGTTGCCAGCGTGCCGCCAAGCGTATTCCACCGACGCCATTCGCCCGGCGGAAACCTCAAGGTGGTGCGACATGGGAAGCGCACGGTAAGGCTCGTTGTAAACCTGACGCGCGACCAGGGCAATGGCCGCCCGGGGGACGATCTCCTTGATAAACACGACTCCCCGCCGCCAGCCATCACTCGCCTTCCGCCGGACGTAGAAGCGCAGATTGACCTCCTCGAAGTTGCGGTGAAACGGAATTGGCCATCCGAAGACCCGGGTTTGACAGAAGAGGAAACCGACCATCGACACGAAGGTTCTGCCGTTCCACGAGTCCAGTTCGGTTCCAGCCGGGACAAAGGACCTGAGCAGGGATGGTTCGATCTCAAAGTTGAGCATCGCCAGGTGTTTCCACTCGGCGGTCAAAAACGGCTTTTCCTCGGCAGGTTTCAATGGAGTCGCCATGACGTGCCTAATTGGCTCAGCGCGCTTTAAGCGGATCGCTGGCCGCCCAACACGTGACCGCACCTGCTGCGAGCCGCTCACGCAGACTCCAGATCAGGTCGTCGCTGTGCTTAAGGAATGGCCCGTTCATCGGTGGAAGCCATGCGGTGGTCAAAGCTGCTATGACTTGAAATCATTCCTGAGCACGACGCGATAACGCGCCTTGCCCGCGCGCAAGTGTTCGAGCGCCTCATTCACCTGCGACATGGGAAACTCCTCCGTCACGGGCGCGATGGCGTGCCGGGCGGCGAAGTCCAGCATCGTCGCCACGCCCACCGGACTGCCCGTCGGGGAGCCGGAAATGACGCGCTGCGGCACGATGAGCGAAAAAACATCCACCGGCACCGGCTCCAGCACGGCGCCCACAAAATGCAGCTTGCCGCGTGGCGCGAGGGTGCTGATGACCGCCCGCCAGTCCAGCGGGACATTCACCGTCACCAGCAGGAAATCCAGTGCGCCCGCAATCTTCGCCATCTGCGCGCTGTCGCGGGAATTGATCACCTGATGCGCGCCGAGTCGCCTTGCCTCCTCGCGCTTCCCGTCGCTCGACGTAAACGCATACACCTCGCAGCCCCACTTGGAGAGGAAGCTCAACGCCATGTGTCCAAGGCCGCCGATGCCGATCACCCCGACGCGGTCCGTGGACTTCACGCCGGCTTGCAATATGGGGTTGAACACCGTGATGCCGCCGCAAAACAGCGGACCAGATTTCGCCGGATCCAACTTGTCCGGCAGCGGAATCGCCCAGGGCCACTGCGCCCGGACGCGGTTCGCGAAACCTCCATGCCGGCCGACAATGACGCCTTCATTCTGGGCACAAAGGTTCTGATCGCCCGAGAGACAGTGCCGACAGGCGAGACAGCTTCCGGAGGACCACCCGATGCCCACGCGTTGTCCGATCTTGAGATTCTTCGCATGCGCCCCGACGGCGACGACCTTGCCCACGATTTCGTGCCCGGGGACGATCGGGTATTTGGTCATTCCCCAGTCGTTATCGAGCATGGAGACATCCGAGTGGCAAATGCCGCAATACTCGACGGCCACCTCCACCTGTTCCGCGCCGAGTTCACCGGGATCAAAGTCGATGGCCCGAAGGGGTTCACCCTTGTTAAACGAAGCGTAACCCGTGAATGAGTTCTTCATGGCTCCAAAGGTTGTGCCTGCTCATCCCCTTGGCAAGGACCGTGACGGACAGTTTCTCACAAAGACAGGGACAGGAGGGAAGACGCCCTCCTCGCAAGCGGAGGCTTGGGCGAAAAATGACATGGAGCCTGCTCCGGCTGTGCATAGCCCGGTGAACTGTTGCCGGCAACACGCCCCCCGCACATTGACAGCCCAAAGAATCGGGGCCGGTGGTCGGTCACCTTGGTGGGAGGGGAAACACATTGATTCATCGAGCTAGTGCTGCAGGCGTCGCGTTGGTCAGGTTTTACCAAGTAGGGTCCGGGCCACTGCTTCCAAGCCCTCTACAAATGCTCTCGTCGCTGGTGCCAGTTGGCCTCTTTGGCAGAGCACGATGAGATCCCAGCGCGCCTTCGCGTCGGACACCGGCACGAACACCGCGCCGGGATGCGTGAACGTGCGGAAGTATTCCGGCAGCAGCGTCACTGCCGATTCAGAAACGACCTGAGAGAGCACGTGAGTGATGCCGTCAGTCACAACGGCAAAGCGAGGCTTGAACCCGGCCGCCCGACACAGCGCGATCATCCAGCGGTTGCGGCCCGGCATTTCCCTTTCGTCAATGCCGATGAAGTCACGCATTTTGAGATCTTTGAGCGAGATGCTTTTGCGCCCCGCCAACGGATCGGAAGCGGACAGCGCGGCGACCACCCCAAGCGAACTCAGTTTGCGGCTGTAAAACTCGCGCGCGGCCACCGCACCTTCCTGACCGGTGAGCGCGACATCCAGTTCGCCCGCCCGCAAGGCATCAATCTGCTCCTTGGGCGACATGTCGTGCAGCTTGAGCTTGAGGGCGGGATGCGTCTGCCGCAGTCGCTCCAGCGCCGGCGTGAGCACGGACGGCGCCGCAGAGACGAGATAGCCCACGCGTAATTCCGCACTCGCCCCGCGGGCCTGCCGCCGCACCTCGGCCAGCGCGGCGTCGTAGGCGTCGAGCGGAGAGCGCATCGCTTTCAGCAGTGCGTAGCCGAGTCCGGTGGGTTTCACGCCGCTGACTTCCCGTTCGAGCAACTTGCCCCCAATCTCCTGCTCGAGCGACTTCATCTGCCGACTCAAAGCAGGCTGCGTCATCCGCAAGCGCACCGCGGCGCGGTTGACACTGCCCTCCTCAACCACGGCGAAAAAGGTGCGGATGCGGTCAATCATGTCGCGAGGGTATGCCCATACGGCATAACGGCAACTCCCAACCAGCATTACCTTAGCACGCGCGCAAGCCGCAGGGTATCGCCAATGAATGCAATCAACCTCGCCCAACGCCCGCCCCGCAGTCCGCGCGTCCGCCTCGGCGGCTACACCATTCTGCCGCGCGTCCTCGACAAAGCCCGCGCCACGCTGGCCGGGACGAACGGCGACTACAAATTCAACAACCCGCTCGACAACGTGCTGTCCGCCTTCGTCGGCGTGACGGGTGATGCCTTCCTCGCTCAGGTGAAAACCGGCGCAGGAGATTATTAGATGCAGCAATGGCTTCAGACCCAGTCGAAGAAGTTGCCACACGAGATCGCTGCGTGGAGCGCGTGGACGGAGACTTTTGTCGAGAACAACATTGAGACACGCGAATGGCTAGCAGGGCGCATCCAAGCGATGGATGCCAGCCGCACAGACATCGGTTCGCTCTTCGATTACCTCGATTTGGACGACTACCTGTCCTTCGGCGGGCAGGCGTGAAGCGGCGGCGAATCAACTAACCACAATCAACTCCTCAACCCATGGCCGAACGCTTCCTGCAAACCGTCCTCACGCCGCCTGTGCTCGCGGCGCAGGATTATTACTTCGGACGCCATGCGGTCGTGGATTCCGCACCTGAACAGGACCCGCTCACCGATGAGGAGCGCAGTTTCATCGAGGCGCGAGACTCGTTTTACATTGCGACCATCACCGAGAATGGCTGGCCTTACATTCAGCACCGTGGAGGCGCGCCGGGATTTCTTCGGGTCGTCAGCCCCACGCAACTCGCGTTCGCTGACTACAAAGGCAATCGCCAAATGCTCTCGACTGGAAACCTCGCCGCCAATGCCCGCGTCGCTCTCTTCCTCATGGACTACCCGCGTCGCGAGCGGCTGAAGCTCCTCGGCCACGCTCGCGTGGAGGATGCCCGCCAGCATCCCGAACTGGTTGCCCAACTCGCCGAACCGGCAGCCCGCAGCTTCGTCGAGCGACTCTTCTTCATCGACGTGCTTTCGTTCGATTGGAACTGCCCGAAATACATTACGCCGCGCTACACTGCCGCCGAAGTTGAAGCGGCCGTCGCGCCGTTGAAACAGCGCATCGCCGAACTGGAAGCCCAACTGAAAACCAAAAACTGAAATGAACCCCCGCCCGCCGCTCCCTCCCTTCAACGAGGAGGCTGCCCGCCAGAAAGTCCAAGCCGCTGAAGACGCTTGGAACACGCGCAACCCTGAACGCGTTGCGCTCGCCTACACTGAATACACCGAATGGCGCAACCGCACCGAGTTCCTGCACGGCCGCGGCGAAGTCGTCGAGTTCCTCAAGCGCAAGTGGGCCAAGGAACACGAGTATCGCCTGAAGAAGACGCTCTGGGCCTTCACCGGCAACCGCATCGCCGTCCGCTTCGAATACGAGTGGCATGACGACGCGGGCCAATGGTGGCGCAGCCACGGCAACGAGAACTGGGAGTTCGACGAACTTGGCTACATGAAGTTCCGCTTCGCCAGCATCAACGATCAGCCCATTGCCGAAGCCGACCGCAAGTTCCGCTGGGAGCGGAAG
>CAZQEW010000087.1:0-16672 GCA_964591495.1 uncultured Klebsiella sp.
CAGTTGCCTCCCACGCCACACCTCACGACTCATCCAGCTTCGGCAGCTTCTCGATCGCATCCCCGAGCGGCTTCCGGTCGAGCTTGGTATAGCGGTCGTTCATCGCGTTGGAGGAGTGGCCGGTGAACTTGACGCGGATCTCCTGACTGACGCCCGCGTTCGCCAGAGCGGAGTTGAAGCTGTAGCGGAGGGAGTGGAAGGTGCGGCGGCTGAATTGGTGCGATCCCTTGCCCTTCACCGTCATGGTGTCCAACCCTGCCCGGACGACCAGCCGCTTGAAGCTTTGGCTCAACCCGTTATTGCCCCCGCTCGTTCGCGCCGCCAGGCCGGGAGAGATGAAATCCGTCAGCGCCTCGTCGTTGTAAAGTGCCCCTAGATGTTCCTCCAACTCGACATGCGTTGGGATGTTGACCCGTTTCCCGGTCTTGCCCTGCACGAACGTGATTCCGTGCTCCTTGAGGTTCACGTTCTCCCATTTCATTCGCGCGCAGTCACCAAGACGCGCGCCGGTGTAGTAGCCCAGGAGAATCACTGTAACCCACTCGCGGTCCCATTTGTGCGCTGCGGCCAGCAAGTCTCCGACCTCCTTGTGGGTGAATAGTTCGCGCTCCATGGATTCGCTCTCGGGCAACTCGACTGCATTGACTGGATTGTTGAGGATGATGCCGTAGCGGAAAGCGCGGTTAAACGCCGTCCGCAAGGTTTTGATGTCCACAACGACAGTCTTGGGGGCCCTGCCTTCTTTCAAGCGGTGAGTCATGAAACCGTCGATGTGCTTCGGCGCAATGGAGGTGATCTGAGCCTTGGCGAACTCACCGAGGTAGTCGATAAACAGGCGGATGGAGTGACCGTAACGCACAATGGTTCCCGCAGAGGAGTCCTTCGCCTTCTTGGCAGCCAGCCAATCATTCAGGAACTTCTCGACCGTCGGAATTTCAATGGAGTCCCCGACAACCCGCTCCGCTAAGTCCGACGCGAATTTCTGAATCTGAACGGTGGTCAACTGCCGCGCACGTCCCTTAGCCTCCGCCTCTTCCCACGCTTCGGCGATCTTTCGGGCGAGCTTGGCGTTTCGTTGCTTTGTGGAGCGCTTTACCTGCCGGCCCAGCGAATTGGTGTAGCAGGCGGTCCAGTAGGGCGAGTTCGGATGCTTCCAGAGGCTGGCCATGATCGCTTTCGCTGTCTGGAGAGTAAGAATAGGAGTAAGAATTGGAATTGCTAGAAAATTGTTAGCCGTGATATTGATAGTGTTGAAAACATTGGTTTTATCGAGCAGTGAACTGATATCCAGGTTCAATTCCTGGCGGGGGCACCAGCGGTCAGCGTTTCCGTTTCGCTGCATCCGTCAGCCGTTTCCACGCCGCCTTTACCACCCAGCCTTCCCTCGCCAGCGCGGCCTTCGCCGTCTCGTAGTCCGCGCCGGTCAGTTCGCGCACGATGCGCACCGCGCGGTCGCGCAGCTTCACGTTCGAGGGGTTCAAGTCCACCATCAGGTTCCCGATGACCTTGCCGGTGCGGACCATCGCCAACGTGGTGAACATGTTGAGAACGAGCTTCGTGGCCGTGCCCGATTTGAGCCGCGTCGAGCCGGTGAGAATTTCCGGCCCAATGTCCGGGGCAATGACGACCTGCGCCGCGCCGCGCTGCTGGGTCATCGCCGGATTGAAGCACAGCAAGGCCGTGAACGCGCCGCGTTTCCGCGCCTCGGCCAGCGCGCCGTGAACGAACGGCGTCCGCCCGCTCGCCGCGATGCCTACCACCACGTCGCCCTTGCCGATGCCGCGAAACTCGACGGCCCGCGCGCCCGCGTCGCGGTCATCTTCCGCGCCTTCGACCGCTTGCCAAATCGCGCGTTGGCCGCCGGCGATGATGCCCTGCACCAGCTCCGGGTCCGTGCGGAAGGTCGGCGGGCACTCGCTCGCATCGAGGATGCCCAGCCGTCCGCTCGTGCCCGCGCCGACGTAGAAGAGCCGCCCGCCGCGTTTGAACGCGGAAACGATTTTGCCGATGACCCGCTCAATCTTCGCCGCCTCGCGCCGGATGGCCGCCGGCAACTGTCCGTCCTCCGACAGCATCAGCTCAATGGCCTCCGCCACGGGCAGCTTGTCCAAATTCATCGAGCGCGGATGGCGCTGTTCCGTGGGTGACAAGGATTGCGGATTGCGGATTGCGGGTTGCGGAATGGCAGCCGATGCCAAGGGCGCACCCGGCTGGCTTTGAACTTGGGACTTTGAACTTTGGACCTCCCGCGCCAGCGCTACCGCACCCCACGCGCTTTCGCAGGCGAGCGGCGTGACTTCACACCCGGGCCACCGCTGCGCCAGTTCCTTGCCCACGCGTTGCGCGAACTTCGGCTGCTTGAGCAACACGCTCCCCGCCAGCACGAACTGCACCGGCTCGCCCGCCTTCGCCAGCTTCTTCGCACACGCCACGGCGTCCTTCGCCAAGCTCGCCGCCGCGCCTTCCAAAATGTCCTGCGCGATGGCATCCCGCTCCGCCGCCGCCGCGAAGACCTCCTTTGCCAGCGCGGCGATGTCCGCCTTGCCCGCCGCCTGCGCCCACGGGATCAGTTCGTTCGGCTCGTTGAGCTGCAGCACGCGCAGGATGCGTTGCCCAAGTCGCGACCACTCCCCGTCGCGGTCCAGGTAAAACACACACGCCTTCAACGCGCGCAGGCCGATTTCGTAGCCGCTGCCCTTGT
Organism: uncultured Klebsiella sp.; assembly: GCA_964591495.1. Taxonomy (GTDB): domain Bacteria; phylum Verrucomicrobiota; class Verrucomicrobiia; order Limisphaerales; family SXTU01; genus SXTU01. The sequence continues at coordinate 2,702 of CAZQEW010000087.1, forward strand.
CGCCGAGAATGTGCCCCCAGCCGCCGAAGCGGGCGGTGCGGCCATCGGCGCGGCGGCCGAAGAAGCACGAGCCGGTGCCGCTGAGGAGGAGGACTTGAACCGAGGTTGAAGGTTGAAGGTTGAAAGTTGAAGAAGCGGGCTTCGCGGTTCTCGACCTTGGACCTTGGACCTTGGACTTTGGACCTTCGACTGCAGCCAACGCCGTTTCCAAGTCATGCGTCGCGTGGCACGGCACGTCCGGCCAGACCTGCGCCGCCGCCGCGCGGATGCGTCGCCACTCCGGTTCACCGCGCGCGCCTGCGAGGCCGATGGCCACGGCGGCGGGCTGGGGAAATTCTTGGAACGCCGCCCGCACTTCGCGCAACCGGCGGAGGAACTGTGCTTCCGTCAGCAGCTTGAAATTCGCCGGGCCGGACTCGAAGCGCTTGAGCAAGCGCCCGTCCGCATCCGCCAGCAACGCCACCGTGCGCGTGCCCCCGCCCTCGATGCCGAGGAAGGTGGGGGAGGGGAGTTCGTTTGTTCGCACGCGCGGAGTATGGCGGGCGCGGCGGGCTTTCCAAGGCGGAGTGTTCCGAGTTCAGTATTCAGGCCGAGCCGCCTGCCGCCACGCCCCACTGAAACTGATTGCTGACGACTGAACACTGACTTGGCTTCCCCCTGCGCCCGCGCTACCACTCCCGCATGACCGAGACGGAGCAACAAATCCTCGCCGCCCTGCGCGACCTCGAAGCGACCGCCGCCCGCTGTCGCACCGAGACCCCGCCGCCCTCGCTGACGCCCATCTTCACGCGGTTAGGTGAACTCGCCGCGCAGCTCCCGCCCGGCGGCAGCCACGACCTCCGCCACTACCTCCAGCGCCGGAGCTACGAAAAAGCCCGCCTCTGGCTCGAAGGCGTGGACCCGGAGAAGGGGACGTGCCGGAAGTGAACTGAACCATGAGCGAAGCGCCTGGCAATCCGCCGTCGAGCAAACGCCCTGCGCTGCCTTGGCTACTGCTAGCTGCCTTTGCTCTAGTGTTGGCATTGGCGTTGGACCGCTTCATGGCGTGGGCCATCATGTTCTTTCCTGAGCAGGCTCTTCCCGAGGCGTTTCTACTCGTCTTCAACCTTCGCAAGTTCCTGTTCTTGTTTCCCGGTGTCTTCGCCGTCATTGGCTGGTGCGCTACGCGCTGGCCGTGGCTGCGTATCCCTTGGACTTTGGTGACCGCTAGCATCGTTCTGGCTTCGATTCACCTCGTCATGTGCTACGGAGTGATGCTCGTCGGGGTCGCGATGGCGGGAGGCATGGTGCCGCGCCGGCTTCCGCTTGAGGTTCGGAATATGATTGAGCAGAGCGAACGGTTGGAGCTGCTTTCGATCTTGCCAGGCCGGGGAACTAAAGAGAAACCACCCTATCCGGTTGTTGGTGAGTTCCACGGCTACCCGCTGCTGGGGCGCCTCACAGTGACGAATCCAATCGTGCATCAGGAAGTGGTGAACGAGTTTCTGGCCAGCATAGACAAGTCGAACGGTTCGAAAGCTCTTTGCTTCCAGCCACGTCATGCCATCCGTCTCAAGCGCGGGTCAGGTGAACTGGATCTGCTCGTTTGTTACGAATGCCGCTACATCATTGCCCAACGCGGCAGCGAGCAGTGGGAAGTCGGCGTGTCGAGTAGCTCAAAAGCGCTCTTGAACCAGTTGCTCATCCAGGCCGGCATCCCGTTAGCCCCGGAAGAAGGCGGAGTGGTCGTGACCAAACCCGCAACGACCAAGTGAGTTTTCTTTCCGACACCATCGCCGCCATTGCCACGCCGCTCGGGGAAGGCGGTTTGGCCGTGCTGCGCGTCTCCGGGCCGCAGGCATTCGCAGTGGCGGACAAGGTGTTTGTCCCCGTCGGCAAGTCGTCGCAGAAACCCTCCGTCGCCGCGTCGCACACGATTCACTACGGGCGCGTCGAGCGGGACGGGCGGTTCGTCGACGAGGTGCTCGTGGCCGTGCTGCGTGCGCCGCGCACGTTCACGCGCGAGGACACCGTGGAGTTTTCCTGCCACGGCGGTCTGCTGCCCGCCAAGCTCGTGCTCGACGCCCTCCTTGCCGCCGGTGCGCGGCTGGCCGCACCGGGCGAGTTCACCCAGCGCGCCTCCCTCAACGGCCGGCTCGACCTCGCGCAGGCCGAGGCCGTCGCCGACCTCATCCACGCGCGCACGGAACTGGCGCTCACGGCGGCGGGCGAGCAGCTCGCGGGCAAGCTCTCGCAGCGCATCAACCAGCTCCGCGACGACCTCGTGAAGACGCTCGCCCACATCGAGGCGCACATTGACTTCCCGGACGAGGACATCGCGCCGGACACGCGCGGTCAGCTCCTCGCGCGGTTGGAGCGCGGCGTCGCGTTCATGGACGAGCTGCTGCGCACAGCGGACGAGGGGCAAATCCTCCGCCGTGGCATCCGCGCCGCCATCATCGGCCGGCCCAACGCGGGCAAGTCCTCGCTCCTCAACCAGCTCCTCGGCCACGACCGCGCCATCGTCTCGCCCATCGCCGGCACCACGCGGGACACCATCGAGGAGACGGCGAACATCCGCGGCCTGCCCGTCGTTTTCGTGGACACCGCCGGACTGCGCGAAGCCGGTGATGCGATTGAGCAGGAAGGCATCCGCCGCACCCGCGCGATGGTGGCCAAGGCGGAGCTTGTCCTGCATGTGCTGGATGCGAGCGAGCCGCTTTCGGCGGAGGACGAGCAATTCCTCGCCGAGTTCGCGGAGAAGAAGCGCCTCGTGGTGCTGAACAAGACGGACTTGATGCGGCAAGTTGAAGGCGAGCGCCATGGGGATTCGCACGCTTTCTCCCTCACCCCGGCCCTCTCCCTCCGGGAGAGGGAGAAAGTCAGCCAGTCTCTCGACCATTCGAGCGCGTCCGCTTACAGCCCGGAGCGGGCGGTGTCGCTCCCTCTCCCAGCGGGAGAGGGCCGGGGTGAGGGAGAACGGCCCGCCCGCCCGAATCTCGCAGCCGAACCAGCCGGCAGCGTGCTGGACGCGAAAGACGGCGATTGCAAATCGCCGGCACGGGCCATCGCCGTCTCCTGCCTCACGGGCACCGGCCTCGAAGCGCTCAAGGACGCCATCAAGCAGACCATCTGGGCCGGCGACATCAAGGCCGAGATGCTCCAAGTGATGATTAACTCCCGACACCAGGACGCCTTGCAGCGCGCCCGTGCCGCAACCCTCCGCACCGCCGAAGCGTTGCGTGCCGAGGCCACGCTTGAACTTGTAGCGATGGACCTGCGCATCGCGGTCAATGCCGTCGGCGAAATCGTCGGCAAGACGACGACGGAAGATCTGCTCGACTCGATTTTCAGCCAGTTCTGCATTGGCAAGTAGGCACAATGCGGCTTGATGCGACGCTGCCGGCCAGCGTCCAATGCGGCCATGAAATCCGCCATTTCCGTGCCCCGCCGCCCATTACTCGCGCTTCTCCTCGTCGCTGCCTTTGCTGCTTCCGCCCGCGATATCCGTGAGTTTGGCGCGAAGGGCGACGGCACGGCCGACGACACGGCGGCCATCCAGCGCGCGGTCAGCGCCGGCGGGGCGGTGTATTTCAGCAAGGGCACTTACCGGCTCACGAAGACAGTGCTCGTGGAACTGGACAAGACCGGCTTCGTCTCGCTCATCGGCGATGGCACGGCGCGGGTGCTGATGGCTGGCGCGGGGCCGGCCTTCAAGTTCCTCGGCACGCACGGCGGCACGGCGGATCCGGAGCAGTTCAAGCCCAACGTCTGGGAGCGCCAGCGCATGCCCGTAGTGGACTCGCTCGCCATCGAGGGCGCGCACGCGGAGGCGAACGGCATCGAGGCCGAGGGCACGATGCAAATCACCATCACGCGCTCGCACTTCCGCTCGTTGCGCCACGGCATCCATCTCGCGGTGCGGAACCGCAACGTGCTCATCAGCGACTGCCACATCTACCACTGCACGGGCATCGGCGTGTTCTACGACAACGTCAATCTCCACCAGTCCAACATCACCGGCAGCCACATCAGCTACTGCGCGGGCGGCGGGATCGTCGGGCGGGGCGGCAACGTGCGGAACATCCACATCGCGAACTGCGACATCGAAAGCAACATGACGAAGGACGCGCCGCCCACCGCGAACATCCTGCTCGACTCTGCCGGCGGCTCCATCGGCGAGGTCGCCATCACCGGCTGCACCATCCAGCATAACAGCGTCGGCCCGGACTCGGCGAACATCCGCATCCTCGGCGAGGGCGACGACGCGTCGTTGGCACGGCGGATTGGCTCGGCGAAGACACAGGAAGGCCATGTCACCATCACCGGCAACGTCCTGAGCGATGTGCAGGTGAACGTCCACTTGAAGAATGCGCGCGGCGTGACGCTCACGGGTAACACGTTTTGGATGGGCTACCAGCACGACCTGCTCGTGGAGGATTCGAGCAACATTGTCGTCGGGCCGAACGCGTTCGACCGCAACCCGCGCTACAACTACGGCACCAGCACAAACGTGAACGGCGGCCTCGTCTTCCGCAGCTCGCGCGATTGCACGCTCACCGGCCTTCACGTCAACGGCGTGTGGCGCAAGCCCGCCGCCGTGCTGCTGGAGAAGTGCGACCGCTTCCACCTCGCCAATGCGACCATCCTCGACTCCGACGGGGTGGGTCTGCTGCTACGCGACACGACAAACACGCGTGTGTCCGGTTGCTTGATCCGCGACGACCGGGCCGAGCGGAAGGCGACGCGCTCGCTGCAAGTCATCGGCGGGAAGGGCAACTGGGTGCTGCAAAACTTGTTGGTGAACGGGCAAGAGGTCGCACCGGGCACGGCCAAGTTGGAAAGCAATTTCGAGGCGCGCTGAAACCTGGGTGATGGCCGGACAACTAATCTGCCGCAGGATGAAGCGGCCTTCGCAGGCAGCCGTCAGAGAGCCGTCGTCAAGCTCGTGAGAACACTGCTGCTATTGCTGTCTGTCTTTGCCTTGCTGGCCGCCGGGTCTGTTCCCGCCGCGCCGGCCAAGGTCGCGGCCCCGCGTGCGTTCAACTTCGAGAACGACATCAGCCCGCTGCTCACGCGCCATGGCTGCAACGGGTCGCAGTGCCACGGCAAGGCCGAGGGCCAGAACGGCTTGAAGTTGTCCGTCTTCGGCTACGATGCGCTGGCGGACTGGCGGGCGTTCGTCACGGAGAGCAAGGGGCGCCGCGCCAACTCTGCCGCGCCAGAACAGAGCCTCCTGCTCGCCAAGGCCAGCGGCGCGCTGCCGCATCAGGGCGGGGCGCGCATTCCCGCGGGCTCGCCGGATTACGAGACCATCCGCGCGTGGCTGGCAGTGGGTGCGCCCTTTGGCTCGACCAACGATGCGCGGGTGGTGAAGGTGGAATTGGAGCCACGGGAGAAAATCCTCGCGCCGGGCGCGAAGCTCCAGCTTCGTGTCAATGCAACCTACTCCGACGGGCGCGAGGCGGACGTGACGCGGTTCTGCGTCTTCCAGTCGAACAACGACGCGCTCGCGCGGGTGGACGAGCACGGCGCGGTGGTCATCGGATCGCTGCCGGGACAGACGAGCATCATGGCGCGCTACTTGGGCGAGGTGACATCGTTCATGGCCATCGTGCCGCGCCCGGGCAAACCCGTGGGCGACGCAGGCTTCGCGGAGTTCAATTTCATTGACCGGCATGTCAACGCGCACCTGAAGAAGCTGAATTTACGGCCCAGCGATGTGTGCGACGATGCGACCTTCCTGCGCCGCGCGCACCTCGACATCATCGGCACGCTCCCCACGGCGGACGAGGCGCGGCGCTTTCTTGATGACCAGTCCGCCGACAAGCGAGCGAAGCTCGTGGGCGCGCTGCTGGAGCGCCCGGAGTTCGCGGACTTCTGGGCGTTGAAGTGGGCCGACCTGCTGCGCGTAGATCGGCAGAAGCTCGGCCCGCGCGACGCCTACGCCTATTACCGGTGGATTCGCGGGCAGTTCGCTGCGAACCGCCCGCTCGACCAGTTCGCGCGCGCGCTGCTTACCGCCGAAGGGCCCCTCGACGAGGCACCGGCCGGCCATTTCTACAAGGTCGTTAGCAAGCCCGGCGAGATGGCCAACGCGGTGTCGCAGGTGTTTCTCGGCGTGCGCATCGCGTGCGCGGAGTGCCACCACCACCCGTTCGACCGCTGGAGCCAGACGGATTACTACGGCATGTCCGGCTTTTTCTCGCAGGTGAGCGTCCGCAAGGGCGTGCTGGGCGAGACGCTGCTGGCGGAGGGGAATCCCGGTGTGAAACACCCGCGCACCGGCGAGGCGGTGCAGCCTTACGCGCTGGGCACGGAAATGCCCGCCGCCGCGCCCGCTGGCGACCGCCGCCGCGTGCTGGCGGAGTGGTTCACGGCGGCGGAAAACCCCTTCTTCGCGCGAAACCTGGCGAACCGGCTCGTGGCGCACTTCCTCGGGCGCGGCATCGTGGAGCCGGTGGACGACGTGCGCGCGACGAACCCGCCGGGCAATCCCGCGCTGCTCGACGCGGTGGCCCGGTCACTCGCGGACGCGCACTTCGACCTCAAGCAGTTCATCCGCACGCTCACCGCCTCGCGCACCTATCAGTTGAGCGCCACGCCCAACGAAACCAACGCGCAGGACGAGCAGAACTACTCGCGCGCGCTGTTCAAGCGGCTGCCCGCTGAGGTGCTGCTGGACGCGGTGTGTGACGTGACGGGCGTGCCGGAAAAATTTGACGGCGTGCCGGCGGGCGCGCGGGCGGTGCAGCTCTGGGACAGCCAGGCGCAGCACTACTTTCTGAAGCTCTTCGGCCGCCCCGTGCGCGTGACCGCGTGCGAATGCGAGCGGAACACGGAAGCCAGCATTGCGCAGGTGCTGCATCTGCTCAACTCGCCCGGCTTGCACGCAAAACTGGTCCACGCCGACGGCCGGCTCGCGCGCCTGGTGGCCACCCAGCCCGACAACGCCCGGCTTGCCGAGGAGCTTTACCTCGTCTTTTTCAGCCGCCGCCCCAGTGACGCGGAGCGCGCGCTGGCGGTGAAGCATTTCGTCGCGAGTCATGATCGTCAGCAGGCCGTGGAGGACTTCGCGTGGAGCCTGTTGAACACGGTAGAGTTTGTCTTCAACCACTGATTGGGCCACCCTCCGGACAACGCACACGTATGAGCTTGCCAGCAACTGTTCTTGGGCGCGCGGCCCGCGGCACTGGTCGGGCCAGCGATGGGGTTCGCCCAAACGGCACGAATAGGGCATGAGGGCAAAATCCGTTGTTCCACGCCGGCCGGCCGCGCTATCCTCGCCCGCTTTTGTGACTCAACGCATAGCCCCTACTCTGGTGTTGGCCGCCCTGCTGCTCGCGGGCTGCAATCCTCCTGAAGCGCCCAAGGGCGGCAAAAAGGATGGCAAAGGCGCCCCTGTGCTGCCCTCCCGGCCGGTGACCACCGCGCCGGTCGAGTTGCGCCCGATGGAGCGGGCCTTGTCCGTCATCGGGTCCCTGGCGGCGATTGACCACGCCACGCTCAGCGTGAAGGTTTCGGGGCGGCTGCAGTCCCTCTCCGTGGACCTCGGCACGCGCGTGCGCAAGGGCGAGCTGGTCGCGCAGATTGAGCCGGTGGATTACGAATTGAGGCTCAAGACCGCCGAGGCGCTGCTCGCGCAGGCCCGCGCACGGCTAGGACTGCCGCTGGTTGGCTCGGATGATGCAGTCAAGGCGGAGGAGACGAGCACCGTGCGGCAGGCCAAGGCGGCGGTGCTGGAATCCCAAAAACAGCGGGATCGCGTCCGCGAGCTGGCCAGGCGCGGAATTTCCCCGCAGTCCGAACTCGAAGTCGCCGAGGCCAACTATGACATCGCCTTCAACCGGCATTTGGAGGCGCTTGAGGACATTCGGCAGCGGCAGGCCTTGCTGCAGCAGCGTCGGGTAGAGGTGGAGATCGCCCGGCAGCAACTGGCTGACACGCGCATCATCGCGCCATTTGACGGGATCGTGCAGGAGCGACGGGCCAGTCCCGGTGAGTTTCTCAACCTAGCCGCCCCGGTGGTGACGCTGGTAAAGGTGGATCCGTTGCGCCTGCGCGTGGAGGTGCCCGAGCGCAGCGCACCGGGCGTCCGCGCCGGCCAGGCGGTGCGCCTCGCGGTGGAGGGCGACACCAACCGGCATTCGGGAGTCATCGCCCGCATCAGCCCGGCCATTGCGGAATTGAGCCGGATGCTGGTCGTGGAGGCGGACATCGCCAACCCGGCCGGAGCCTTACGGCCCGGCACCTTTGCCCGGGCAGACATTGTGCTGGCTGAGGCGGATCCTGCCGTCGCCGTCCCCCAGGAGGCGCTGCTCACCTTCGCCGGCATTGAAAAACTCTTCCTGGTTAAGGAGGGCAAGGCGTTGGAAAAAAACATCGCGGTGGGTCGGCGCGCGGGCAACTTCATCGAGATCCTCGGCGGCCTCAAACCCGGCGACCAAGTGGTGCTCAATCCTGGCAGCCTGCAAAATGGCCAGCCCGTCACGCTTGATGCACCTGCCAAAGCCCCTTCACCGGCGGGCTCCAAGAAAGGGAAGGACGCGCCGGAGCCAGGCAAACAGAAATCGTCCGCGGTCAGCAGTTCGACGGGTGCCCAATGATTCGGTCTGGCTGCCATGCAGAAGCTCGCTGAAATCTCCATCCGCCGCCCGGTCTTCGGCACGATGATCGTGCTGGCGCTGGTGGTGGTCGGGGTCGCTGGCTACCTCAAGCTGGGGGTGGATCGCTCGCCGCCGGTGGACATCCCGCAGATTTATGTCGGCACCCGCCTGCCCGGCGCTTCGCCGGTCGAGGTTGAGTCGTTGATTTCCCAGCCCATCGAGGAACAGGTCAACACCGTCGAGGGCATCACCGAGCTGCGCTCCATCTCCGGCGTCGGCAGCTCCTTCGTCATCGTCCAGTTCGATCTCAGCCGCAAGGTCAACGAGGCGCTCGAAGATGTGCGCAATCGCGTCTCCATCATGGGCAACGAGCTGCCCCGCGACGCCGATCCTCCCCAGGTCACGAAGTTCGACACCGAGCGCAACGGCGTCATCACCGTCTCGCTCTCCGGCGACCGGTCCCAGCGCGAACTGACCGAGCTGGCCGACAAGATCGTGAAGGTGCAGCTCGAACGTGCCCTGGGCGTGGGCGAGGTCGAGATCAACGGTGGCCTCCAGCGTGCCATCAGCATCTGGGTGGATCCCGACCGGCTTGCGGCTTACCGGATTCCGGTAACCGCCGTGCGCGAGGCCGTGGCACGTCAAAACGCGAACATCCCCGGCGGCAACGTCATCTCCAACGTGCGCGAACACACGCTGCGCACCGTTGGCCGGCTCACGGAAGCCCGCGACTTCAACGAGTTGGTGGTCACCACGGTCAACGGCTCACCCGTGCGCATCCGCGACATCGGCTGGGCGGAGGATGGCACCAAGGAACGCCGCACCGTCTCGCGGCTGAACGGCCGTCCGTCCGTCACGCTGGTGGTGAAGCGCCAGGCCGATGCCAACACGGTCGAGGTGATCGAGGCGGTGAAGAAGAAGCTGCCGCTCATCCAGGCCCAGCTTCCCGCCGACGTGCAGTTCGAGGTGATTGAGGACCAGTCGCGCTACATTTACGAGGCGCTGCACGAGATCAATGTCCACCTCGTCCTGGGCAGCATCCTTGCCAGCCTGGTCGTGTTCGCGTTCATGCGAAGCTGGCGCTCCACCTTCATCGCGGCGGTGGCCATTCCCTGTTCGGTCGTCTCGACGTTCGGCGTGATGTGGGCGCTGAACTTCACGCTCAACAGCGTTACCATGCTCGCGCTGGTCCTGATGGTCGGCATCGTGATTGATGACGCCATCGTCGTCCTGGAGAACATCTTCCGCTTTGTTGAGGAGAAGAAGATGCACCCCTTCGACGCCGCGCGGGAGGCGACCAAGGAGATCGGCACGGCGGTTTTGGCGACCACGCTCAGCCTGGTCGTCATCTTCGTGCCGGTGTCCTTCATGTCCAGCATCGCGGGCCGGTTCCTATTTCAGTTTGGCATCACCTCGGGCGTGGCCGTCATGGTGAGCTTGCTCGTGTCCTTCACGCTCACGCCGCTGATGAGCGCGCGGCTCTTCAGTCTCGGCGAGGTGGGCAAGGCCGCGCACGGTGGCGCAAAGTCGCGCGGCGGTCTCTACGGCTGGATGGAGGGCATCTACTTGGCGGTGCTCGGTTTCTGCATGCGGCATCGGCTGCCAGTGCTCGTGCTGGCCTTGGCGGTCATGGCATCCTCAGTCCCGCTTTACAAGGCCCTGCGGCAGGAATTCACCCCCGGCAACACGGACGAGGGCGAGTTCGAGATTGGGCTCACCGCCAAGGAAGGCACCAGCCTCACGCAGATGGATGAGGTCGCGCTGATGGCCGAGCGCGAGCTTCTTGCCATGCCGCAGATCCGGCTCGTGCAGGGCGGCATCGGCTCCAGCCGCATCGGCGGGGCGAACACCGCGCGCTTCTACGTCCGGCTGGCCCCGCACAGCGAACGGGTCTTCATGTGGTCGCGCCTTTTCACGCGGCGGCCGCTCGATGCCTTCAAGGGCAACTATACGCAGCTCGAGGTCCTGCAGGAGGTCCGCGGCCGGCTGCGGAAAATCCCCGGGGTGCGCGTCTCGGCCCGGCCTTCCTCCGGCTCGATCAACCTCGGCGGTCCCAACTACGAGATTGATTTCTCCATCCTTGGCCCCGACCTGGAATCGCTCTCCAAGTATGCCGAGGAACTCCGCTCCCGTTCTGCCGAGCTGGGCCTGGCTGATGCCGACACCACGCTCAAGCTCGACAAACCCGAGTTCCGCGTCCACGTCAACCGCGAGCGGGCCGCCGCGCTGGGCGTGTCGGTCGAGGACATTGCCACCGCCCTGCGCATCATGGTCGGCGGTGATGAACGGGTTTCCCGTTTCCGCGACGCGAGCGTGGGGGACGACTACGATGTGCAGCTCCGCCTGGCCGAGGGCAAGCGCAACGACCGTGAGACCATCGCCCGCCTCTATGTCCCGCGCCAGGGCGGCGGCCTCGTGCGGCTCGACAACGTGGTGGACATCGTCGAGGGCCAGACCGCGTCGCGCATCGACCGGCTAGACCGTCAGCGCCAGGTCAGCATTCGCGGCAGCATCGCGCCCGGCTATGCGCTCAAGGACCGGCTGGAGGCGTTGCAAAAGGCCTTCGAGGAAATGAACCTGCCGGCGACCTACACCACCAAGATTTCCGGCCGGGGGCGCGAACTGGAACGCACTTTTTCCGAGTTCCTGTGGGCGTTTCTGCTCTCGGTCATCTTCATGTATATGATTCTGGCTTCACAGTATGAGAGCCTCGTCCATCCGTTCACCATCCTGCTTTCCCTGCCGCTCTCGCTGCCTTTCGCCCTCTTCTCCCTGTGGGTGACGAACAACACTTTGAATCTCTATTCTGCCCTGGGGCTGCTGGTGTTGTTTGGCGTCGTGAAAAAGAACGCCATCCTTCAGATCGACCACATGAACACCCTGCGGGCGCACGGCCTTGACCGGCTGCAGGCCATCATGGATGGCAACCGCGACCGCCTCCGCCCCATCCTGATGACCACCCTTACGCTCGTTGCGGGCATGATCCCGCTGGCCTTGGGCACCGGTCCCGGGGCGGAAGAGCGGCGGGCGGTGGCGGTGGTGGTCATTGGCGGCCAGACGCTTTGTCTGCTGCTCACGCTGCTGGTCACGCCGGTGGTTTACTCCTACCTTGACGACTTCGCGGAACTTTTCCGCCGCAAGCCGGTGCCCGTCGCTCCAACGCCCGAGCCGCTCCCGGTAAAGTAAGCGGTCCGCCGGCCGGCTGCCTGGCCTGCCGCTATTGGGGTCGTTTCACCCAGTCGAAGAAGCCGAGCTTTTCCAACTCGGCCCGCAAAGTGGCTTGTTGCTCCGCACTTAAGCTCCCGTTGGGCAACCGCGCGGGGCCGACATCCACGCCGAGCATTTTCATCGTCGCCTTGGCTGCGCCCATGTAGCCGCGCGCCGCGAGCACGGCGATGGTTTGCACGGAGCGGAATTGCTCCTCACGCGCCGTCTTCAGGTCGCCAGCGGCGAAGGCCTTCATCAAGCGCAGGTAAATCGGCGCGGCGAAGTTGAACGAGCTGCCCACCGCGCCGGTCGCGCCGAGCGCAAGCGCCGAGAGCATGATCTCATCGAAGCCATACGGGAGGTCGAACGCGCCGCCCCGGAACGCGCGGCAGAGCTGGTATTCCATCAGGTTGTTGCTCGTGAACTTGATGCCCGCGAGGTTCGGGATGCGGTCGGCGGCCTGCGCGAGGAACTCCGACGGTGCGAGGTTGATGCCCGTGAGCAGCGGAATCTCGTAGTAGTAGAACGGCAGCTCCGGCGCGGCGGCGGCGATGTCCGCCACGCAGTCCACGAGCCGCGCAACGTTGCCGGGCTTGAAGTAGCTCGGGGCCAGCGCCGAGATGGCCACTGCGCCGAGCTGCTGCGCCTGCGCCGCGAGATCCCGAGCGTCGCCGAGACAATTCGCGCCGACGTGGACGATGACTTTCAGCTTCGCGCCGCGCGTGACTTCCATCCAGCGCACGGCCAACGCACGGCGCTCCGCCAGCGCGAGTGAACTGCTCTCGCCTGTCGTGCCGCCGATGAAAGCGTAGCTGACGCCGTTGGCCGCGAGGTGTGCCGCTTGGGCTTCGACGGCGTTGAGATTGAGCGAACCGTCCGCGTGGAACGGGGTGTGCGTGGCGGCGACGAGGCCGGTGAGGGAGAGGTGTTTCATATTTGGATTAGCCCCAAAGAGGCGCAAAGAAGCGCTAAAAGTTTGCGGAGATTCGATGCGGATGAGCGGAGAGGGGCTCGCAAGCTTGTCGCGGCTCGTCTCCCTCATCCCAGCCCACTCCCGCTGGGAGAGGGGGAAAGTCAGCCAGCGCTCGAAGTGCTGCGGTGCCCCTGTTGGCAGAAAGCGGGCGGCGTCTCTCCCTCTCCCAGTGGGAGAGGGCTGGGGTGAGGGAGAATGGCGCGAAGAACCAAGCCCGTCGTTGCAACACAGTTGCGTCCGCCCAAAGGCATTCTCCCTTTTGCGCCTCTTGTGCCTCTTTGTGGCAAAGATTCATGCGGCGGCGATTTCAGCCTGTTCCAGCCGTTGCCAGCAATACCAGAGCATGCGCGGCAAGTGGAATGGGCCTTTGTAAATCGTCCCCTTCGCGCGCGAGGAGACGCGGCCGTCGCGGTGCAGGTAGCCGAACCACTCGCCGTGCTCGCGGTCGGGGAAGTGTTGAAAACTCCAGTTGTGAACTTGCTGGTGCATCGTGGCGAAACGCGCCTCGCCCGTGAGCTGCCACGCCAGCAGCGTCGCGATGATGGCCTCGTTGTGCGGCCACCAGAATTTCATGTCGTGCCAGTATTCCTGCACGGGCTTGCCGAGCAGGTCCGTGAAGTAGAGCAGGCCGCCGTGCTCGGTGTCCCAGCCGCGCGCCCACATCCAGTCGAGGATGGTCGTGCCGAGCTGGATGAGCCGGCGATCGTTGCGGAGCGCGCCCTCGTGCATCAAGAACCATGCGCATTCAATCGCGTGGCCGGGGTTCAGCGTGCGGCCTTCGTGGTGGTCAATCACGCTGCCGTCCGGCGCGACGCACTCCAGCAGCGCGCGGTGTTCGGGCTTGAGGAAGTCGTGCTCAATCTCGGCGATGCTGCTGTCGATCCACTCCGTGCAGGTGCGGCCACTCACGGTCACGTCGCCCAGGTTCGCGCGCAACTCCTGCGCCGTGGCGATGCCAATCATGTGCGGGCCGATGCCCTTCATCGGGCGCGTGGCCTCGAACTTCGGCGGCATCACCCCGGGCGTGAAGCTGTGGTGCAGGTAAGTGGCGAAGAACTTGACCGCGTCCTCAGCGGCGCGGGCATCGCCCGTGGCCTTCGCGTAGGCCGCGTTCGCAATCGCGGCGAACGACTCGCTGTAAACGTAGCGGCGCATCCGCAACGGCGCGCCCTCGCGGGTGACGGTGAAGTAGAGCTTGCCGTCCGG
>CAZQEW010000087.1:16772-19131 GCA_964591495.1 uncultured Klebsiella sp.
ACGCTGCCGTCGCGGTCGAGGCAGGTGAGGATGCCGCCGTGCTCGCGGTCGAGGCCGTGCCGCAGCCAGAACGGCATCACGTCGTTGAGCAAGGTGTCGCGGTAAAACGCGGCGAGACCAGCGCGAGCGGCGGAGTCCGTCAGGTTGCCATTCATTTGGGGGCGAGCAGTTCGACGAGCTTCGGCTCCAATGCATCGGCGAGAAGCGAATAGCCTTTCGCGCTCAAGTGCAGCAGGTCGGGCGCAATTTCCTTGGTCAGCGTGCCGTCGGCGGTGAGGAGCTTGGCGTTCACGTTGAGGTGGTGGACGCGTTTGCCATCCGCAAGCGCAGGCAACAACGCGTTCACGGCTTCGCACTTGCGACGCCATGGGTCGGCGGCGTCGGGGCCGCGTGGCAGGATGCCGAGGAGGAGGACTTTCGCGCCCGGGCATTTCTCGGCGAGCGCGTCGCGGATGGCGCGGATGCCGGCGGCGATTTGCTCGGGCGTGAAGTCGCCGTGGCGCGCGTTGTTCGTGCCGATGAGGATGACGATGGCTTTGGGCGACGCGCCGTCGAACTCGCCGTTCCGCACGCGCCAGAGGACATGCTGCGTGGAATCGCCGCCGAAGCCGTAGTTCGCGGCTTTGCGCGGGGCGAAGTGTTTTTCCCACGCAGCCTTGCCGGCGGTTTCCCAGCCCTGGGTGAGGCTGTCGCCGAGGAAGATGATTTCGCCGCCGCCCGCTTTGGTCTCAGCGACCTTCGCAGCGTGGCGCGCGGGCCACCAACCCCACTTGCCAGTCGTCTCGGTGCGTGCCTCGGGCACGGTGGGCACGCTCTCGCCTTCTTGCACCCAATCGAGCGGGAAGCGCGCGAAGACGAGGCCCGCCTCCGTGCCGCTCTCGTAAAGCAGGCCGATGCGGCCATCGCGTAACACGGTGAGGCAGGAATACATCGCCCCGGCGGGGTCGAGCAGGCGGCCGGCGCTCCACGTTTTCCCGTTGTTCGTGCTGCTGCGGATGGTGAGGGCGACGCGGCGCGAGGCGCTGTTCGGGCTGGAGTAAATCAGTTCGCCGTGTGGGTGGCGGATGAGGCTGGCCATGCAGGTCGGGTCGGGGACGGTGAGCCACGGTTCGCTCCACTTGCCTTGCAGCACGTCGCCCTGCCAATCCCAGCGCGCCCACGCGCGCACACCTGCGCGGGACTCGTTGCGCATCGTGAGCAGCAGCGCGCCGTCGGCGAGTTCGGCGATGGCGCTTTCGCTAGTGGGCGGCGTGCCGGGGATGGCGGCGGGGGAAATCTTCCAAGTCGCGCCGCCGTCGCGGCTGGCGATGAAGCACGAGTGCGGCACGTTGTCCGCGCCCTTGAACTGCGCGGCGAAAACGAGCGTGCCGTCGCGGAGCTGAATGCCATTGCCGGGGCCGTTGAAGCAGAGCCGCCAGGCGGGGTCCTTCACCTGTGCGGTGATGTTAATGGGCGGCGACCATGTCACGCCGTCGTCGGTGCTTTTCGTGAGCACGAACTGGCCGGTCTCGTCGGGCGTCATGCCGGGGCCGGAGCCGTTCCACGCGCGCGGGCCTTTGGACCAGAGCGCGGCGACGTAGATGGTGCCGTTGCGGTCCACGAGGATGGCGGGGTCGCCCACGCCGTTGCCCTGCGAGCCGGGGACCGACGCGTCGAAGTCCAGAATGCGGCGCACGGGGCTCCACGTCGCGCCGTCGTCGGTCGAGCGCATCGCGCCCACGTCAATGTCCGCCGGGAGGTCGCCGCCGTGCTTGTGGCGCAGGTCGAAGACGGCGATGAGCGTGCCTTTCGGCGTCGTGGCAAGGCCGGGGATGCGGTAGGTGTGGACGCCGTCGTCGCCGGCCTTGCGGAGCGTGGTGCGGAAGACGCGCGGGTCGTTCGGGAGTTGCGCGGCGAGCGGCTGCTGCGCGGCGGGGAGGTCGGTGGGGGTGCCCCATTTCGCGGCGAGGTAAGCGGTGGCGGACTTTAAGTCTGCTTCGCCCAATGCGCGCGGATAGATGAGCACTTCGGCGACGTCGCAGGCCAACCCCTCTTGCGTCGCGACGTTCGCGCCGAGGATGAAGCCGCCGAGCGCATTGCCATTCGTGCCGAAGACGAACGTGTGCGCCTGCCAGCCACTGCCGTCGGCGGGCGAGGAGGCTTTCGCTGCCGATTGCCAAGCCTTGCCGTTCCACTTCACCGGCGTGCTGCCGCTGCGCGTGCTGCCGTCGAAGAGGACGCCGTAGTTCGTGGCGGAGATGCGGGCGAAGGTCACGACAGTGCGCTCGCCCGCGAGCGTGCCCCACGAGCTGACGGCCTGCCACAGTGCGGCAGAGCCGTTAAAGCGCACGACGGTGCGCGGGCCGCCGGGCGTGCTGAC
>CAZQEW010000088.1:0-19008 GCA_964591495.1 uncultured Klebsiella sp.
TTGCTCATGCCGAGGTGGCCGTCGTCCTTTGTGGTGTGGTCGGCGCCCGCAAGCGCGCCGACGCCCGCGTGGCCCGTGCTGTCCACGAAGAGCGTGCCGGCGAAGCGCTTGTAATGACCGGAGCGGGTGTCGAAGGCGACGACGGCCTTGAGCCGGTTGCCCTCCACCTCGACGCGGAAGGCGTGGTGATTGAGGAACAGGGAAATGTTCTTCTCGGCGCGGACGAGGGCCTCTTTCTTCGCGTCGCCGAACTCCTCGAAGGTGCCGGGCGAGGACTTCGCACGGTCCATGAACTCCTCGACGATTTCGCCGAGCATCGGGTAAAGGCCGCGCCGGATGCCGCCTTGTGCCCACACGCGAATCTCCGAGCTGCCGTTGCCGCCGAGCACCGGCCGGTTCTGAATGAGCGCGACCTTGCAGCCCATGCGTGCCGCCGCGAGCGCCGCGCCCATGCCGCCGTAGCCGCCGCCGACCACAACGAGGTCGAACGAGCCGGCTTCATCGGGCTTCGCGGGCAAACCGGACAGCTCCGTGCGCCAGCGGGCGAACGGTTCGGAATCGTTGCTCGGCTGGAAGACGGGATCGGTCGTGAGGAGAATCGCGTCACAACGGCCGTTGAAGCCGGTTAGGTCGCGCAGGGCGAGGGTGGCCTCGGGCTTGGCGAGGTTCACCGAACCGCCGTCGTGCCACGCCCAATCTGCGCCCTTGGTGCCGAAGGTTTCCTTGAGCGGCGCGCCATCCACGAGCACCTGGAATTTGCCGGGCGCACCGGTGGCTTTCCAGCGGCCGACCCAATCCATCGTGCGGACCCAGACGCGCCAGTTGCCGGCCTGCGGCAGCTTCACCGTGGTGGTGGCGTCTGCGACGGGCGTGCCGAGGCCGTGGGCCATGAGGTAGGGCGAGCCCATCGTCTCAATGAACTGGGTGTCGAGCACCCAGCCACCGGGAGCCTTGAAGGACTCGGCCTCGACGAGGACGGTGGCGGCGTGGGATTGCTGCCACAGACTCAATAAAAGAACCGAGATAGGGAGAATGCGGTTAAACATAATTTTCGGAAAAGTGTCCCCGGAGTGCGCTAAAACGAAGCGCCATAATTGTCCAGTCACCAAGATTCGAACTCAGTCAACGATCACGACTTGCATGTGCGGACGATCCAAAGCGAAGCGTTTGCCGGCAGGAGGCGATGGCATTGCCTTGAGATACTTTTGGGTAACCAGCACTGAAAAGTCAGCCGGCATTTTTCCGTTTGCCTCGTTGTAGCGCTGCAATGCCTCCGTGAGGACGCGATCAACGGGATAGGATTTGGAGGAATTCGGTGGGGCCGTCGGGATTCGGTCTGCCACTATGTCTACTCCAGGTGCGCTCACTGGACGTGTTACCATCGGGGCGGGAGGAGGAGCCACGGGGGCGGTGGGGGCAGCAGGAGCGACTGCCGGCGCTGCGGTCTCGGGCGCTGCCGGCGCTGCGACGGAGTTTTCAGCTCGTTTACGACGGCAGCCCGAAGTTTGTGTCAAAGCGGCCGCGACCAACAGAAGGCAAAGAACTCGAATCATGATCTAAAAAGCGCGTGTGTAACTGTTGCCGAATGGAACGGTCCAGTCGTCGTTAGCAGGAATGAATCCGAAGTCGCCAGAACGTAGTTTTTCGCCTTTTCTATACTCGGCGTGCCCGTCGAGGAAGGGCAGCATGCCCCCATTTTGGTGGATGACCGAATAGTTCTCGAACAAGTTCAAGGTGTTGGGGGTTGCGACGGTAAAATGCCACCACTGGTAAGTCCCCGCTGCCGCACTTATCAGCCGGGGGCGCAGGAACGCCGCGTTGCGAGATTCGAAAAGCTCCTGAAGGAAAATCAGTGAGGCCGGGTTTGGCACCATCTCCATGCGCACCGCAGAACCGCCCGGAATGCTCATCACCGCAGCGTTGCCCAGATAGCTTGTGCTGTTAGTCGCGTTGGGCTGGCCTTGGACGGTGGGGGTGCCGATTGGACTGGTAGGATTTGGCCGAGCGGATGGGCAAGTGAACGTCGGGGAGTTCGTGGAAAGATATGGTTGGAGCGAACTCAAGAAGTTGACTGTCGTGGATGTCGCAAAATTAAGCACACCGTCATTTCCTGTCGGGCTCTTTTGGTCGTAGTCCCCCGTGTAGAGCGTGTAGGACAGCGCGACTTGCTTCATGTTATTCAGACACTTGGTCTGATGAGCCTTGGCCTTTGCCTTGGATAGCGCCGGCAACAGCATCCCGGCCAAAATCGCGATGATGGCGATGACGACGAGGAGTTCGATGAGCGTAAAAGCGGCCCGATTTTTGTGGCGCGAACTAATGGTGTTCGGATTCATTGCGTGCACTGGTCCTGCAGAGCATAGCGATTCGATTGCCCTTCGCAACGTTCAAACCGGGTCTTCAGGCTGGTTGGCCTTTGGATAAAGGCATTGCCAGTCCTTCGCGCGCCGCTTCGATGGTGAGACTGCTCTTTTGGCTGGCGGCGAGCTCGCGGGCATGGCCGACCATGCGTGAGATGCGGGCGTCATCGTGCATGGGGTCGTGGTGGAAGAGGAAGAGGTGCTTCACGCCGGCGGCGATGGCGGTGGCCACGCTGTCCTCGTAGCAGCTGTGCCCCCAACCGATGTGCGAATGGTATTCGGCCTCGTCGTATTGGGAGTCGAGGATGAGCACGTCCACACCGCGGAGGAATTCGACGAGTTTTTGGTCTTCAGTGCGGCAGTAATCCAGTGTCTCCTGGCCTTTGACGCCGTCGCTGCGCGGGTGTAGGCGCATGCGGGAGTAGGATTCGTGGTCCGGGAGGAAGGCGATCGAGCCGGTGCTCGTATCGAGCCGGTAGCCGACGCAGACGCTGGGGTGGTTGGCAAAAGTGGCGCGGACCCGGACCGGGCCGATGCGGAAATCCATTTCCCGTTGTTCTGCGAAGGTGATGCTGCTGGGCATCTGGCGCAGGCCGACGGGGAAGTAGCTGCTTTCCATCTGCACGGCGAGGGTGCTTTCCAGGCCTTTCCGGTAGCCTTCATAGCCCAAAATGTGGACGCGGTTGTTGGCACCATAGGCCGGGGCGAAGAAGGGAAAGCCTTGGATGTGGTCCCAATGGGTGTGGGTGAGCAGAAGCGTTAGTTCCAAGGACCGGCCGCGGAATTCCTCCGCCAAGTGCTGGCCCAGCAGGCGGATTCCGGTGCCCGAGTCCAAAATGATGAGCTGGCCGTCGACCCGCAGCTCAACGCAGGTGGTGTTGCCGCCGTAGAAGACCGTGTTCGGTCCGGGTGTGGGAATCGACCCGCGGACGCCCCAGAAGCGCAGGAGGTTGCCGGGCGGCAGTTGGGCGCTCGGGGCTGAACCTCCGGTGGCGGCAACGGGCTTGGGCTGGCTGGCCTCGCCACGGGTTAATATCTTTACAATATCTTCAGCGAGAATGGGTTTGACGAGATAGTGGTCGGCCCCGGATTCAAAGGCGTTTAAGCGGTCTGTGGCGAAGCCCCGGTTGCTGGTGACGATGATGGTGACGCCCCGCAGGTTCGCGGAGGGCTCGCGGAGGGCTCGACACACCTGGAAGCCGTTGCACCGGGGCATCAGGAGGTCGCAGATTACTGCATCAGGTCGGAGCCGAATGGCGGCTTGGATTCCCTCCTCTCCGTCTCGGGCCTCATGAACGGTCCAACCGGTCGAGGAAAGAGCCCGGGAAAGCACCTTACGCACGATTGGGTCGTCATCGATCAGCAGGGCGCATTTCATGCGTGGTGGCGGAGTCTTCACACGACTTGCCAAAAAACAAGCCCGTAAGCTGTTTGGGGTATTGGCAAAAAAAGTTGTTAGATTGTCTGAAAGGCGGCAAAAAAGGAGTGAAGCAGGTTGCGGGCATGGCCAAAGTGGCTAAGTCCAGACCTGCGAAAGCTTAAATCAAACCCGACACGCATATGTTTTGGAACTGTGGCAAACATCCCGGCCAAGAGCTTAATCCCCACGCTTACCCCACCCGCCGAGAGTTTCTCAACCGCGTGGGCACTGGTTTTGGCTCGCTCGCCCTGGCTACCTTGCTTGCTGACCAGGCCAAGGCCCAGTCTGCCGGCGGCAGCGGTCTCCTGGCCCCGAAGCAGCCGCATTTCCCCGGCACCGCCAAGCGCGTTTGCCACATTTATCAAAGCGGCGCCCAGACTCATATCGATACTTGGGATCCGAAGCCCGAGCTGAACAAGAACGAAGGCAAGACCGCCGGTGGCATGGGCCGTGGTCGTCTGCTGCCCACGCAGTTCGAGTTCGCCAAGTCCGGCAAAAGCGGTTTGGAAATGTCCGAAATCTGGCCGGAACTCTCCAAGTGCGCCGACGATCTTTGCGTCATCCGCTCCATGTGGACGGATGTGCCGGCGCACGAGGAAGCCACCAAGATCATGACCACGGGCGACTTCCGCCTGCCCAAGCCCTCCATCGGCGCGTGGGTCACTTACGGCCTCGGGTCGGACAACCAAAACCTCCCCGCCTTCGTCGCGATGAACCCCGGCGGGTTCCCCAGTGCGGGCAACGCCAACTGGCAGTCGGCCTTCATGCCCGGTGCGTTCCAAGGCACCTACGTTGATCCGAATAACACCCGCATCGAGCAAATCATCGAGAACATCAAGAGCCAGTTCATCGGCTCCAGCGCCGAGCAACGCCAGCAGCTCGATCTTCTCAGCAAGCTCAACGAGATTCACAAGCAGAAGCGCCAGTCCGAGGGACAGCTCGACGCACGCATCCAATCGTTTGAGCTGGCCTACCGCATGCAGACCGATGCCACCGAGGCTTTCGATCTGAGCAAGGAGCCGGACCACATCCTCAAGCTCTACGGGGCCGACTCGATGGATCGCGCCATGGCCACGCAAGCCCGTCAGTTCATCATCGCCCGCCGCCTCCTCGAACGCGGGGTTAAGTTTGTCCAATGCTGGAACGGCGGCTGGGACATGCATGGCGGCATTGCCACCGCCGGGCGCACCCGGGCTGCGGCCATTGACCGGCCGGTTGCCGGCTTCCTGCAGGACCTCAAGCAACGCGGCCTGCTCAAGGATACGCTCGTTGCCTCCAGCACCGAATTCGGCCGCAGCTCGACCGAAGACCAGGCCGGTGGCCGCACCCACAACGCCAAAGCCTTCGCCTCCTGGCTCGCGGGTGGTGGTATCAAGGGCGGCCAAGCCTACGGCTCCACCGATGAACTCGGCAGTGCCGCCGTCGAGAACAAGGTCCACGTGCACGAGTTCCACTCGACGATCCTGCACGCGTTGGGCTTTGACTCAGAGAAACTCACGTTCCGCTCCGGCGGTCGTGACTTCCGCCTGACTGACGTGTCGGGCGCGCAGCCGGTGAAGTCGATCTTCGCCTAAACCAATTTGGTGAAACCAAGCCGGGCGCGTGTTTCACCACACGCGCCCGGCCTTCAGTTTGAAGACGGGATTTTTCGGAACCAGACCGCCAGCGATCCGCGATATTTGCGATACACTATGAAGCCAATGTTCAGATTCGCACTGCCTCTTGCTCTTGCGAGCGCCGTTTCCGCTCTCGCACAGGACAGGCCGCTCACCCCGGAAGAAAACGACTTCTTCGAGTCCAAGATACGCCCCGCCCTGATCGAGCACTGCCACAGTTGCCACAGCGCCGATAAGGACGCCAAAATCAAGGGCGGGCTCCAGCTCGATTCCAAGGCAGGTCTGCTCAAAGGCGGATCCACCGGCCCTGGTCTGGTTCCAGGCCAGCCCGACCGCTCGCTCATCATTAAGGCCATGCGGTTCACCGACCCGAACCTGCAAATGCCGCCGAAGGAAAAGGTGCCGGATTCGGTTCTTGCCGATTTCGAAAACTGGGTGCGCATGGGCGCGCCCGATCCCCGCACTGGTAAGAACGCCGCCGTGCTCAAGACCGACGAGGATTTGCAGAAAGCCAAGAAGCACTGGGCCTTCCAACCCGTGGTGAAGGCGCAGCCGCCCACGCCCAAGGCTCACCTCAAGAGCTGGATTCAAAACGACATCGACCTCTTCGTCCTCGCCAAACTGGAGGAGAAAGGCCTGTTCCCCTCGCCCATTGCAGACAAGTGGACACTGGTGCGCCGAGCCTACTTCGATTTGCTCGGGATGCCGCCCACAGCGAAGGAGGCGGAAGACTTCGTCAATGACACTTCCAAAGATGCCTGGGAGAAGTTGATCGACAAACTCCTCGCTTCGCCGCACTACGGCGAACGCTGGGGCCGCTACTGGCTCGACATCGCCCGGTATGCGGACACCCGCGGCGGCGGCAACAACAACCGCATGGGCGACAATCGTCTTGTCCACGCTTTCACCTACCGGGACTGGGTGGTCAACGCGATCAACGAGGACATGCCCTACGACAAGTTCCTCAAGTATCAGATCGCGGCGGACTGCATGCCAGGCGCTGAATCGAAGCACCTCGCCGCTCTGGGCTTCATCACCATGAACCGCGCGGTCAACAACCGGCAGGAAGAGATTGACGACCGGATTGACGTGCTCACGCGCGGCACCATGTCGCTCTCCGTGTATTGCGCCCGCTGCCACGACCACAAGTTCGACCCCATTCCCACCAAGGATTACTACTCGCTCTATGGCGTGTTCGACAGTTCCACCTACTCGATGAACAACAAGCCGGTCATCCAGAAGATCGACGAGACCCCGCAGTATCGTGATTACCTTGCTAAGAAATCGCAGGTCGAGGCTCGGCTGGAAGGCTATCGCCAAGGTGAGTTGATCAAGTTCGTCGGCGAGGCCAAGAACAAGACGATGGAGTATCTTCTGGCCAACCATTTCGCAAACTTGGGCAACACCAACTACATCATAGACGGACGTGCGGGCCAGAACCGCTTCGAGCAGTTCACTAAGCTCCAGTTCGAGGTCGCCACCGCTTGGCGGCAGTTCCTCCGTCAGCGCAGTAAGGCCAACGACGCCGTTTTTGGCCCTTGGCACGACTATTCCAAACTCGTCGAGGACGAAAAAGTCTCGGATAAGGAACTCCTCGCCAAAAGCAAGGAGCTCGCCGCCAAATACATGAGCGCGGACGGCACTCCGATGAAGGGCCTCAACCCGCTCGTTGCCCGCGCTTTTTCCACGCCGATTTCAAGCTTCCGCGTCGTCGCCGAACGCTACAGCAAGCTGTTCTTGGATGCTGAAAAAGCTTGGATCAGCGCCATTACCTCCGATGCGAAGAAGAAGAAAGACGACGATGCTCCGACGCTTAAGAAACTCCCGGATCCAGCGATGGAGCAGCTTCGCCTGGTCTTCTACGGTCCGGGTGCTCCCGTGAACATCACCTATGACCGCCTCGCCGGTTTTGACAACAACCGCATCCGTAACGGAGAGCAGACATTCCAGGTTCAAGCCGACGCCTTGGATGCCACTCACCCCGGCGCACCGCTCCGCGCCATGGCCCTCAGCGACGGTTCCCCGCGCAACGCCAAAGTCATGCTCAAGGGTGACCCCCGCAACCTCGGCCCGGAAGTTCCCCGCCAGTTCCTTGAGGCGCTGAACCCAAATCGCAAGCCGTTCGCCAAAGGCAGCGGCCGCGCCGAGCTTGCCGAGGAAATTGCCAGCAAGGACAACCCGCTCACCGCGCGTGTGCTCATCAACCGCGCTTGGATGAACCATTTTGGTGGTGCCTTGGTGCGCACGCCAACGGACTTCGGCGTTCGCGCGGACGACCCGACGCACCCTGAGTTGCTGAACTACCTCGCCGCATGGG
Organism: uncultured Klebsiella sp.; assembly: GCA_964591495.1. Lineage (GTDB taxonomy): Bacteria > Verrucomicrobiota > Verrucomicrobiia > Limisphaerales > SXTU01 > SXTU01. Next base: position 7,714 of record CAZQEW010000088.1, read on the forward strand.
TCATGGAGAATGGCTGGTCCGTCAAGAAACTGCACAAGTTCATCATGACCTCCGCTACCTACATGCAGGCCAGCGATGATCGAGCCAAACCAATGCTGAATGACCCTGCGAATCTCTATGTTTGGAAGATGAACCGCCGCCGCCTCGATTTCGAAGGTTTCCGCGACTCCCTGCTGGCTGTGAGCGGCAAGCTTGACCCCAGGCTTGGCGGCCCGCCGGTCAAAATCACGCCCGAGGGAGCGAACCCCCTCGGTTATGCGGAGAATCCTTATCGCCGCACGCTCTACGGCTACATCGATCGTGCTAACCTCTCTTCGCTCTACCGCACATTCGATTTCGCCAACCCCGAAGCCACTGCGGGTATGCGTTTCAGCTCCACCGTCCCGCAACAGGCGCTCTACCTCATGAACAGCCCGTTTGTTGGCGACCTTGCCCGCTCCATCGTCCATCGTGATGATGTGAAGAACAAGGTGGATGAGGAAGGGCGCATCGAGATGCTCTACCAGATCTGCTTCCAGCGCCTCCCGTCCGCCTTGGAGACCAAGATCGGCATGAAGTTCCTCGAAGATCAGTCGGGCGTTAAGACCACCGATGCCAAGCCCATCTGGCAATACGGCTATGGCCAGTATAACCCGCGCTCTCGGCAGGTGAGTTTCTTCAAGCTCCCCGTCTTTACCAATGCTCCGCAGATGGGCATGGCCATGCGCAATCAAAATGCCGCCCAGGGCCGGTATGAAGGCGGGGCCAAGCTACCCGGCGTGCAGCTCACCAGCACTGGGGGCACACCCGGCAGTGTTGCCGTCATCCGGAGGTTTACCTCGCCAGTGGACGCCTCACTCGCAATCGACGGTGATTTCTCCCAGGCCCGTCAGGCCGCTGGTGATGGTGTCACCGGTTACATCGTTCACAGCCGCACCGGACAGTTGGGCAGCTATACCCTGACTGCTGGCAATCGCAGCGCCACTACTCGGGTTGCCAAAGTCGATGTCAAAAAGGGCGATACGATCGACTTCATCGTGGATAACGGCGGCAAGGGCAACACGGTGGGCGACGCATTTACCTGGGCTCCCACCCTGCGCGTTGCGGCTGCCGGGCCGGCCATGGCCACCGCCGCCGCACAGCCGATGACGCCCTTCGGCGGACCCATGATGTCTCCGGGTGCCCCGGCCATGAACAACAACATGGGCAATCAAATGGGTGGAGCAGGGGGATCCAGCTGGAGCGCCTCGGCGCAGTTTGGTGGACCAAACGCGGGACAGCAAAAGCCCTTGGACACGTGGGAAAAATACGCCCAGATGCTCCTCCTCGCCAACGAGATGACCTTTGTTGACTGAGCAACTCTGAAAACTGATTCGCCGAAGGCCGCCACTTGGCGGCCTTCGTGTTTTTGCGTTCGCGCTTGGAATTCCCCTCCAACTGATCTTCTCTCTGGCAAGTCCAACGCACCATCATGTCAGCCGCGAGAACGGTCTCACTCATCCTGGTTGTCCTCTGTGTCGCACCCGTCCTCGGTGCCGCCCCCGTAGACTTTGCGCGCGAGGTGATGCCCATCCTCCAGCGCAATTGCTTTGAGTGCCATGACGCAAAACTTGCCAAGGGCAAGCTTCGTCTCGACTCCCGCGCCGAAGCTTTCAAGAAACCTGGCATCATCGCCCCCGGCCAGCCTGCGGAGAGCGAACTCCTCCGCCGTATCACGCTCCCGAAAGGCCACGACGACGTGATGCCCAGCCGGGGCGAACCGCTCCCGAAGTCGCAGACCGACCTTGTCCGCGCGTGGATTGAGCAAGGTGCCGTCTGGCCCGAAGGTGTGCAGACGCCGCAGCATTGGGCTTACGTGAAGCCCCTCCGGCCTGCGGTCCCACAAATCAGCCAGCGCCAATCGCCAATCGCCAACCCGCTCGACGCCTTCATCCTCGCCCGCCTAGCGAAGGAAGGCCTGCAACCCTCCCCCGAAGCTTCGCCCGAAATCCTCCTCCGCCGCCTCCACCTCGACCTCACCGGCCTCCCGCCCACGGCCGACGAAGTCGAGGGCTTCCTGCGCGAGTGCGCACCGGCCACAGGTCATTCCTTATCCCGCATTCCGCATTCCGCGTTGGAACGCGTCATGGACCGTCTCCTTGCCTCACCGCAATTCGGCGTCCGCTGGGCGCGCCCGTGGCTCGATTACGCCCGCTACGCCGACTCCCACGGCTTCCAGCGCGATGATTTCCGTGACCTCTGGCCCTATCGCGATTGGGTCGTCAACGCGCTCAACGCCGACATGCCGTTCACGCAGTTCACCATCGAGCAACTCGCTGGCGACCTCCTGCCCAACGCCACCGAGTCCCAGCGCGTTGCCACCGGCTTCAACCGCAACGCCCCCACGAACGTCGAGGCCGGCACCGACCCCGAGGAGACGCGCGTGAATCAAGTTCACGACCGCGTCAGCACGCTCGGCACCGTCTGGCTGGGCGCGACGCTTGAATGCGCGCAGTGCCACGACCACAAATACGACCCCTTCTCGATGCGCGATTACTACGGCCTCTTCGCGTTCTTCAACAACACCGAGCTCGAAGCCGACCGCACCAATCCGAAAGTGCCCGGCTCGATTCAATTTCGTGGTCCCACGATGGAGCTGACCGAATCCACCTCTTCCGACGAACGCGCCGCGATTCTCTCCCGCCTCGTGATGGTGACGAATCAACTCGCGGTTTTGGCCAAGACGGCTGCCGCGAGCCAGCCCGATTGGGAACGCACCCTCAGCCAATCCGCCGCTCAAGGCCCGCAGGAACACGCGCTCGACATCGCGGACTTCGATTCCACCGGCGGCGCGACGCACGAGATTCTGGCCGACAAATCCGTCCTCATCAGCGGCGAACCCGCGCCCGACAAAGACACCTACCTCATCGAAGTCCGCACCACGCTCACCGGCATCCGCGCGTTCAAGCTGGAGGCGCTCACGCACGATTCGCTACCGGGCAAAGGCCCCGGCCGCGGCGACGCGCAACGCCCGAACTTCGTGCTGAACAACCTCTTCGTCACCGCCGCGCCCGCAGACTCTTCCACGCCCGTTGTCGCCTCCGCCAAGAAGGCTGCGAAGTCCGCTAAAGCGAAAGTCCCCGTGACCAGCGGCACGACGGAAGTGCAATTCGCCAAGGCCACCGCCTCTTTCTCGCAGGTCAATTTCCCCGTCGCCAACCTGCTCAAAACCGGCAACGACGCGCGCACCGGCGGCTGGGCCATCAATCCGAGATTCCACGAATCGCACTGGGCCTTGCTGGAAACCGCCGCGCCCGTCGGCTTCCCCGGCGGCACCGTGCTGCGCTTCAGGCTGGAGCAGAACTACGGCGGCGGGCGGACGCTCGGCCGCGTGCGCTTGACCGCACTGACCGGCGGCCTCGGTGGCGCAGCCCTGCCGGCGGAAGTAGCGGGCGCGTTGAAAGTTCCCGCCGCTCAACGCACTGCCGTGCAGGCAAAGGCCATCGCGGACTTCCAACTGAAATCCCTCCCCGAGCACGCGCGACTCGACGCCGAACGCGCCCGTGTCGAAGCCGACCTTCGCAAAATGAAAGTGCCCACCACGCTCGTGATGCGCGAGAACACGCCCCGTATGAGCAGTGTTTTTATGCGCGGCGAATTCCGCACGCCCGGAGACAAGGTCGAGCCGCACACGCCGACTGCGTTGCATCCTTTGAAATCCAACTCAACACCCAACCGCCTGGACCTCGCCCGCTGGCTCGTCAGCCGCGAGAACCCGCTCGTCGCCCGCGTCACGGTGAACCGCCTTTGGGCCGAGCTCTTCGGTCACGGCCTCGTCACCACGCCGGAGGACTTCGGCATCAAGGGCGAGCCGCCCACGCATCCGGAGTTGCTCGACTGGCTCGCGGTCGAGTTCATGGACAACGGTTGGAGCATGAAGAAGCTGCTCAAGACCATTGTGACCAGCGCCGCCTACCGCCAGTCCTCGCGCGTCACGCCCGACCTCCTCGCTCGAGACGACCAAAACCTTCTCTACGCGCGCGGCCCGCGCCATCGCCTCGACGCCGAGACCATCCGCGACAACGCCCTCGCCATCGCCGGCCTGCTGAACTCGAAGCTCGGCGGGCCGCCCATCCACCCGTATCAGCCCGACGGCCTGTGGGTGAAAGTCGGCGGCCAGCGTTACGACTACGTGGTCAGTCCTGGCGACGAGAAGCACCGGCGCGGCCTCTACGTCATCTGGAAACGCGGTGCGCCCTACCCGAGCTTCGTGAACTTCGACGCCAACAGCCGCCTCGCCTGCCGCGTGAAGCGCCCCCGCTCCAATACTCCGTTGCAAGCGCTCACGCTGATGAACGATCCCGTCTATGTGGAAGTCGCGATGGCCTTTGCGAAACGCCTGCTGGTCGAGAGGACCACCGCGACCGACCGCCTCACTCACGCTTTCCGACTCGCCACCGCCCGCGCCCCGCGCCCCGAGGAACTCGCCACGCTTACCCAATTGCTGGAGTCCTCTCGCGCGACCGACGCGCAGTCCGCGAAGGAATTTGTCGGGAAGTTCGAGTTACCCGCCGGCGTGACCGCCGAGGAATTTGCCGCGTGGTATGCGGTGGCGGCAGCGCTGCTGAATCTTGATGAAACGATTTCGAAAGGTTAACCCGTGAATTTGAAAGCCGTGAAGCCAAAGGATTTGAAATGAGCACCAGTTTCACCTGCGACAACCTTCGCGAGCCTTGCCTCTCGATGTTCGCGAAACTCAAGGAAAGTGTAGAGCCTGAACTCGCCTCTCGGTTGAAATGCAACCGGGTGGTGCAGCCTCACGGGACGAATCGGAACGTGCTTTTGTGGCGTGTGTGGGATTCAAGGTTGCCGAAGCTGGGTTACGACCAACGCTACTCCTGCATCTGTCTCAACTACGACCCAACCCACTTCTACAACCAAAGTTCAACTTGGCTTCTGCATCTCTACTTCAACACGCACCGGGTTTACCGGCATTCAGACGACGTTCGCAGTCTCATGGTGCGACGGCTTCGCTCCGGTGGTCCGGCTGGATTTGAGTTCTCTGCTGACGAGCGAACCGTGCAACTCTCATGGCACTTCAACCATTTGGGCACACCGAGTGAGTTGGTTCCAAAGGTTCTCCCGAAACTCGTCGCACTGACTAACGCGCTGTCACCTGTGTTTGATGAGTTAGTTAATCTCGTTGCTCGTCCAGCGAGCGAGACGGAGCGCGCAGCACTCATCGCTAGTCGGCCACGTCCAACAACCCGTGCAGCGGCCGTCGTGAAGTGGGAGGGCGGTGCAATTTTTAACCGTGGAATTCCTCCGGGTCTAAGAGCGAAGGCACTTGCCAAGTCGGCGGGCAGATGCGGTATCTGCGGCAAGCCGTTGGGAAACGACGTTCACATTGACCACATCGTCCCCGTGGCAGCGGGTGGTTTAACGGAACTTGGTAATCTCCAGGCAACCCACGCTGCATGCAATTTGAGCAAGGGAAAGAATCATTCATGAATTCGCTTCTACAACAATGCGCTGCCTATTGCCGCCGACGGCGCTTTCAACCAAACGGCTACGGTTTCGAGTTCGCGCTCGCGGTTGGAATGTTCGCTATCTGGTCGCTGGCTTTAACAGCGCACGCGGCGGACAAACCGAAGCCTAAGTTCCAATACCAGTCCGGCGAGAACATCCGCGTGAGCATTCCGACGGCGGACGAGCCGCGCGTGAAGCAGTTCGGGCCGGCCTCGCTGAAGCTGGCGGCGAAGTATCTGGAGGACGGCGCGCTGACCTGGGTGCGCGAGAAGTCCTGCGTGAACTGTCACACCACCGGCCCCTACATGAGCGAGCGCACGGCGTGGACCAAGCAGTTCGGCCCGGCCAGCGCGGAGGTGCTGAAGGACTTCGTCGGCTCCGTGCCGAAGGAGGTGAAGCCGGTGAAGGAGACCGAGACACGCGGCCACAAGCATTACCCCAGCACGTTCTACAGCGTCTGGCGCAGCCTCGGGTTGGCCGAGTGGGACAAGAATATCACTGGCAAACTCTCCGAGCCGACCGAGCGCTCGCTGCGCGACCTGTTCGAGCGGCAGTCGGACAACGGCGCGTTTGTGAGCCACGGCGAGGTGGAGATCCCGCACATCACCACGGACTACGAGCTGTCCCTCCAAGCCGCGCGCGCCATCACCGCTGCGCCGGGCTGGCTGGCGGGTTTGAAGGATGAGTCGTTGAAAAGCCGCGTGGCCAAATTGAAGGACTACCTCCGCACTGGCACGCCGAAGAACGACTTCGACCGCGTGCTGAAACTCCAGCTCGCGCACTACCTGCCGGAATTGGTTCTGCCCGCCGAGTGCGAGGCCGCGCTGAAGCTGCTCTCGTCGAAGCAGCACGCTGACGGCGGCTGGTGCATCCGCGATTTCTCCGCCTTGAACGACTGGCACTTCGAGATGAGCACGACCGTCGTGAACCTCATCAAAGGTCTGCCCGATGCCGCGAATCCCGAGAGCGATGCCTACATGACCGCGTTCGCCGTCGTCCTGCTGCGGCAGAGCAACGTTCCCACCTCCGACCCGCGCGTGCAGCGCGCCCTAGCCTGGCTGCGTCGTGAGCAGCGCGAGACCGGCCGCTGGTGGATGCACTCGCTCTACCGGGGCAACTACCACTACATCACCTACATCGCCACGGCGCAGGCGGTGAAGGCATTTGCCCTGTGCGGCGAGCTGGATTCGGTATCGGCGAATTGATGCGGACAAGGCAGTTCATTCGTCTCGTCCGCACGCCGCTTACGCAGCAACTCGTTCTCGCCATGAAGTCGTTCCTTCCAGCGTTCCTCCTGTTCACCGCGCTCACCGCCCACGCCGCTCCCGCAGTGGACGAAGCCGGCGAACAGAAGCGCCTCGCCATCCCGCTCGGTGGAGATTTTCGGCCAGATTCCAAGGTGCCCGCGTTCGTCGTGGTCGGGCACGGCGGGCGCATTCTTGTATCGAAGGACGATGGACGCACATGGACGCAGGCCTTCTTCGCCGCGCCCGGGGCGGATCACGGACCTTGGGCGACCAAGTCCGTGGCATATGGAGGAGGCGTTTTCGTCGTTGCGGTTGGCTGGGGTGCGCCGACGATCTGGCTCGCTTCCGAGGACGGGGTGCGCTGGCGGCACCTCACGAAAGGCGAGGCGAAGCTGCCGGAGTCGAAGGGCGACGCGCGCGTGATGCCCGGCACCTGGGGTTTGGCGGCGGGGAAGGGGGCCTTTGTCGGCGCCGGATACATGACCTTCACGGCCACGCCGGACTTGGGGAAGACGTTCAGCTCGTTCTCGATGTGGGGTGCGTTCAAGGACGACGCGCGCGGCCACAAGTTGAGCACGCATCACGTCGGCCCCGTGTATTGCGGCGACGCCTCCGGCCGCTTCCTCGCGCTGGGCGACAATCGCGGCGATGGCCCGAAGTTCGGCCATCTCTTCGCCAGCGACGACCTCGGCAAGACCTGGCGCTGGCTGAATCCGAAAGGCCTCGAAGCCTCCACCGGTCGCGGCACGCTCGTGACGAACGGCAAGCTCCTCGTCATGACCGACAAGGACGCCGAGAACGCTTGGACCAGCAACGACGCGGGCGAAACCTGGATCGGCCCGCACGCGACCGGCACGAAGCGCGCGGCCTTGAGTGAAGTGCGCGGCGAATTCTGGCTCGCGGGCAAACCTTCGCGCGCCAGCGCTGACGGCAAGACTTGGCGCGACCTCCCCGCCGCCGTGCCCGCCGGCCAAATCATCGCCGGCGACACGGGCACGCTCATCGGCATCGCCCCGCAGCGCTTTAACATCCTGCGCAGCGCGGACGGCGGGAAGTCATGGCAGGAGGTTCACAGTTACCAGCCACCGGATGTCACCGGCGGTGCGCAGGGGTTACGCAGTGGCGTATTCGGTTACCTTAAGCAGTGAGCTGTGCTTGCGAATCGTGGCTGCTTGGCGCGGTTTTGTTCGCCTCGATCAATGCCGTCACAGTTTGAAATACGGCTGATCGGTCCTGCGTCCATCCCCCGTCCCGCATATGCTCACCACCTCGCTCGATTTCTCCGCGCCCGGCAAACAGCAGGGCTTCCTCCAGGTTCCTTGGTCCCACAACCTCGGTGGCTGGGCGAACATCTTCATCCCTTGCACCATCGTCGCGCGCGGCACGGGGCCGACCGTCCTCATCCTCGCCGGCAACCACGGCGACGAGTATCAGGGGCAGATCGCCATCATGAAACTCGCTCGGGAGTTGACGCCCGAGATGGTCAACGGCCGCATCATCCTCATCCCGTCGCTGAACTTCCCCGCCGCCCGCGCCGCCACCCGCCTCTCGCCCGTGGACGGCATGAACATGAACCGCGCCTTCCCCGGCCAGCCCGAGGGCGCGGTCACCAGCCAGATTGCGCACTACCTCACCACCGTGCTCTTCCCCCTGAGCGACGTGATCATCGACATCCACTCCGGCGGCCGCAGCATGGAGTTCGTCCCGTGCTCGACGATGCACCTCGTCGCCGACCGCGACCAACGCCGCCGGATGCTCGACGCCATGCTCGCGTGGAACGCGGACTTCGCCTTCCTCTATGCGGACATCGCGGGCATCGGCCTGCTGCCGGTCGAGGCGGAGAATCAGGGCAAGCTCGTCGTCACCACGGAAATGGGCGGCGGCGAGTGCATCCCTGCCGACGTTCACCGCATCACGCAGAGCGGCCTGCGTAATGTCCTCATCCACCTCGGCGCGCTGAAAGGCCGCGTGCAGACCCGCGCCAAGCTCGGTCTGCCGCCCGTCATCCTCACCCAGGCGCTGCACCGCGAGGACTACCTGCTCGCGCCCGAGTCCGGCATCTTTGAAATCTGCCTCGACCTCGGTGCGAAGGTGAAGCGCGGTCAGACCGTCGGGTTCATCCACCACCTCGAACGCCCCGACCGCGCCCCCGAGCCGCTCGTCGCGCAATCCAGCGGTTTCCTCATTACCATCCGCGCCCCGTGCCTCACTCAGCAAGGCGACTGTGTCGCCGTGATTGCCCAGCAGGTGAGCAAGCAGGAAGTGATGAAGGCGTGAGGCGCACAGCTTGTCCCTTCCGCTCACACTACCAGCGGTGACTTCAATCTTCTCGCTTGTCGCTCGCCTTCGAGGAATTCCGACGGCGGCATCAACGGAAGCCCGTAGAAATGGCTACCGAGCAATCCGGCAAAATCATCCCGGTCCAAGGTCAATAAGACTTGCGACGTTGCCATCGCTGTCAGCAAGACCGGACGGTCCTTGCTCACGGGGAATACAACCACCCGGTTGATGCTCACCACGTCATCTACCAGCGTGAGCTGCGGGCGTATGCGCAGCCAGTCGTGAGTCGCCACAAGCGGAAACTTGCGAAGATTCCGGACAACTTCTGTGACCACCCACGGCTGCCCATCAATGTCCAACCGTTTGCGGGCGCGAAGTCGAAAATCGCGCGTGAAGACCCGCGAAGTGAACCGCAGGCGGCCAGCAGCACGCTGGTGTCCAGAAAGAGCCTCATGTCCCCGCGAGGAAGCGCTGGTGCCCGGCCTCATCCTCTGCGATCCACCGGTCCAACTGCTCACGCGGAATGTCGCGTGGCGGTGGAAGCGCCCCGCTCGCCGCGTGCAAGCGAGTGGCCAGAAACAACAACAACTCCTGCTGCTGCTCAGCAGGCAGGGAGTCAGCGGCTGACTCGATTTCGGCGAGCGTGCTCATGGAAGGAGACTAGCCGTCATGAGTTGGTCCGACAAGCCCGGCCAGTAATGCTCGTTTCTTTGCGCGGAACGCGACGGGAACACGTCAGAGATTTCCACGCCCCATGCCGGCCGAAATCTGAATCGGGGTTGGTTCACGCCGGCCGGGGCCATAGAATAGCCGCACTCGCCCACGCCATGAGCCGATTCTATCGCGTTCGTCAGGCTTGCTCGTTCAAGCAGCTTGCTCTGCTGTTTCTGCTCGTGCCATTGCTAGGGGGTTGCAATCGCGGTCGGACGGTTGTCGGTGGGTATCGCTTGGAGCAGTTCCATGAGAACAATAATTTTTACCTCCACAAGGATGGTGTGGATGACTCGAAGATTGGCGGTAGCATCATCGAGGGCGTAGTTCTCAATATTGGGTGGAACGAGCGGTTCATCGTCGCGGAGCGCCATTCATTTTACCGGGGCGACCCAGATGGTTGGATGATTATTGATGTTCGATCCGGCACCATCGCAGGTCCTTTCAAGGAGTCAGAGCTGCGTGCTCGCGCCGAGGTCCGTGGAATGGAGATCTTTCCCGTCTCGGAGGCTTGGGAAAAGTTATGAGCTCTCACATGCCAATGTCAGCCGCCCGCCCCGGTCAGAGCGCCAGAAGACTGGCGCACTCCAAGACGCTGGCGCGCCACCGCCCGCTCCGAGCCTCGCGAAGCGTCTTGGAGTGCGGCGGTCCTCCGCCGCTTTCCGGCGCGTCCTTTCGGTCAACTCGCACTCCCATCCTCCAACCCAACCGGAATTCAAAACCCATTCCTTGAACGAGCTTTCGCCAACCACCCCACCCACCCGCCAGGCCCTGCTCCTAGTGGCCTTCATGTGGTTCGCCTACTTCCTGAACTACTGCGACCGGCAGGCGGTGTTCTCGATGTTCCCGGTGCTCAAGTCCGACCTCGCCTTCACGGATCAGCAACTCGGCCTCGTGGGTGCGTATTTCCTCTGGGTCTATGGCGTGGGCAGCTTTTTCGCCGGGCAAATTGGTGACCGGTTTTCCATGCGCCGGCTCATCGTCGCTAGCCTCGTGGTGTGGAGCCTCGTCACCGCCGCGACGGGCCTCGCGCGGTCGCCGGGCGAACTGCTAGCGTTGCGTGCGCTGATGGGCATCGCGGAGGCGCTGTTCATGCCTGCGGCCATCGCGCTCACGGCGAACGCCTTCCCGCCCGCCACCCGCTCGCGCGCCATCGCCGCGCTGACCACGGCGCAAATCATGGGCAACGTGGGCGGCGGTTGGTTCGGCGGCTGGATGGCGCAGCAAGGCCAGTGGCGCATGGCGTTCTTCATCCTCGGCGGAGTGGGCCTGGTCTTCGCGCTGCCTTACTTCGCCTTCCTGCGCGGCGTGAGCGAGGAGGCGCAAGTCGAGACGAAGAAGAGCGGCGACTCCGGCGCGCTCGCCGGGCTGGTGCAAACGCGAACCTACTGGCTGCTCTGCGTGGTCTTCCCGGTCTTCGTCTTCGGCCTGTGGCTGCTCTACGGATGGCTGCCGAATTTCCTAAAGGAAAAATTCGCGCTCAATCTGGCTGACGCGGCGTTCAACGCCACGGTGTTCCTCCAAGGCGCGACGCTCATCGGCATGTTGAGCGGCGGCGTGCTCGCGGACA
>CAZQEW010000089.1:0-11537 GCA_964591495.1 uncultured Klebsiella sp.
GGTCTTCTGCATCTCCTCCAGCAGCGCGGGGCTGATGGTGAGCAGGTCGCTGCCGGCGAGTTCGAGGATCTCACCGACGTTGCGGAAGCTCGCGCCCATGACTTCGGTCGAGTAGCCGTGCCGCTTGTAGTAGTTGTAAATCGCGGTGACGGAAACGACGCCGGGGTCTTCCGCGCCAACGAAGTCCTTGCCGGTGGACTTCTTATGCCAGTCGAGGATGCGGCCCACAAACGGCGAAATAAGCTGCACACCCGCCTCGGCGCACGCGACGGCCTGGGCGAAGGAGAAGAGGAGCGTGAGGTTGCAGGCGATGCCGTCCTTCTTGAGTTCCTCGGCGGCGCGGATGCCTTCCCAGGTCGAGGCGAGCTTGATGAGCACGCGCTCCTTGGCGATGCCAGCTTTCTGGTAACGGGCAATGAGCGAGCGCGCCTTGGCCACGGACGCGGCGGTGTCGAAGGAAAGGCGGGCCTCCACCTCGGTCGAGACGCGGTTGGGAACGATCTTGAGAATCTCGAGGCCAAACGCGACGGCAATTTGGTCCATCGCCTCGGCCAGCACGGCGGAGCCACTGGCGGATTGCTTGGCATCGGAGATGGCCTTGTCCACGACGGCGGCGTATTCGGGCATCTGCGCGGCCTTGAGGATGAGGCTGGGGTTTGTCGTGGCATCGCGCGGCTGATACTTGCGGATGCTCTCGAAGTCGCCGGTGTCGGCGACGACGATGGTGTGTTGTTTGAGGCCGGCGAGAAGGTTGTTGCTCATGAGTGATTGGATGACTTTCAGGGTTTGAGCCCCAGCTTGGCGGGAGCGTTCGCATTAACAAAGGAAGCGACGCGTGCCGTCAACTCTTTACGCGGAGGCGAATCCAACTGCCGCTTGCTAACGACGCAACCGACCCATATGGTGTGTGCGACACAATGCAGCCCGTCGCCGTCAAGCCGCCTCCCCCCCGGTCCCCCGGCGCCCAGCCTCCCCCACGCGCAGGCGCACCCGGGGTGAAAGTGGTCGCGAAAGCCCACGCCATCAACCGCCCGCGGGTGCTGGCTGTGGACGATACGCCCGAGGCATTACGTCAACTTAGGGACTGTCTCAAATCACTGAACGCGGACTGCTTCACCTGCGGCAGCGGTGCGTCTGCAGTCGAGTTCTTGACCAAGGAACTCGTTGATTTGGTCATAGTGGACGTGTCCATGCCGGGCATGGATGGACTGGAAGTGTGCCGTGCAATCAAGCACGAGCCGCGCACCAAGGATATCCCTGTCCTCTTGATGACCGGCGACCTCAAGAGCGAGGACACCAACCGGGGAATCGAACTTGGTGCCTTCGACTATCTGAGCAAGCCGGTGGATCAGCATGAGTGCAACGCCCGTGTTCATGCTGCCCTGACCCTGAAGCGGCTCTCGGATGAGCTCAACGTGCAGCTTCTCGCGCCTGACGAGCAGCGGCGTGCGCAAGCGGAGTTGCAGCAAAAAATGACGGACTTCGCACACGGCATGACGACGGCGCACTTCCAGAAGCGCTTCGGGCAGCTCGCCGCATCCTTTCTCGATGAGATCCACTTTCCGCTGGCGCATGCGCTGGGCAGCCTGCGGGTGCTGATGGTGGATGAGCGGCTATCCGAAGATGTCCGTCAGCGGATGCTGCTGCTCCACTCTCAGTTCTCGAAGGTTAACGACCACCTGCGCCGCCTGCTAAATGTGTCTGTTTACAGCCGCAGCCCACAGGTGATTCGGCCGGCCGAGTTGGTATCGGATGTCACCAAGCTGCTTGATCCGGAGTTCAGTTATTACGGCATCAGCTTGGAGCAGCAACTGGATCCAACCGTCACTTGGTGGGGAATGCGCAGTGAAATCAGCCGGGCCATTCTCTATCTGCTGCACAACGCGATCGAAGCCCACACCGAAACGGGCCCGGTAATCAAGACGCGCCTTGAAGATGAGCATGAGCCGGAGCCATCCAAAGAAGATCACAATAAAGTGCCCAAGATCGGAGTGTTCATGGGCCATCGCGACAACGCGATTCTGATCCAAGTTCGTGATAATGGCCCGGGTATACCCAAGGAATTGCACGACAAAATCTGGGATCCCTACTTTACCACCAAGACCCCGCCGCATACCGGCGCAGGACTGCACCTGGCCAGAGCCATAATCCGGGCCGTGGGCGGAGAGATTGAAATGCAATCTCCCGGACCCGACTGCGCCACTCAATTCACCATCCTGCTGCCGGTGAACATCATCGAGGAGGAGGAGCAAAGCGCTGAAGAGGCTGTTCCCGAGCCGGAAGCCTCGCCCTCGCTAAGTGAGGAAGCGGATGCCGCTCTAGCTGCGACAGAGGCACCGACAGAGGATCAGCCGGCTCAAGCCTGAGTCAATTTAGCCGCAAGATCGAGGCGGGTTAGGAGCAGTGCATCCGCCGCCTCCCCATAGTCAGCCCGGAGAGCCATTTCTCCCTTGGGGTTGCACACCAGCGAGCTGCCAATGCACTTCCGGCCTCGCCATTCGCCAGCCGTGAGGGGACCGACGTTGCTGCAACCGGCGATCCAAACGCCGAAGTCGCGTGCGACGGGACCGTAGTTGTCGAGCCAAAGCTGCCCGTAAGGTTCACGGACGTTGTCGTGGTCGGCTGGCACGGCCCACGAACACGGTGAAAGAATCACCTCCGCTCCCATCAGGCATAACGAACGGCCAAGGATTTGCCCCGGGACAAACGCATCGGCACAAATCATCAAACCAATCCTGCCCCAAGGCGTTTCCACCACGCCCAATCGGTCACCGGCCGAGTATAGGTTTCGGGCAAAGGCGAGCTCGTTGATCTTCCGGTGATGCAGGATGACCTCGCCCTGCGGATCAATCAGGACAGCCGCGTTGAAAACCTCCGGACCGCGCTGCCCTGAGCTGGCGGTGCGTTCCCCCAGCCCGGCGCAGACATAGATGCGATGGAGCCTGGCTGCTGCTCGCAACCGGCGGCAGGCATCGCCGTCGGGAATGGAACCTGCCAGTTCGCGGGCAGACGGATGTGACCAACCGCAATCCAACACCTCCGGCAATAAAACTATGTCCGCCCCGCGTGCTGCGGCCGTGGCAATACGCTCCTCGGCACGGGCGAGGTTGCCGGCCGGTTCACCCGGCAGGACGAGCATCTGTGCCAGGGCGAGGTTCAATGATTTTCCCACGGTAAAACTAACCGATTCGCTTCGTGAGCGCGGCGCTGAGGTGCTCCATCGCCCTTTCGCCGGACACTCTCCAGTTCAAACGCGTCTCGTATTCAAGGAAGGCGGACCGTGCCAGCGCAACGTAGTCAGCGTAATTGCTGAATTGGCGGCGAACGAACGCGGCGTATTCGGATGGCGGGGCGTCGAGCGAAAACGTTTGGCCGTTGCGGCCGTCCCGCACGGCGGTTGGAATTCCTCCCACCTGCGTCGCCAGGCTCGGCACGCCAAACGATGCCGCCTCACAAAACACGATGCCAAAGGCCTCCGCCCGCGATGGGAGAATGAGAAAGTGCGATCCAGCGACCAGCTCGTTGAACTGCCTGCGCCCAGCCGGATCGCTCTTGTCGATGAAGCCGGTCTTTCGCACAAACGCTGGCAACGGACGGTCGGTTGGCGGCTGCGAGCCGATCAGCGTGAGTGTCGTGGGCAGGCCGGACTGGTTCAACGCCTCAGCCACCGCTACCGCAGTGTCTCCGCCCTTTCGCGCCCAAACCTTCCCCAGAAATAGCAGGTTACACCGGTCCTTTGGTCGCGCCGCGATGAGCTGTTCCACCTCCGCGCTCGTGCGTTCACATTGAATGTTCGCGCCGAAAGGGACGACCTTCACCTTGTCCGGGTTGGCTCCATAAAGCCGGATGGCAGCATCTCGCGCCCAGTCGCAGGCGTAGATCACGAGGTCCGCCCGTTGAAGCGCGCGCCGTTCGTAGTCGTGCCCGCGCCGGATGGCGAACGGGTTGAGGCTCTTGAAATACGGGTAGACATCCAGCATGCAGCCGAAGTTCGAGTCGCTCCAATAAGCGATGGGCAGGTCGCTCTCAAACTCCGAGAGCAGTTCCGTGTGCGTGGCAAGGATAAGGTCCGCGTTGAGCCCCTTTAACTTCCTCGTCACCTGCCGACCCCAGCTTCGCACAATGGACGGTTCGCGACCTTCAAGTATCTGCTGGCCGAGCAGGCCCCAAAATTTTCTCTTGAGGCGGATACCCGGCGAATCCACTGACTCCAGCGACCCGAGGTAATGGATGTTCGCCCCGTGCGGCTTGAGTGACTCCGCAATGTAGTGGGACAGGCCCGACCAGCTCTTGAGGTTGTGCGGGTCGTCACCCGTGACGTAGGCGATGTTCATGCGGAACAGGCCGGATGCTAGCCGCAGGAAGGCGCAAAGAACACAAAGAGTTCGCAGCGCAGCGCACCGGCAATGCGCCCCTGCGCGGCCAATCATTCATCTCTGGTCTCCAAATGCACGTTGTCCAAAAACCAGAGCCGATTTGGCTGGCCGTCGCCGGTGAAGACGGCCACGCGGCGAATGGCCCGGAGGTTCAAGCCGCGTTCCTTTGAACCACGCGCAACCTCCACCAGCGGCAACCGCAGCCGGTTCCAGCCGCGCGCCAGGTCGAAGCCGCGCTCAAAGCGGCCCGCGCCCTGCGGCGAGCCTGCGTCATCATCCACGCGCACAAACAGCGTGAACGGCTCGCGCGGGTTGAACACGTCCAGAGCGAGGGCGCGGAATGGCGTCCAGTCCTTCCCGCCTGCCGCATAGCTCGCTCCCGCCCAGTCCCCTGCCCCGCCCAAAACGCGCAGCGCCTGTTCGCCCTCCGACGCGCGCGCCCGCGTCAACGCGAGGTAAGTAGGCTGGCCGAGCGAGCCGCCCTGCGCCTGCCACAGTTTCAGCTCCGTTTCATCCTCGAAACCGCCCAGCGAGGGAAAATGGGTCTGCCGCCAACGGATGCCCCGCCATTCCTCATAAGCGGGCCAAAGCGCGATCAGGAGTGCTCCAGCCACCGCCAGAGCGTGGCCGCCACGCCACACCCAACTACCGGAGCGTCGCCACGCCGCGATACCGGTGAGCGCCAGTCCCGCGCCGATCAAATCGTTGAGGACATCCGTGAAGCTCCGCGAGCGACCGAAGAGAGGCTGGAGCAACTCGACCCCCACCGCCAATGCCACCGCCAGCGCGAAGGCCAGGAGATTGCGCCGCGTCATCGGTTGCACGCGCTCGGGCAACGCATAGAGGAGCACGGCGGCAAGCCATGCCCACATTGGAATGTGGCCCACGTCGAAGACGTGCCCCCAGAAGCGAGCGTCCCCTCGCACGCGCACCGGCCCAAAGCACGCCGCCGTCAGCACCGCCAAAGTGACCGCCAGCGTGATGGCCTTCCGAAGCTTCATGCGACCCTTCGCGGAAGTCGAAGGAAGCTGTCCCCGTGCCGGTTCCGCCTCAGAAGTTCTGAACTCCGCCTTGAATTGGGCCTCCTCACGTCGTTGAAGCTGACCTATTTGCGGACGAGCATCGTGACGCCCAGGAAAAGCCGCTTGCTGATGGCCTTGCGCAGCTTGACCGGCAGCGCGCCGACGCACGCCTCAAGGCCGAACGTCAGCGCGTTCCACAGGCCGCTGGGCCGGCACCTGCCAAACCGATACGTCCACGCCTCGCGGAAGCCCACGCGCCGGACCAGCTCATCCATCTCGCGGTAGGTCCACTCGCGCAGGTGCATGCCTTCGGCCTCGTCGGCGAAGATGAACGACGCATCGTGCGGGCCGGAATACTTGTGGGGCGTATCGAAGATGTAAACGCCGCCGGGCCGCAGCACGCGGAGCACGGTGCGGAAATGGTCCGCGTGGTCGTCGGGATGGACGTGCTCCAGAAACTGGTAGCTGAAGGCCATGTCCACCGAGTTGTCCGGCAGGTTCAACGTGTAGCCGTCGTAAGTCTCGAAATGAAAATTCTTCGGCGCGTTCTGCTGGCCGCCGCTCTGGTCCGAGATGTCCAGGGCAATGACTTGCTCGACATGCTGGCACATCTCGTAGGCAAGCCGGCAGTCGCCCGGGGCAATCTCCATGAACGTCTTCACGCCGCCGAGGTGCGGACGCAGGATGTTCATGCGCGCGGCCACGGCACGCCGGCTCCGCTCCTCGGTGTCGCGACGCGTGAGGCGCGGATGATCGGGGACGCGGCGGAAAAGCTCGTCGTAAAGCTCCGCGAAAAGCTTCGTGCGCTCGGCACGAGTGGAATTCATCAACCGCCCGTGCAGGTCCTTTTCGACCTCGTATTGGCGGCGGAACGATTCGAGTGAACGGTTGTCTTCGGCCATGCGGCGAATGTTGCTGCCGGCATTATCCGAGCAGCAGCGCAACCGCAGCAAGGCATTTCAGGCAGCCGGCGGCGTGGCACGGTCAAGGTGATCTGCCGGCGCGGGACGCAGGGGCTCGACCAGCGCGGGTGCGTCTGCCAGCGCCTTGCCCGCCCCGCCCACGTTGAGTTTCGCCAGCGCTTCACCGGCGGGACGCACGCGCAGTTCATAGCTGCCCACCGCCTCATTGTAAGCTTCTGTCGCCCTCATCAGTCCGGTGCGGATGCGCTCAAAATGTTCGGTAAACTTGGCCACGCGGTTGAACAGCTGCTCCGCTGCCTGGGCAATCTCGCGGGCATTGACGGTCTGCTCGTGCTGTTTCCAGCTCAGCACCGCCGCGCGCAGGAGGGCGATCAAAGACGCCGGCGTGGCCAGCAATATGTGCCGCTCGGCCGCCCAGATGAGCAGTTCGCGGTCGCCTTCCAGCGCCGCGCTGAATAGCGACTCCGCTGGCAGGAAGAGCACGACGTAGTCCAAAGAATTCGGGAACTGGGCGGGATAGTTCCGGGCCGCAAGCGCCTTGATGGTGTCACGCAGCTTGTCCCCATGTGCCGCCAGCAGCTCTGCGCGGCGCACGTCGTCGACCGTGCTCAACGCGCCGAGGAAGTCCAAATCCGGCACCTTGGCATCCACGATGATCACGCGGTCCCCGGGCAGGTGGACCACCAGATCGGGCTTTTTGTCATCCGCCTGCGCCTGTTCGGTGAAATCACAGTGGGGGCTCATCCCGGCGGCTTCAACGACCCGCCGGAGGGTTTCCTCCCCCCATTTGCCGCGGGCCTGATTCGAGTTAAGGACGCTGCGCAGCTTCTGGGTCTCGCTGGACAAAAGCCCGCTTTGCTGGGCGAGCGATTCCAGGTGCTTCCGCACGTCGCCGATGGCCGTGGCCTGCTGCGCCTCGCTCTGCTGGAGCCGCTGCTGGTAGGTCTTCAACTGTTCCTCCAGCGGCTTGACCAGCGTGGCGATGGCTTCCTGCCGCTGGGACAAATCACCCTTGGCCGATTCCGCAAACTTCCCGAGCGTCTCGTTGGCGAGCCGGAGAAATTCCGGCTGGGTCTGCTTGAGCGCGTCGGCACTCAGGGCCTTGAAGGCCTCGCGCAGGTCCGCGAGCGCCTTTTCCTGGGCGGCCCGCGCCTCCAGCAACTGCCGCTCGTGCAGTTCGCGCTGCTCGGTGGCGATCCGGCCCGCTGCCTCGAGCTGCGCCTGTGTGGCCGCGAGCTGATGCCCCGTCTGCGTGAGCTTGATGTTCGTGTCGCTCAGCTCCATTTCGCGCTGCTGCAAGGTCTGGCGGATCTCCCCGACCGCGCGTTCCTCCGCCTGCTGCCGGGCCTCGGACGCGGCAAGCTGCGCGCTGGCTTCGGCAAGCTCCTTGCGGGTGCGGGCAAGGTCGCCGTCCCGCTGTGCCAACTGCTGGCGCAGCTCGGCTTCCAGCAGGTTCACGGTCGCCAACGGCGAATCGGAGCGCTCCGGCTTCAAACGTGAGCCGAGCAACCAGCCGATGACGCCGCCCAGCGCGACGCCCAGCAGCAGGTAGAGCAGTGGTTCCATGCGCGGAGATTGCGCTCAGGCCAGCCGCTTGAAAAGCTTGCGCTCGTAGTCCACGACGAGGAAACGCCTGCCCTTCTGCCGGACCTGATGACCTTCCGCCTCCAACCGGCGGCGAAGCTCCGCGATGCCACCGGGATACTTGGGATTCACCTCGCCCCCGACCTTGAGCGTGCGCCAGTAGGGCGTGACGCGCTTCGCTCCGCCGGCCTCCGCCTCGGCCGCCGCATGCGCGGCGATCCAGGAGAAAATTCCGGTCGTGATCGGACAGGCGAAGTCAGTCTTGTGGTTTGCGGCGAGCGCGGCGCGCAGCTCGTTAATGGTGACGAGCCGCCCCTTGGGCACGCGCTTCATTAGAGCATCCACCTCCAGTGGCGCGGGGATTACAA
Organism: uncultured Klebsiella sp.; assembly: GCA_964591495.1. Taxonomy (GTDB): domain Bacteria; phylum Verrucomicrobiota; class Verrucomicrobiia; order Limisphaerales; family SXTU01; genus SXTU01. Next base: position 8,274 of record CAZQEW010000089.1, read on the forward strand.
ACGTGCCCTCGCCCCAGCGCTTCGTCAGCTTGCCGCCAACTTGGGCGATCTTGGGAAGGCCCTTGTTGTCGGCGAGTTTCTCGCGCCAGGACTTTTTGGTTCGCACAGAAACGGGCTAACCACGGATGAACCCAGATTCACACGGATCCAAAAACGGGCACTGCGCCTGATGCGTGTCTATCTGAGTCCACCGTGGTTCAGGGAAGCGCTTTAGAAATGCGCGATGACCTCGATCTCCACGCTGGCCGCGCGCGGCAGGGCGGCGACCTGAATGGTGGACCGCGCCGGGAAATCCGCCGTGAAATACTGGCTGTAGATCTCGTTCATGCCGGCGAAGTCTGCAAGGTTCGTGAGGAACACGGTGCTCTTCACGACGTTCGCGAAGGTCAACCCCTGATCATCGAGGATGCACTTCACGTTCTCCAGCACGCGGCGCGTCTGGTCCTTGATGTCGCCCGGAACGAGCTGCCCGGTGGCCGGATCAATGGGAATCTGACCGGCGCAGAACAGCAGGTCGCCGACGCGGACGGCGTGGTTGTAGGGGCCAACAGCGGGCGCGCCCTTGGCGGGTTTGATGATGGTTTTAGTCATGCGGGGCGAGAGTTAAGCAGCGGCGCACGGATTCGCCAGAAAGAATTCGGGCGCTCGCAGGCTACTTCTTCAGCGCCTTGGCCACCGCTTCTTCCAGCGCTTCGCCACGCAGGTTCTTGGCGATGATTTTGCCTTCGCCGTCGAGCAGGTAGGTGGCCGGGATGGAGTTCACGCCATACACGCCCGCGAGCTTGGTCTGCCAGCCTTTGCCGTCAAAATACTGCGGCCAAGTCATCTTCCGGTCGGCGATGAACTTGTCGAGCTTGGCACGGTCGGAGTCGAGGCTGATGCCGACGATCTCAAAGCCCTTCGCGTGGTGCTTGTCGTAGGCTGCGAGCACATTGGGGAGCTCGCCGATGCACGGCCCGCACCACGTCGCCCAGAAGTCCACGAGCACGACCTTGCCCTTGAAGCGCGCGATGGAGAGCGGCTGGCCGGCGAGGTCCTTCTCGTCGAAGTCGGGAAACTTGGAGCCGACCACGAGCTTGCGCTGGATTTCCTTGGAGGCTTTTTGCTTCTCGGCGTTTTCAAGGATGCTGTCAACGATCTCCGCGGGCTTGGTGCCGGGGAAATCCTTCTTGAGCTGGGCGAGCAGCGGCCGGCCCTTGGCCTCGTCGTCCAGCACCTGCATGTAGAGCATCGCCTTCATGAGCAGCACCTGGGCCACATCGTCGGTTTTCTCGTCCTTGTGCGCGGCGAGAATCTTGTCGAACTCGGGGAAATGTTCCGCCAGATCCTTCTCCGTGTTCTTCCCTGCTTTGAGCTTGGCCTGGATTTTTGTCACCACCTCTTTCAGTTCCGCCTTGGCATCGCCGGCTCGCGCGGTTGAAAGGGCAACGAAGAGTAACAGGCCGATGGTGAGGGAACGGAGCATGGATTTCATGATAAGGCGGAAATTGTGCGGGCATGACAACACCGGCCTCCCCTCCCCCGCAAGCGCAATTACTGGGGCACTCGCCGAGCCGCAGATCGCGGCCTGAAGGATTAGCTTGCGGGTCAGGCCGCTTTACGAAGATCGTGTAGCCACAGCTTTCGATGAACCATAAAGGCGTTAACCGTGAGATTCTGCTGGCGCTCTGGAAGATTCACATCCTCCACCACGCCGCCGAGGACGCGGGCGGGGTTGTCGGCAACTGGATGCTGGAGGAGCTGCGGCACCACGGCTACGAAGTCAGCCCCGGCACGTTGTATCCCATGCTGGCGCGGATGGAACGCTTCGGCTGGCTGAAAGGCGACCGGCCCGCCGGCAAAGGCTCGCGCGAGCGCCGCAGCTACGTCATCACCGCCGAAGGGCGCAAGGTCCTCGCGCTGGTGCAGCGGCAGCTCGGTGAGTTGCGCGGCGAGATGAAGGTGAAAGGAAAGAAGGAATGAACCTGGTCCGGCTGGCCCTGCGCCGCCCGCTTACGATTGTTGTCGGCGTCATAGCCATTGCGCTTGCAGCGTGGATTGGACTTCAGCGCATGACGCGCGACGTGTTTCCGCCACTGGGCATCCCGACGATTTACGTGGCGCAACCGTTCGGCGGCATGGACCCGGCGCAGATGGAGGGGTTCATCACCTACTACTACGAATACCACTTCCTCTACATCACCGGCATCGAGCACGTGGAGTCCAAGTCCATCCAGGGCGCGAGCATCATGAAGCTCCAGTTCCACCCCGGCACGGACATGAGCGCCGCGCTGTCCGAGGTGGTGGCCTATGTCAATCGCTCGCGGGCGTTCATGCCACCGGGCACGCCGGGGCCCTTCATCACGCGCTTCGACGCCGGCTCCGTGCCGGTCGGCTATCTCGTCTTCTCCACCACCAACGCCAACCGCACCGTTGGCGAGATGCAGAACGCCGCGCTGAACCAAGTGCGCCCGCTCTTCGCGCCGCTGCCCGGCGTGTCCGCGCCGCCACCGTTTGGCGGCAGCGCGCGGACGATTCTCATCAACCTCAAGCCCGACCGGCTCCGCAGCTACGGCGTGTCCGCCGATGAAGTGGTTTCCGCCATCAGCGCGGCGAACACCCTCAGCCCGTCCGGCAATCTCCCACTCGGCGACAAGTATCCCTTCGTCCCGGTCAACGCGGTGGTGAAGAACATTCAAGACCTCGCCGCTGTGCCCATCCGCACGGGCACCGGCGTGGGCGGCGGCTCCGTCTTCGTGCGCGACCTGGGCGACGTGGCCGACGGCGCGGACATCGTCACCAGCTACGCGCTCGCGAATGGCAAGCGAACCGTTTACATGCCCGTCACGAAGCGCTCGGACGCGAGCACGCTCTCGATCGTCGAGTTGGTGAAGAAGAATATTCCCGAGTTCAAGAAGGTGCTGCCCGACGACATTGAGGTTACCTACGAGTTCGACCAATCGCCCTACGTCGTGCGCGCCATCCGCGATCTCGTGAAGGAAGGCGCGCTCGGAGCCGTGCTGACGGGCCTGATGGTGCTGCTCTTCCTGCGCGACTGGCGCAGCGCGTTCATCGTGGTCATCAACATCCCCATCGCGCTGCTGGCCGGGACGTTCGCGCTGTGGATGAGCGGACAGAACATCAACCTGATGACACTCGGCGGCCTCGCGCTGGCCGTCGGCATCCTCGTGGATGAAGCGACGGTGGCGATTGAGAACATCCATGTTCACCTCGCGCGGGGCCGTTCGCTCGCGGTGGCCTACGGCAGCTTCCAGGGGCTCGGGG
>CAZQEW010000089.1:11547-11914 GCA_964591495.1 uncultured Klebsiella sp.
CGTGCTGGACGCAACCGTCGAGACCACCGGCCCGCGCTTCCTCGCGATGCTCTGTGTGCTGGCCGTGTTCATTCCGGCCTTCTTCATGCAAGGCGCGGCGAAGGCGCTCTTCACCCCGCTCGCGCTGGCCGTGGGCTTCTCGATGGTCGCGAGCTTCGTGCTGTCCAGCACGCTCGTGCCGGTTTTGAGCGTGTGGTTTCTGCGCGGGCACGAATCAGCCGTGAAGGAAGAAAAGGGCTCATCCGCTTACGCCGCATCGCTTCGCCCGCTCCTCGGCGCTCGCTGGCTAGTCGCGCCCGTTTACCTTGCCGTCACGCTGGGCGGCCTCTGGCTGCTCGCGCCCCGCTTGGGCACTGAGATTTTCCCG
>CAZQEW010000089.1:11924-18847 GCA_964591495.1 uncultured Klebsiella sp.
TTTCGCCAAACTCCAGCGCGCCTACTCCGGTCTCGCCCGCACCGCCGTCGCCCTGCGGTGGCCGCTCGCGCTCGTCTATCTCGCCGTCTGCGGCGGCCTCATCTGGACCATCGGCGGCAGGCTTGGCACGGAGATTTTCCCGAAGGTAGCCGCCGGCCAAATTCAGCTCCGTCTCCGCGCCACGCCCGGCACTCAACTTGAGAAGACCGAGGCCATCGCGCTCCGCGTGCTTGAACTCATCAAGCGCGAGGCCGGTCCGGACAACGTCCAGATGAGCATCGGCCTCGTCGGCGTCCACGCGGCGAACTACCCGGTCAACCTCATCCACCAGTGGAACGCGGGCCCGGAGGAAGGCGTGCTGCAAATCCAGTTCACTCCCGGCTCCGTCCGCACCGAACCGCTCAAGGAAAAACTCCGCGCCACCTTCAAGGCCGAGCTGCCCGACGTGCTCGTCAGCTTCGAGCCGAGCGACATCGTCGAGCGGGTGATGAGCTTCGGCGCGCCGACACCCATCGAGATTGCGGTGCAAGGCCAGAGCCTCGCCGCCAGCAAGGAGTTCGCCGACAAGCTCCGCGAGCGGCTGGCCAAGATTCCTTCCCTGCGCGACCTCCAATTCGCCCAAGTCCTCGATTACCCAACGCTCGACGTGAACATCAACCGGGAGCGCGCTGGCCTGCTCGGCGTGCGGATGAGCGATGCCACGAAGTCGCTCGTTGCCAGCACCGCGAGCAGTCGCTTCACCGTGCCGAACTACTGGGCCGACCCGGGCAGCGGCATCGCGTTCAGCGTGCAGGTTCAGGTGCCGCAAGGCCGCGTGACCACGGTCGAAGAGTTCAAGAACACCCCCGTCACCACCGCCGGCGGCAAAGCCACGCTGCTCCGCAACATCGCCAGCCTGAGCGAAGGCACCGCGCCGCAGACCTACGAGCGCTACAACCTCGTCCGTGTCGTCTCGCTCACGGCCAACATCCACGGCTCCGACCTCGGCAGCGTGGCCAAAGCCATCCAAACCGCCATCAAGGAAGCCGGCGCGCCGCCCCCGAAGACGAGCGTCGCCATGCGCGGGCAGATTCCGCCGATGGAAGAAATGTTCACCGGCTTGCGCACCGGCCTGCTGCTCGCCGTGGTCGTCATTTTCCTCCTGCTCATGGCGAACTTCCAATCCGTGCGACTCGCGCTGGTGGTCGTGTCCACCGTGCCCGCCGTGCTTGCGGGCGTTGCGCTGACGCTCTGGCTTACGCACACAACGCTGAACATCCAAAGCTTCATGGGGGCCATCATGGCCGTGGGCGTGGCCGTGGCGAACGCCATCCTGCTCGTGACGTTCGCGGAGCGGGACCGTGTCTCCGCGAAGTTCGTCAAGTTTTCGCCAGCAGCAAAGGAATGGACCGATATTAGTTCGAGCCAGGCAGACAGCGGGGCGCTTCAGACGCTTGCTGTGGGTGCTGCCCTCACCGGCGCGACCTCCCGCCTCCGCCCCATTATCATGACCAGCTTCGCCATGATGGCCGGCATGCTCCCGCTCGCGCTCGGCCTCGGTGACGGCGGCGACCAGACCGCCCCGCTGGGGCGTGCCGTTATCGGCGGTCTCGCCGCGGCGACACTCACCACGCTCTTCATCCTCCCGTCCGTCTTCGCCGTCGTGATGACCGGCAAGCACACCCGCTCGGCCAGCCTGGACCCCGACGACGAGCAGAGTTCACAGTTCACCGCCGCCAAACCCTGAGTCCCATGAGACCGATCCACCTCCTGCCGCTGCTGGCCCTCGCCGCCACGCTGCCTTCTGCCCGCGCCCAATACGGCCCGGCCGGCGGTGCCGCACCCGCTGCGCCCACTGTCCGTGTCGCCACGCCCACGCGCGGCGATGTGCACCGTTTCGTCGCCCAGCCCGGCACCATCCGCCCGCTTCAGCAGGCCACACTCTATGCCAAGGTTCCCGGTTACTTGAAATCCATTGCGGTGGACAAAGGTGACGCCGTAAAGGCCAACGCAGCGATCGCCCAGATCGAAGTTCCCGAGCTGCAGGCTGAACTGCTCGCCCAGCAGGCACAGCACGCCCGGGCTGGCGCGGAAGTCGGCAGGGCCCAGGCCGAGGTGACGCGCCGCCAGGCCGAGGTCGCCCGCTTCGACGCCGAGTTGAAGCGACTCCGCGCCTTGCTGGAAAAGAGCGAAGCCGAGCGCGCGTTTGCCGAAGCCGAACTGGACCGCCTGACCAAGGCGCGCAGGCAAACCTCCGACCTTGTCACCGCACAGCAGCTCGACAAGGCCAAGTCCGACCGTGACGTGCTGGTCGCCTCAATCAACGCCGCGCGCCAGACCATCGCCGCCGCCCAGGCCGAGCAGCAGGCCGTGCGGGCCGCCGTGGACGTGGCGCAACGGCTCGTCGCCGTCGCCCAGGCTGATGTGCAGGTGGCCCACGCCACGCTCCAGCGCACGCAGACACTGCTTGGATTCACAGAGATCACCGCGCCGTTTGCGGGTGTCGTGACCGCGCGGCATGTGGATCGCGGCGCGTTCATCCCTGCCGCCACCGGCGGCAGCGCCGCGCAAAGCGCCGCCATCGTGACGCTCATGGACTTCGACACCGTGCGGGTGCAGGTGCCGATGACGGAGTTGGAAGCGGCGCTCGTCGCGAAAGGCCAGCCGGTGAAGGTCGCGCTCGACGGCCTGCCGGGCAAATCCTTCGAGGGCACGGTCACGCGCTTCGCCGGCGCGCTCGACGAGACAACGCGCACCATGCTGGTGGAAGCCGAACTGCCGAATCCCGGCCACACGTTGCGTCCCGGGATGTATGCCACGGTTCGGGTTGGCGTGGAGAAGCACACGAACGTAATGCTCGTGCCCAGCGAAGCGCTCGTGATGGAGAAAACCGCCGCGTTCCTATTCCTCGCCGACGGCGGCAAGGCGAAGAAGACACCGGTGAAGATCGGTTTCAATGACGGGGCGAAAGTGGAAATCATTTCCGGCATCGCCGAGACCGCGAAGGTAATTCTCGTCGGGAAGACAGCCCTCGCCGACGGACAGGCCGTCAACGTTCAGGAGACCAAGTGAAAGTATCACTCTTTAGTCTGGCAGCCGCATTCAGCGGCGCTCGTCGAGGAGCCATCATCGTATTGATGCTCGGGGGCGAGCTGGCAACCGCAGCAGCCGAAACGAATCACCCCGTCGACCTTCCCACGGTGCTGCGACTCGCGGGCGCACAAAATCTGGACGTGCAAATTGCCCGGGAACGTCTCCGCGAAGCTGAAGCTCAGCGGGACGCGGCCGTGCAGGGATTTTTCCCTTGGTTGACGCCCGGCATTGGTTACCGCCGACACGACGGTCGGATTCAGGACATTGTCGGGACCGTGTTCGATGCGAGCAAACAGCAGCTCACCCCCGGAGCGAACATCGAGGCGAGGCTGGAGCTGGGCGAAGCGTGGTTCAGGGTGCTTGCCGCACGCCAGCTGGCCAAGGCCGCCGACCATGCTGTCACCGTCCAGCAACAGGAGACCATCACCGCCGCTGCGCTTGGTTACTTCGAGCTGGTGAAGGCCAGCGCCACCGCAGCCGTGGCGCAGGAAGGCGCCCGCGTGGCGCTGGACTATGCCGACCAGCTGCAACGCGGCGTTGAGCTGGGACTGATTTTCAAGGGCGACGCCCTGCGTGCTCGCGGGCAGGCTGAGCGGAACCAGCTCGCCATTCTGCAGGCCCGCATGCAGCAGCGCGTGGCGGCCGCCCGCCTGGCCCAATTGCTAAGACTTGATCCGGCAGTGACCCTGGCCCCAGCCGACAACGAACTGCTGCCGATCACGCTCACCGCGACAAACGCCGCGCTGGATTCCTTGGTCGCGCAGGCGCTGAATGCGCGGCCTGAATTGAAGCAGGGTTCAGCCCTGACAGCTGCCGCGGCGAGACAGCAGGAAGCGGTCACCGTTGGCCCGCTGTTCCCCACCCTTGGAGCGCAGGCGTTCGTCGGTGCGCTGGGCGGCGGACACAACAATGACATGGAGACCTTTGCCGGCAGCGCCAGCACAGCACTCACGCTGGGATGGCGGTTTGGGCCGGGCGGTCTGTTTGATTCGGCCCGGGAGAAAAACGTTAAGGCAAGGCTTGCGGCCACCTCGCTGGCCGCTGAGAAGATGAAGGACGAAGTCATCCGCCAGGTGGTCGAAGCACATACGCAGGTCCACTCATTTCACGAGCAGCTGGCAACGTTGCGCCGGGCACTGGCGGCCTCGGAGGAGGCCTTCAGACTCACGCGCGAACGCAAGGATCGTGGCTTCGGCGTGGTGCTGGAAAACATCTTTGCCGAGCAGGAAGTCACGCGCGCACGCAGCGACTACGTGGCCGCAGTCGCTGAGTTTAACAAGGCTCAATACGCCCTGCGCCGCGCCTTGGGCCAGGTGGCTACCGAATAGCTTGCCAGCGGGCGCGTAAACTTGCCGCCTCCTCCCCCTGCGCGCGCAGCGCCCGCAGACTGAGGGCATCGTGGCGCTTGGCGAGCCGCATGCCATTTGCGTCCGTGATCAGCGGACAATGGAGGAAATCAGGCACCGGCGCACCCAGCGCCTCAAAGAGCAGTATCTGGCGGGCCGTGCTGGGCAAAAGGTCGGCGCCGCGCACCACCTCAGTGATGCCCATCAACGCGTCATCCACCACGCAGGCGAGGTGATAGGCAGGCAGGTCATCGTTGCGCCATACAACAAAGTCCCCGAAATCCCGACCTGCAACGAAGGTCTGCGGCCCGAACTGTCCATCGACATAGGTGACCACCCGATCTTCCGGCACACGGAAGCGCCAGGCAGGAGACGGGCTGGTCCTTCCGGAAGCGTGCGTGGCCCCGGTCATTTGCCCCGTGTCACCTGTCACGTTACGGCATGTTCCGGGATACACTGGCTCGTCTTCGCCCGCGTGCGGAGCAGCCAGCGCACGCAGCACATCCTGGCGGGAGCAGGTGCAGGGAAAGAGAAAACCACCCGCCCGCAACCGCTGGAACGCCGCGCGATAAAGCGGCATCCGTTCGCTCTGGGAATACGGTGCGTGAGGCCCTCCGAGATCCGGCCCTTCCTGCCAGTCAAAACCAAACCAGCGCAAGTCCTCCATCATCGCGCTGACGAACTCCGCCTTGCAACGATGCCGGTCGAGGTCGTCGTTGCGTAAGACCAGCGTGCCGCCCTGCTCCACGGCCCGCTGCTGCGCGGTCCAAAACGTGCGCGCGTGGCCGAGGTGCAGGTAGCCCGTCGGCGACGGCGCGAGCCGGCCGCGATATGGCCGTGCGCCGTTCACGTGACTTCGTCGGGAAATTGCGCCAGCACCTCAGGCATGCCGGGCAGCCGGAACGAGAGGAGTTGCTGCACTTTGGCGCAATTCATCGAGCTGTCCTGCGGCCGCGGGGGGCCTTGGTAGTTCTTCACGGTGTCGGGCCGGACTTGGCCGGGCAGCACGGGCCAGCGCGCAAGCAGCAGGTTCGCGATTTCCCAGCGCGACAACCGGTCCGCACCACAGAGGTGGAAGAGTCCGGTAGCCGCCCGGTTCAACAGCTCCCACGTGGCGCGCGCCGTGATGAGCGCCGCCGTCGGGCAGCGATACTCGTCGGTGAAGAGGGCGAAGTCCTTGCCGGCCGCGAGGTCGCCTCGGAGCATTTCATTGAAGGCACGATTACCAGCCGGCGAGCGCCCAAAGTTCAACGAGAGCCGAAGCACCGTATGGCGCGGGTTGGCCAGCACGATCTGCTCGGCGGCGACTTTGGTCTCGGCGTAGACAGTCACGGGATTGGGTGGGTCGGTCTCCTCATAGCCGCCCCGCCGACCGTCGAAAACCAGGTCGGTGGAGTAGAAAAAGAAGGGTATGTCAGCGGCAAGTTCTGCCAGGCAACGGGTGGCTTCCACGTTGACCAAGCGTGCGGCTGCCGGATCACGCTGGCACACCGGTGGATGCGCGATGGCGGCGCAGTGCAAAACCGCAGCGGGTCGATCCGCCCGGTAGCGCGAACGAACAGCCTCGAAGTTCGTCAGGTCGAGATCCTCGCGTTGCAGGGGGACAGCCCGCCAACCTGACGCAAACTGCGGGGCCGTCCGGATCAGGTAGCTGCCCAGCAGCCCCCCGGCACCGGTAACCCAGACTGCTGGTTTGTTCATGCGAGCTTCATGGCGAAGTGGTGGCTCGTGATGTCCATGCGGCGGGCCAGATAGAAGCGGTGCGCGCCAAAGCGCTCAACCCCGCTGTCGAGATGCAGTTCGGCGCAGCCGGCGGCGCGTGCGTGGGCCATGAGCCAGTTCATGAGGGCGTCGCCGTGCCCTTGGGAGCGATGCGCCGCGTCCGTGACCAGATCATCAACGTAGAGAAACCGCCCCCAGGCCAGGTTTTCCAGGAGCCGGAAGCCAGCCGCGGCAACGACCTTGGAACCCATTCTTCGGTAGGCGAGCTGATAGCCCCGCGCCTGCTGGGCCTGGATCCGGGCAATGAATTCCTCCCGACGGAGATGCGGACGGAGCTGCACCATCACGTCAAAACACGCTGCAATCTCCACCTCGGATTGGGCCAGAGCGATGTCGCTCATGGGAGCGTAGGCTAGTCGGAAAAGCGGCGCGTCAGGTCGCCGTAGGCGTCGATGCGCCGGTCCCGGAGGAAGGGCCAGTGAGTGCGGGTCACATCCACCTTGGCAAGGTCCACCGGAACGATGAGGTTTTCCTCCCGGTTCACGCTGGCTTTGGCGAGAATCTGGCCGCTGGTGCCGGCGATGAAACTTTGGCCCCAGAATTCGATGCCGTCACCGCCGATGGGCCGTTCGAGCCCGATGCGGTTGGCGACCGCGACATAGCAGCCGTTTGCCACGGCGTGGCTGCGCTGGATCGTTTCCCATGCGCCGTGCTGGTTCACCCCGTATTCGGCTTTCTCCCCGGGATGCCAACCAATCGCCGTTGGATAAAAGAGAATTTCCG
>CAZQEW010000090.1:0-1226 GCA_964591495.1 uncultured Klebsiella sp.
AGGGGTGACGGTCGCAAGGTCTTCACGTTGGGGCGAAGCAATTTGTCCTTCACGCCGTTGGCCTGCGCCAAAGTGAAGCCGGTGGCCGTCTCGTCGGTGACAAGGCCGGTCAGCGCGCGGTCGTCCTTCGTGTCCGCATTGTAGGCAATGTATTTCGGCTCGATGGCGGCGTTCGGGTCGAGGATGGCGATGAGGAAGTCGCCGACGGGTTTGGTGCGGAAGGTCGCGAGGTCGGGGCCGAGCGCGTGGCCGAGGCCGCGATAGGCATGGCACGCGGCACAATTCGCGGTGAAAAGCGCGGCTCCCTTTGTCGGGTCGCCTTTGCGCGAGGCAACGGATGCGTAACTCGCAAGCACGGCGGCGCGCGAAGCGGTCTGCTCGGGGAACAGCTTCGCCACGCGCGCCTTGGTCGCTTCGCTGCCATGCCAGCGGAAGCGGTTGCGCGTGGCGGGCGGAATCTCGGCGAGGCCGACGGCACCGCGCTCGACGGCGTTGAGCAGCGATTGCGTCCACGCCTCCTGGCTCGCGAGCAACTCCACGACGGCGGGCCGCGTCGCGACGGGCAGCGCGGACCACTGCGCAAGGATGAGTTCGTCCGTCTTCGGCCAGCGGCGCGTGCGCAAGGTGGTCAGGGCGACCGCCTGCAACGCATCGCTTGCCGGCGGCACCAGCAAGCCGGCGACGACGGGCGCATCGGCATCTGGCCGGTTGAAGCCGCGACCAAGCAGTGGAACAGAAGCACGGCGGGTAGCTTCGGAGGACTTCCCACTGGCGGCGAAGGTGCGCGCGTCCGCGTAAAGCTGCTTGAGCCGCTCAGCGGCGGCGCGCACGTCTGCGTTCGGTGACTCGGTGAACTTCCGAAGCGCGATGCCGCGCGCGTCGAAGGCGTCCTGCAACGCGGTCATCGCGAGCAGCTGCCAATACTGCGTGCGCCCGCCCTCCGCCGGCGCAAGCGCGGTGAGCAACGAGGCGAACTCTGTGTCATTCGCAGAGGCGGACGCGGTGGCGATGAGCTGGCCGAGGAATTCGTTGCGGCCTGGCGCGGTCGCAGGCGCGGTGACGGCGACCTTGAGCAACTCGCTCGTGCGGCCCACGGCTCCGCTCAAGATGGCGACGCGCTGGTAAGGGTCGGCCATGCCTTCACGGGCGAGCTGGGCGAGCGCGGCGGTCGCGCGGGGGTCGTTCCAAGTGCCGAGGGTGAAGGCGAGCTGGTAGCGGACGGTGGG
>CAZQEW010000090.1:1326-18767 GCA_964591495.1 uncultured Klebsiella sp.
CGCGGGGGTCGTTCCAAGTGCCGAGGGTGAAGGCGAGCTGGTAGCGGACGGTGGGGTCAGGGTCGGAAACAAGCTCTAGCAGCGCAGAACGCAACACTTGCGTTTGCGGATGCGAGGTTTGCAACCAAGGTTCAATAACACGAACTGCCTGCCGGCGAACCGATGGATGCGAGTTCGTCAGCGCAGAACGGAACACGTAATTCGGAGAGATAATCTCGTCATGTCGGGGACGAGGCCCCACAGAAGCAACGACGGCACGAGGCTCAGCCCACTCATGAAGCAGCCCCAAGAGATGCATCCACACGGCGGGTGCGGGATTCGATCGAGCCAATTCTCGGAGGGCTGATTCTGTCCGGACATCGCCTCGATGGAGCAGTTCCCGATGCGCCAAGTCGCGCGCGATGCCGTTCTCGGTGTTCAGCGCGGCGACGACTTGCGTGGTCGTCAGCTGGGTCAAGTCATTGAAGGGCCGGAGCTTCGCGCCTTGCGGGTAGATGCGGTAGATGCGGCCTTTGTCGGAGCCGGCGCGGACATCAAGCGACTTGAGCCGGTCGGGCGGAATCCAGCGCGGGTGCTCGATGACAAAGCGATACATGTCCACCACCCACAGCGCGCCGTCGGGACCGGTGAGCGCTTGGACGGGGCGAAACCAGTTGTCGGTGCTCGCGAGAAACTCGGACGCGACCTCATCAGCAGCACGCGCGGCGGTGAAGGTGACGCCGCTCGGCGTGAGCACGAGGCGGCGGACCAGGTTATGCACCGGCTCGCAGATGAAGAGGTTCTGGCTGAAGCCCGCGCCCAGCAACGTGTCGCGATACACGCCGAGCCCGCAGGCGCTCGTGACGTGGTTCAGGGACTGCGGACTGTTGAAACGCTCCAGCGGCTGGCTGATGGGATTCAGGCGCGCGAGGCCGGCGGCGAGGTTCACGCTCGGCGGCGGCGCGGGGACGTGCGGGTTGCGCGCGAGGTAGCGGTCTGGCAGCGGGTAGTGGAACGCGAACTGGCTGTTGTTGCACCCGAACCAATTCCCCAAGTCGTCGCGCGCCCGCCCCTGCTGCGTCAGGCCGGAGGTGGCCTCGAACTCGCAGGTGTCGGGCCGGAAACGGAAATCGCGCCCGCGGATGTTGAGTGGTTGAGAATTGAGGGCTGATGGCTGAGCGAGGTTCTGGATGTCGCCGCCGAGGAGGCCGTTTGCGCCATGGACCCAGTTATCGAGCCCGAGGGAGAGGCTGTTCACTCGGGCCTGGTAGTTGTTCGTCTCGAAGCCGGTGAAGAGCTTGCGGACCACGTCGGCCCGACCGTCGCCGTTGGTGTCCTCGGCGTAGAGGATGTCCGGCGCGGCGCAGATCAGCGCGCCCTTGCGCCACGCCAGCACGCCGGTGGGAAACGGCAGGCCGTCGAGAAAGAGCGTGGCACGGTCGAACGGGCCGTTGGGCCGCGAGCGGGTGAGAAACTTTACGCGGCCGCCGGGCTTCCAGTTGCCATCCGAACCCATTGGGTAGTCGGCCATCTCGACCACCCACAGTTTGCCGTCAGTGCCAAAGTCGATCGCGACAGGGCTGGTGACGAGCGGTTCGGCGGCGACGAGTTCGACCGTGAGGCCGGGCTTGGTGCGGAGGGTGGCGAGGGATTCTGGCGGAGACTTCGGCACCGGATTGCCCGTGACAACTTGCGTTGTGCCGGCGGTTTGCAACCGCCGCTCGGGCGTGCTGTTTGCCACAGACGGCGTCTGCAAGTCGCCGGCACGGGCGCTGGTCACGGGCGATGCCGTGGTTGGCTTCGCGAGGAAATCGCGCGGCAACAGCTCGTGGACGGTGCTGACGATCTTCTTCTCCAAGCCCGCCGCGAACTTCGTGGGCCGGTCGTAATAGACCATCGCGCCGCCGCCTTCGTAGCCGCCCTCCTGCAAAATACGCTCGCTCGGAATGTAGCAAGGGGCGTCGTTCGCGTAGCCATGCACCCACAGGCGCGTGCCGTCGGACTCGCGCTTCAGGCGCAGGCCGTAGTCCACGACGACTTCGCCGGGCAGGAAGACCAACGCGAGGTTTGTGCCGAAATGCCAGGTCTGAATGAGATACGGGAGTTTGGTGGGCAGGGTTTCGCCGCGGTCGAGACGCGCCAGGTTCTTCTTCGCATGATGGGCAATCTGCTGTGCCTTGTTTGTGGCGAGCGCTTCCCACTCGGCCCGCGTGGGCAGCTTGTCGTAGTCGAGGGCAATGCGCTTGGTGCGGGCGGTCGGTGCGGTGGGAAGCTCCTTCCACGGGCCGGCGGAGAGGCGTTTCACTTCGTTGGCAATCTCGCGGCCTTGCGCGTCGGCGAAGTCGGGCGTGCCGCGCTTGTTGGGGTTCTGGTCCGCGCCGCAGCCGATGGCCACCAGGCCGACTGCACCGGGATGATCGGCTTCAAGCGCGAGCTGGGCGGATCCGGCCCAGTCGCCGTGAATCGTGTTCAGCCCGAGTGTCACGCAGTGGCAGGCGTAGCTGACGAAGACCGCGCGAACGCGACCGTCCGGCGCGACCACCCGCAGCACAGGGAGATCGTGATCCACGGGCGCGACCGGCTTTCCACGGCGGTTCATCGCGAAGCCCACCTTGCCCTGCGTCCACTCGACGCGGCTGGGCCGGCGGTCGGCGAGCGCGGCGCGGATGACCTGCTCCAGCTTAAAGGTCAGCTCGCGCGTGTAGCGTTCCACGCGAGACTGCTGATCGGGCGGGAGGTCAGCCATGAAAATGTTCGGCGCGACGCCGGCGATCATCGGCGCGGAGTGCGTGTGCGAGGAGCAGATCGCGAGGCGGTCGTGAGCGAGTCGTGTGTCTGCGAGGCGGCGAAGCAGCTCCGTGCGGATGGCATCCGACACGCCGAGATTGTCCACCGTGACAAGGACGGCGGGGTTTTCGGCGTCGTTGCCGATGGCCAGGGCCTTCGCGTGAATGCGCTGCGCCACACCTTCGGACTCGGTCTTGCGCACGGCGAAACCGGTGAGGCGGATCGGGTAATCCGGCGTGATGTCCACGCGCGCGACACCCACAACGGGCAGGCGCGGGGCGGCGGCATGGCGGACGGCGCACGCCGCCAACAAACACAATGCGGCGAGGGCGAAGGCCAAAGCGTGTGCTGGCGACCTGCGACCATCGCCAGCGCCACAGCCGACCGGTGCGGGGAGCGGTTCAGAACCGCCGGCAGAGGAAGTAGGCGAATCCATGTTCATAAGCAGCGTTCAGGCAGTGTTCGCGGGAGGGTGAGCTTGTCAACGCGGGAGGCGTGTTGCCTTCATCCACCCGAAGAGGCAGTTTAAAGCCATGAATTACCGCTTAGTTGGCCTCGTTGTAGTCAGCCTGCTGGTCAGCGGAAACATTCCGCTTCGCGCAGAGGACAAAGCGCCGCCGAAGCTCATCCGCGTGGCGCTTTATGACGCGGCGGGCAGTTCGGGCAAGGGCGTGCCGCGCGTGACGGAAATTCTCGGCAAGGAGAAAGACATTGCCGTCATCCCGTTCAAGCCGGAGGACCTCCGCGCCGGAAAGCTCGCGGGCTTTCAGGTGGTGATGTTCACCGGCGGCTCAGGCAGCCGGCAGGCCGAGACCATCGGGGAGGAGGGCCGCGCGAAGGTGAAGGAATTCGTCGAGGCGGGGGGCGGCTACATTGGCATCTGCGCGGGCGCGTATCTCGCGTGCAGCGGCTTCTCCTGGGGCGTGAAGGTGCTCGATGCCAAGACGGCATCTCCCAAATGGCGGCGCGGGGAAGGCAACGTGAAACTGGAGCTGACTGAGCGCGGGCGTGAGATCTTCGGCGCGCCGGCAGGACAGTTCGAGGCGCGCTACGTCAATGGCCCCATTCTGGTGCCTGCCGGGGTGGACCTGCTGCCGGACTTTCAGCCGCTCGCCCATTTCCGCACCGAACTGGCGAAGAACGACACGCCGGTCGGCCTGATGGTGAACTCGCCCGCGATTGTCGCCGGCAACTGCGGCAAGGGCCGCGTGCTGGTGAGCAGCCCGCACCCGGAGCAGACGCCGGGCTTGGAACACTTCGTCCCGAAGGCGGTGCGTTGGGTCACGGGGAAGGCGGAAGGGAAACCGAGTGGCAATTAGTCGAGGGTGGGGTGCATGGGGCCGACCCATCACCCACCACGAATTGCTTCTTCCCACGGTTGCACTGAATAATCAGCCCGTCCGACACACTCCAATTCCGCACGCATGAACCACTCACTGAACCGTCGCCGTTTCCTCGCCACGTCCGCCAGCGTGCTGGCCGCGCCCTATTTCCTCCGGAGCCAGGGCTCACCCAACGGCAAGCTCAACATCGCGTGCATCGGCACGGCGGGCCGCGCGGCGGGCAACATCGAGGGTGTCAAGGGCGAGAACATCGTCGCGCTCGTGGACGTGGACTCCGCAAACCTCGCCAAGGCGGGCGAAAAGTTCCCGCTGGCCAAGCGCTACGCGGACTTCCGAAAGATGCTCGAACAGAAGGACATTGACGCCGTCGTCGTGGCCACACCCGACCACACGCACGCCGTCTGCGCCGTGGCCGCGATGCGCAGCGGTCGCCACGTCTATTGCGAGAAGCCCCTCGCGCGCACGGTGTCCGAGGTGCGCGTGATGGCCGACACGGCGGCGCAGACCAAGCGCATCACGCAGATGGGCAACCAGATCCACTCGCACCCGGGCAACAACTACCGCCGCTGCGTGGAACTCGTGCAAAGCGGCGCCATCGGCGCGGTGAAGGAAGTCCACGTCTGGGCCGGCGCGATTTACGGGAACAAAACGGTCGCCGCCAACCCGCCGCCCCCGCCCGCGTCGCTCGACTACGATCTCTGGCTCGGTCCGGCGCAATATCTCAGCTACCGGCCTGAGTATGTGCCCTTCCATTGGCGGCACTTCTGGCACTTCGGCGGGGGCACGCTGGCCGATTTCTGGTGTCACTTCGCCGACCTCGCACACTGGGCGCTGGACTTGAAGCACCCGCTGACGATCGAGGCCGAGGGCCCGGCCGCGGACCCTGACCTCGTGCCGGTGGACCTCAAAGTGCGCTACGAATACCCCGCGCGCGGTCAGCGGCCGCCCGTGAAGCTCACGTGGTATCAGGGCAAGTATCGGCCCGAAGCAGAACTTGGCCCGTTGCTGGACAAGTGGAAGGGCGGCGGCGTGCTCTTCGTCGGCGAACAAGGCCGCCTGCTCGCGAACTACACCCAGCGGCTGCTGTTGCCCGAGGACAAGTTCAAGGACTTCAAGCCCCCGACGCCGTTTGTGCCCGATGCGAAGGGCGGCAACTGGCAGCACGAGCAGTGGATCCAAGCCATCAAGACCGGCGGCAAAGCCGAGTGCGACTTCAGTTATGCCGGGCCACTCTCAGAAGCCGGATTGCTGGGCAACGTGGCCTTCCGCGTGGGCAAGAAACTCATCTGGGATGCGAAGACTTTGAAAGCCAAGGGCTGCCCCGAGGCCGACCAGTTCATCCAGCACAAGTATCGCGAGGGCTGGAAGATTTGAGGTCCGCCCGCGCACGGCGGAGGAGCCGCCCCAACCGAGGCCAGCACGAGCGGACCAACCCGCTCATCGGCCCATTTCATGCCGATTCGGGTGTTGGGGGCATTCCAATTTGATTGCCGCTCCCGCCCGCCCCTTGCCAAAGTCCACGCGATGAACGACTGGATTGCCGATTACATCGCCAAGCAGAAGGCCGCGCTCGATTCCATTCCGGCCGACGCGGTCTCCCGGCTCATTGAGCGGCTCCGGCTGGCACACCGCGAAGATCGGCAAATCTTCGTCTTCGGCAATGGCGGCAGCGCGGCCAACGCTTCCCATTTCGCAACCGACCTCGGAAAAGGCGCGTCCGACAAGCTCGGCAAGCGCTTCCGCGTGATGTCGCTCAACGACAACGTGAGCTGGCTCACCGCGCTCGGAAACGACTACTCCTATGCGGACGTCTTCGCCGCGCAGCTGCAGAACTACGGCCGCCCCGGTGACCTCGCACTGACCCTCAGTGTGAGCGGAAATTCCCCCAACTGTGTGAAGGCCATTGAGTGGGCCAACGCCAACGGCCTCCACACTGTCGCCCTGGTCGGGGCCAAGCGTGGGCGGCTCGCGGACATCGCAAAGGATGTCATCGTCATCGCTGACACGCATTACGGCCGCGCCGAGGATGCACAGATGGGCATCTGCCACCTGCTGTGCTACGCGTTCATCGAGCACCCGGAGCTGGCGAAATAGCCGCCGCCTTTCTTCAGACGACCACCAGTTTCCGTTCCGCGACGGCGGTCACCTTGCGCCGGGCCTTGATCGCGAAGTAGGGCGGGATAAACCAGCAACGGTGGCCGAAACTGCCCAGGGTAGCCGCCGAGTCCCCGTGCTTTGGCTCAAAAGTGTCCTCGATGACAAAGCCAGCGCGGCAGAGCCCGCCGAGCAGTTCATCCCACCGATGCAGAAACTCCAGTGTGCCGCTCTCGCGCAGCGCGGAGCCCGTCGGCACTGGCGGCAGCGGACCGCTGCGGTAATACGGCTCCAGCAGCGGATAGCCGATGGTCGCGATGCGCAGGCTGGCCTGCAGATTCACCGGCTGCTTGTGCTGGCTGATGTAGAGGCCGCCCGGAGCTGTGACACGCGCCACCTCGCGGTAAACCGGCAAAATGCTCGGCACGTAACAGGTGCTCACTGGCTGGACCACCAGATCGAAATGCGCATCGGGCAAAGCGGCGAGGTTGTCCATCGAAGCTTCGACGACGTTGATCCTGAAGCCGCGCTCCGCGGCGATTTTGCGGTCGAGGTCGAGCATCGCCGGGCTGATGTCCACGACAGTGGTCTCCGCCCCGGCGGCCGCAAACAGCGCGCTGTGCTTGCCGCCGCCGGCCGCGAGGCAGAGCACGCGCTTGCCGCGCACCTCAAAGTCAACCCAGCCGAATGGGTTGATGATGAACTGCGGCTTGGCGAACTCCTTTTCGCCGGCCGGCCGGGCCAAGGGGATTTGCTGGCGAGCCAGTTCATCCCAGGCCTCGCGGTTGTGATCATGCACCGAAAACATGACACGACCATAGCGCCGGCCAAACCCATCGCGAAGCGGGAAACCACGGGGCCGCGGGCACAACCGGCTTCACTCATTGCCAGCCGCGGCGCCAGCGGCCAGCATCCGACATGCACAATGCCGTTCCGCCCCCGGACGAAGTCGTGATCGCCACCACCCGAGACTGGGTGCGACGGGCAGTCATCGGCCTGAACCTGTGCCCGTTCGCCCGGGCGGTGGAACAGCGCGGGCAGGTGCGCTACGTCGTGAGCCACGCCACCCGCGAGGACGATCTGCTCGCGGACCTGCGGGCGGAACTGGCGCACCTCGCCAACACGCCCGCCGAGGTCATCGACGACACGTTGCTGATCCACCCGGGGGTGCTGCAGGAGTTCTTCACATTCCAGCAGTTTCTCGCGCGCGCCAACGCGGCGGTGCGAAAGGCGGGGCTGGAAGGCGTCATCCAAATCGCGAGCTTCCACCCGGATTACCAGTTCGCCGACACGGAGCCGGACGACGTGACCAACTGCACGAACCGCGCGCCTTATCCGACGCTGCACCTGCTGCGCGAGGCGAGCATCGCCGAGGCGGTGGAGCCCTACGCCGCGGCGGAGAGCATCTACGAGCGAAACCAGGGAACGCTGCGGGCGCTGGGGAAAGCGGGCTGGGAAAAGTTGGGGATTAAGCCCGCGACGGAGTGAGCAAAGGCTTTGCCTTAGGCCTTCCGATTCCACATCAGGTTCTTGTCCAGCGGGAATTGGCGCGGGCCGGTCTCCGTGGTCTGCGCGATGGCTTCGAGACGACCGGTGCTGTCGCCGAACTGGTCCACCTTGGCCCCCATGCGTTCGGCGAGGGACACAAAGAGGTTGCACAGGGGGGTTTCCGTTTTGAACTCCAGGCTCTGACCGCTCTTGATGGTGCCGCCGCCGCGGCCGGCCAGCAGGATGGGCAGGTCATGATGCGCGTGGCGGTTGCCATCAGCCAGGCCGCTGCCGAACACGACCGCGCAGTTGTCGAGCAGCGTGCCGTCGCCCTCCTTCACGGCCTTCAGCTTGCTGAGGAAATAGGCGAACTGCGTGGTGTGGAACGAGTTGATCTTGGCGATCTTGTCGAGCTTCACCGCGTCGCCGCCGTGGTGGGAGAGGTCATGGTGGCCGTCCGGCACGCCGATGAACGGGTAGCTGCGGTTGCTGCCGTCGTGCGCCACCAGGAAGCTGGCAATGCGCGTCGAGTCGGTCTGGAACGCCAGCACCATGAGGTCATACATCATCCGGATGTGCTGCTCGTAGCTGAAGTCCTGCGGGAGGAAATCCTTGCGGGCAACGGGCGCGACATTCGCCAGCTTGAACTTCTCGGCCTGCTGGATGCGCTCCTCCAGCTCGCGCACGGCGGTCATGTATTCGTCGAGCTTGCGACGGTCCGTCGCGCCGAGCTGGCGTTTGAGCGAGTTCGCGTCCTCCAACACGAAGTCGAGGATGCTTTTGTTGTATTGCTCGCGCTTCTGGCGGGCGGCGGCTTCCTCGGCGTTGGCACCATTGCCAAAGAGGCGCTCAAAGACCTGCTTTGGGTTCGCCTCGGGCGGCATCGGCGTGGCCGGGCCTTTCCAGGCGAGGTTGAACTGGTAGGCGCAGGAATACCCGCTGTCGCACGCGCCGGCGGTGCGGGCCTTGTCGCAGCCCAGTTCAAGCGAGTCGAAGCGGGTCTGCTTGCCGACCTGCTCGGCGAGCACCTGGTCAATGGAGATGCCGACCTGGATGTCCGCGCCGGCTGTCTTGCGGGCGCGCACGCCGGTGAGCCAGGTGGCGTTGGCGCGGGCGTGGTCGCCGGCACCGTCGGGGCCGGCCTTGCCGCTGACCTGGGCGAGGCCGGAGAGTATGCTGAAATCCTCACGGTGCGCCGCCAGCGGCTGGAGGATTTGCGGCAGCTCATAGCCCTTGCCGACCATCTCGGGCCACCAGTGGGCCATGTTCATGCCGTTGGGCACATACACGAAGGCGGTGCGCCGGGGCGTGACTTTGGCGGCTGCCCGGAGCGCAGGCGTCATGGCTTCCAGCGCGGGCAAGGCCATCAGCGTGCCAAGGCCACGGAGGAAGGTGCGGCGGGGCAAGGCAAGGTGTTTCATAAGCTGTAACTCAAGACGTCAGAACTGACTGGCGGGTATCATGGGATGTTCAGGGGGAAGCTCCGAAGCTCCACCGAAATCCCAACCTGGAAATCCCAATGCCAACCGGCGCCCGTTCGCACCTTGAAGTTAGGGATTTTATCGGCTCGCCACTTGGGCATCCCCTTCCCCGCGCCGCTTCTGGAACGGCACGCTGTTCACCACTTCCAGCACGAGACCGGAGAAGGTGTGCTTCCGCTTTGCGAGGCCGTCGGCGATCGCCTTCACCGCCGGACGGTCATAATACTCCAGCCCGCGCCCCAGCCCATAGGTCAGCAGCTTCTCGACGAGACAGCGGAGGTAATCCTCCTGTTTCTTCGTCGCCAGCAGCTTCGCCAAATCCACCGGCCCTTGGAACTTTTCCGCTGCGCTCAGTTCGCCGCTCGGGTCAATCGCCGCCCCCGCGTCGCGGGACCGAAACGCCCCGATGGCGTCGTAGTTCTCCAAACCGAAGCCGATGGCATCCATCTTGGTATGGCAGGAAGCGCAGGTCGGGTTCGCACGGTGCTGCTCCATCTTCTGCCGCAGGGTGCCGGTGAGTTCCTTCTGCTGCTCCAGCTCGGGCACGTTGGGCACGGGCGGCGGTGGCGGCGTGGCGAGGAGGTTCTCCAAAACCCATTTGCCGCGCTTCACGGGCGAGGTGCGCGTGGGGTTCGAGGTGAGCGTGAGAATGCTCGCATGCGTCAGCAGGCCGGCACGCGGCTGGCCCTTGAGGCTCACCCGCTGAAACGCATCGCCGGTCACGCCCGTGATGCCGTAGTGCTTCGCGAGCCGCTCATTGACGAAGGTGTAATCGGCCGTGAGGAACTCGAACACGCTCCGGTCCTCGCGCAGCACGGTCTCAAACAGCAGCTCCGTTTCGCGGGTCATTGCCGCGCGCAGGGTCGCATCGTAACTGGGGAACAGCTTCTTGTCTGGCTGGAGGATGGCAAGGTTGCGGAGCTGGAGCCATTGGCCGGCAAAGTTCTCCACCAGCGCCCGGCTTTTCGGATCCGCCAACATCCGCCGCACCTGCGCGTCGAGGTTCTTCCGCAACTGCCCGCGCTCGGCCAAGGCGAACAGCTCGGCGTCCGGCATCGTGCTCCAGAGGAAGTAACTGAGCCGCGACGCCAGCGCGAACTCGTTGACAGGGTGAACGGACTTCGGGTTATCCGGCTCAGGCTGGAGCTCGCCACGGAAGAGGAAGTTTGGCGAGACGAGCACGGCCTTGAGCGCCTGGACCACGCCCCCCTCGAACGGCTCGCCGTTCGTCCGCGCGAAGTTGTAGAGCTTCATGAGCCGCTCCACCTCCGCCGCCGTCACTGGCCGGCGATACGCCCGCCGGGCGAACGCCCCGATGATTTCGCGTGCGAATTGCGGTTCGGTATCCTTGGTCGCCCGCTTGAAGAAAATGCGGCGATGCGACTCCGGCACCATCTCGGCAGCGGCCTCGGGCGGGCCTTCGATTTCGAGGTGGTGGACATGGACGGTGCCCTTCTGGTTCTGGCCAGACTTCCATTCCGCCGCCTTCTCGGGTGACAACCCGGTCTTGTCCCGCAGCACGACGACGCGTAGGCGATGCTTGCCCGCCGTCAGCCGGAATTTCGCCTCGTAATGCTGGGGCGCGGACTCGTCCGCCTCCACCTTCACCTGCCGGAGAATCTCCTTGTCGCGCTGAAACGTGAGCACCAGCGCGTTCGAACCGGTCGGCTTGGCCCACGCCAGCGTGCGGAGGAAATACTCACCGTCGCGCGGCGCCACAAAATCGAACGCCACATCATCCTCCTCGACGCTGTTCAGCGCCACCCAGCCATCGCCCAGCGACCTGGCATTGTAGCCCACCAGCAGCAGGTCCGGGAGCAGGCGCACCACCGCGTTCGGCGTCGGTTCCACGATCTCCACCCAGTCGACCGCAAACGCCCGCGTCTGCGAACGGCCGCGCGCGTCCTTGGGCGTCGAGTAGGGATTCACCAACGCCAGGCTCACCTCGTGGGTGCCCGCGCTCAACGGCACCGGCAACTCCTCGACATGCGGCAGGTCCACATCCCCGCGCACCTCGATGGTCCGCAGCGGTTGGCCGTCCACGCGGATCTCCATGCGCGTGGGCTCGGGCGCCACGTGCCGCGTCTGCGTCGCGAGCCGCAGGCGATGCTCGCCAGCGCGGGCCACGGAAAACTTCGCCGTCAGCGGGGTTGCGCCGGACACGCGCCGGGGCGAATCCGGATTGCTCGTGGAATTACCGCCCTTGAGCTGGCGCGCCGCGATGCGCTGCGCCGTCGGCTTGGCCAGGGCAGCCGGTTCAGGCGGGTCGAACACCTCGATTTGCTCGATCGCCAGCCCGCGCGAATACTTCGTGCCCGTGCCCGGCGGGCCGTCGTGCGGATTCAGCAGTCCGAACGCCAGCGTGTGGCTGCCCGCATTCAGGCTCACCTCGCATTCCACCGCGGTAGGCGACTCCAAGGTTCCGTTCACCGGGGCGGTCGTGACCACTTTCCCGTCCACCCGCACTTCGAGGCGGGCGGATTCGGAGCCCGAAACGCGCTCCGCCGCCAGAATCCGCAGCCGGTGCGCCCCGCTTTTCGTCGTGGTGAAGCGCATCGTCGCCGCGCCCTTCGTGAACATCCGCATCGTGCCCGTCGCGCCCACATAGGTTTCCACGGGACCGCTCAGCTGCTTGGGATCAAGCCGCGTGGCGCGGGTGCCGGGCGTCGGCGGAATGACGATGGCCTGCGCCAGGATCTTGTCCGCCGCCGTGAGATACTTTTCCAGCAGCACCGGCGGCATGGAAAGCACA
Source organism: uncultured Klebsiella sp. (assembly GCA_964591495.1). GTDB lineage: Bacteria > Verrucomicrobiota > Verrucomicrobiia > Limisphaerales > SXTU01 > SXTU01. The sequence continues at coordinate 13,251 of CAZQEW010000090.1, forward strand.
TCGCCGATGTTGTCGAAGCCGTAGCCCGCGTCATCCGCCGGGAAGTCATCCGCCGGCTTGAAGTTCACCCCCACGAGGTCCCGGATCGTGTTGTTGTATTCCGTGCGGTTGAGCCGGCGGATCGTCACGCGGCCGGGGTCGGGATTCTTCGGGTCCGTCTTGAAGACCTGGTAATCAATCCAAGCCTGGATCAGCTCGCGCTCCGCCAGCGTGGGCTGGCGTTTGCGGTTCTCCGGCGGCATCGCCCGGCTACGGACGTTGAAGAGGGTCTGGTCCCAGAGCTTGCGGTCCGCGAGCAGGTCGGCGTGCGAAGGGTATTTGTCATACTCCACGCCGCCCTTTTTCGCCCCGTCAGCGTGGCAGTCGTAGCAATACTTCTTGAGCAACGGCTCGACATCCTTCGCGAACGACAACTTGGCCGGATCCTTGGCCGAGGCCGAACCAAAGAAGGCCGCCGAAGCCGTGGCGGCAAGGGCGAGCCAGACGGAACCGCAGGTGACGAGCCAGTTCATGTGCACACGCAAGATGTCAGGGCACTGGACGCCCGGCAACCCACAGAGATTTCAACGGCTTCCCGGTCCCGCCCTTCGCGCACCGAACGGCTGAGCCTTGCGGTGGATCACTTTGCCTTAAGGACGACCTGCGGCAAATCCATCACCGCCGGGCCGGGCTTGGACTTGGGCTTCACCGTGAGCGTGTAGCGGCCGGGCTGGTCGAAGGTCATCTCCCCGATCTCCCGCTTCACAAAGGCCTGGAAGCCGCCGGTCTGCTCCACCTTGAACAGCAGCTTTTGCGGGCCGACGGCGAACTCGACCTCGCTGCCACCGCTGCCGTTGCCGCAGCCGTAGGTGATTTCCATCGTGAACTTGCCGGGCTTCACCACCTCGAAGTCCCAGCTCGCCCAGTCGTTCGGGTTGATCCAGAAGCCGAGCGTGTTTTTGTGCGGCAGCGGCTCGAAGCGCAGCATCGCGCCATGCACGTCCGCATCCTTGCCGAGCATGGTGATGGTGCCGTTCTGACCCTGCGGGCTGGGGCGGTAGGCGGGGTTGGGCTGCATCATCTGCGCGCCGGTCTTGATGCGCCAGGTGTCGAGCTTGGCGACGAGCGACTTCACGCGCGCGGCGTTGGTGGCTTCGAGGGCGAGGTTGCGGTTCTCGCGGAAGTCGTTCTTCAAGTCAAAGAGCTCCACGCGGCCCGTCTCGTAGAACTCGATGAGCTTCCAATCGCCATCGCGGATGACGCCGCCGGGCTTGCCGCCTTGGTTCGCGTAGTGCGGGTAATGCCAGAAGAGCGGGCGCGCGGCGGGCGCGGGGCCGCCCTTGAGCAACGGCGCGAGGGTGACGCCGTCCACGCTTTCCTCGGGCTTCGGCGCGGCGAGCCCGGCCAGTTCCATGATCGTCGGGAGGTAATCCACGCTGCTCATGGCGTTCGTCGCCGTGCTGCCGGGTGCGATGCCCGGGCCGCGCACGAGCAGGGGCACGCGGATGCCGCCTTCGTAGAGCCAGCCTTTGCCCTCGCGCAACGGCGCGTTGATGGTGGCGGGCGTGCTGGGGCCTTCGAGCGTGGCGAGCCCGCCGTTGTCCGAGGTGAAGAAGACGTAGGTGTGGTCCGCGAGCTTCAGGTCGTCGAGCTGCTTGAGGATTCGCCCGATGCTCTCGTCCATGCTCTCCATCATCGCGGCGTAGATGGCGTTGGTCTGCTGCCCGCCCTTGCCGGCGACCTGCGGATACTTGGCGATGTAATCCGCTTTCGCCTTGAGCGGCGTATGGACGGCGTAGTGCGCGAAATAGAGGAAGAACGGCTTGTCCTTGTTCGCCGCGATGATTTTCTCGGCCTCGGTGGTGAGGCGGTCGGTCAAGTATTCGCCGTCCTTTGCTTCTTCCAGGCCGCGCATCGCGCGCTGTTTGCCGTCCTTCGCCTTGCCGCCGAAGGGCGCGAAGTAACTCATCGGCGTGCCGGTGTGGTCACCGGCGATGTTGATGTCGAAGCCCTGCTTCTGCGGCTCGAAGCCTTCGCCGCCAAGGTGCCACTTGCCGACGTGCGCAGTGACGTAGCCGGCGGCCTTGAGGCGTTCAGCGATGGTGACTTCTTCGAGCGAGAGCTGCTGGTTGATGATGGGCCGCGCGAGCCGTTGCGCGGGCAAATCACCACGACCGGGCAGCCAGTCCGTGAGATGCAGGCGCGCGGGATACTTGCCGGTCATGATGCTCGCGCGCGTGGGCGAGCAGACGGGGCACGCGGCGTAGGCGTCGGTGAACTTCATGCCCTGCGACGCCATGCGGTCGAGGTTCGGCGTGCGGTAGAATTTGCTGCCATAGCACCCGAGGTCGTTGCGCCCAAGGTCGTCAATGAGGAAGAAGATGAAGTTCGGCTTCGGCGCGGCGGAGGCGAGGGTTGGCAGCACGGCCAAGAGGGCCACCAAAGCCAGACGGCGAAGCAGGCGAGTCGGTGAGTTCACAAGGCGGAGCCTGCCGGATGGGTTGGCTGAAAACAAGCCGCGCGGCGGATTCGGGCTTGCCAGCAGCAGGGATAATCCGGTTCTCTCTATTCAACCCCAACCACCACCGAGGAGCCCCATGGAAATCAAAGTCGTCCATGCTTGTGGAAGCAAGTTTGCTTTCGACATCGAGCCGGAGAACGGCGCCATGCCCTTCGCCATCCAATGCCCGAATTGCGGCGCGGACGCGACGGCAGACGCGAACGCGATCATCGCCCAGGCGCTGGCCGCCGGTGCTTCCGCCGCTCCGCCTCCTCCCCCGCCCAAGCCCGGCCTGAGCCTCGGCCACAGCGCCCCCGCTGCTCCCCCACCGCCGCCGCCTCCGAAACCGGGATTGTCGTTGGGCCGCTCGCACGCCGCCGAAGCCGCGCCTCCACCTCCGCCGCCCGCGCCCGTGCCAGCCAGCGCACCCGCCGCTTCCGGCGCACCGGAGAAGAAGCCCGCCAAGAAACCGGGTGCCATCTTTGCATCTGATGAGCCGCATCTGCCGTTGGCCATCACGGGTGCCGCCATCGGCGCGGCCATTGGCATGGGCATTTGGTATGTGCTGGCGCACTACCTCCACATCGCCAGCGGCTGGGTCGCGTGGGGCACGGGCGCGATGGCCGGCTTTGGGGCCCGAACCTTTGGCCGCACAGCAACGCCGCTGTTCGGCATCATCGCCGCCGGGTTCACCCTGCTGGCCATTCTCGGCGGCAGCTATCTGGCCATGCTCGCGGACATCGACAAGTTTGTCGCAAAGAATCTCGATGGCGCCTATGAGGAGCGCGTCGCCTTCGCCAAGAAGGCCACCGCCGCCAAGGATGACACGGCCCTGCGCGCCGTCATCGCCGAGGACGACGGCGGTGACGCCAGCAAGATCACCGATGCCGAGCTGGCGGAAGTGAAGGCCGACCTGCCGAAGCACCGGGAGCTGACGAAGGGCAAGCCCACGAAGGCGGAGTTTCAACAGCAGCTTTCCGACACCATCCGGTCAAACATCTCGCTGGCCGACGTCGCCAAGGGCTACTTCCGCATCTTCACCATCATCTTCATCGTGCTGGGCCTGAGCACCGCCTTCAAACTCGGCTCCGGCATGGGCTCATAGGCTTGCCGCCACGGTTGAAAGAGTTTTCAACCGCACCCGGAGTGCTACTCTGGCGACATGCCGCACGCGCCGCGCACGCTTAAGCAATCCGCACCTCTACTCCCGCTGGGGTGGCTGTTGTTCCTTGGCGCCGCCCTCGTCCTTCCTCTCCCCTGCCCCGCACAGCACGGGACCAACGCTGCGGCTGAGGCGAAGTTGAAGCAGCTCCAAGTCGCCCCCGGCCTGAAGGTCGAACTCATCGCCGCCGAGCCGTTGCTGCAAAACCCCGTCGCCTTCAGCGTGGATGAGCGCGGGCGGTTCTTCATCGCCGAGACGCATCGCTACAAGAAGGCCGTCTTTGACATCACGCAGCGCGTCCCGTGGCTGCTCGACGACCTGAGCTGCCGCACCGTCGCCGACCGCGAGGCGCTGCTACACCGCCACTTCCCCGGCACGAACTTCTCCGTCCTCACCAACGACTCCGAAGTCATCCGCCTCGTCGAGGACACTGACGGCGACGGCCGCGCGGATAAATCGAGCGTCGTGGCCGCCGGCTTCAACGCCCCGGCCGCTGGCCCCGCTGCGGGCATTCTCGCGCGGAACAACGAAGTCTGGTTCACCTGCCTCCCCGACCTGTGGCGAGTGACGAAGTATGCAGGGGGAAGTATGAACGGCGGACGGATTGCGACGACGCCCGTCGGCTCGGCGGTTCAGCCTTCATCCTTCACAGCTCATCGTTTGGCCTCCGGCCTCGGCGTCCACATCTCCGTCACTGGCCACGACCTCCACGGCCTCACCTTCGGCCCCGACGGCCGCCTCTACTTCAGCCTCGGCGACCGCGGCTTCGAGCTGCGGCCCGGCATGAAACACCCCGGCTTCAGCGCGGAATACCTCCGCCGCATTGCGCCCGACACCGGCGCGGTCTTCCGCTGCCAGCCCGACGGCTCCGAGCTGGAAGTCTTCTGCATCGGCCTGCGCAACCCGCAGGGCCTCGCCTTCGACGCGCTCGGCAATCTCTTCACCGTGGACAACGACACCGCCGGCCCGGACAAGTGCCGTCTGCTCCACCTCGTCGAGGGCGGCGACTACGGTTGGCGCATCAGCTACCAGCACATGAAGAACTTCGGCCCGTGGGTCACCGAGGGCCTCTGGCGCGGCGGCGCGGGCGACATCCTGCCCACCAGCGGCGAGGCCGCCCAAGGCCCCGCCGGCTTCGCCTTCTATCCCGGCACCGGCCTGCCCGACCGCTACACGAACCACTTCTTCATCTGCGACTTCCCCGGCGGCATCTGGAGCTTCAGCCTCAAGCCGCGCGGCGCGAGCTTCGAGCTGGCCGCCCGCGAGAAATTCCTCTGGAACCTCCTGCCCACACACGCCGCCTTCGGCCCCGACGGCGCGCTCTACGTGAGCGACTGGGTGGAAGGCTGGGGTCAGCCGGAAAAAGGCCGCCTCTACCGCGTAAGCGACCCGGCGCAAGCGGGCAACGCCAAACTCGCCGAAGCCAAACGCCTCCTCGCCGACGGCATGGCGAAGCGACCCGAAGCCGAACTCGCCCGCCTCCTCGCCCACGACTCGATGCAAGTCCGCCTCGCCGCGCAATTCGAGCTGGCCGCCCGCACCAAGTCCGACCGCGACCCCGCCGTCCGAGAACTCGTCCAAGTCGCGCTCAAGTCCACGAACCTCTACGCGCGGCTGCACGCGCTGTGGGGGCTGGGGCAAATTGCAGAAAGGCTCGATGCCAACCAACTACTCCGCGAACTGGAGTTGCTCCTGCCACTTTTGGACGAGAGTGAGCCACTCATTCGAGGCCATGCCTGCCAGCTTTTTCAACGGGCTGCGTTTAACAATGCCCACTACAAAGTCACGCAGATGATGGCCGACTCGTCACCGACAGTGCGATTCCTCGCGTCACAATCCATCGGGCGGGTTTTCGCGCTCCGAAGCGGCCGCTGGA
>CAZQEW010000091.1:0-18708 GCA_964591495.1 uncultured Klebsiella sp.
GCCCGTCATCCAGCCCACGGCGCTCACGCCGGCCCCTGGTTCGCCGGAGGCTTCCCTGGGTTCGGCGGCGGTGTATCACGGCATCGCGCCCGAGTTCTCCAAGACGCATCCCGCGCACAAGCCGGACTGGAACGACGCCGCGCTGAAGACCTACAAGGTGGACATCCTGCCCACCACGTGCCGCATCCTGCCGAACGTGGAGACGCCGTGCAACGGCTACAACGCCATCTGGCCGGGCCCCACCTTCATCTCGAACTTCAACGAGCCCTGCGTGGTGCGGGTGACCAACCACGGTGACACCAACACCTCCGTCCACCTGCACGGCGGCCACACGCCCGCGCACGCGGACGGCCATCCGAACTTCTACCTCTATTCAGGCAAGACCCGGGATTACTACTACCCGAACATCGTGCCCCGGGAGCATCCCGGCGGCGCGTTCGACATGAGCGAGGTGCCCTCGACCATGTGGTATCACGACCACGCCAATGACTTCACCGCCATCAACGCGGCCGGTTGCCATGCGGGCTTCCACCTGTTCTCCGATAACTTGGAGAAGCAGCTCATCGCGGACAACGTGCTGCCGCCGATCTATGGCGAGACCGACGTGCCGCTGGCCTTCAGCGACCGCCGGCTCAACGCCGATGGCACGCAGTTCTGGGATCCCCTCGAACACAACGGCTACCTGGGCGACCTCATCTGCGTGAACGGCAACGCGTTCCCCGTGATGAAGGTGCAGCGCCGCAAGTATCGCTTCCGCTTCCTCGGCGGTGCGCTGGCGCGGGTGTTCCACTTCAAGATGAGCAACAACATGCCGTTCCTGATGATCGGGAATGACGCGTGGTTGCTGCCGCAGGCCGTGGGCGCCACCAGCTTCACCCTCACGCCGGCCAAGCGCGCGGACGTGATCATCGACTTCCGCAACGCGCCCAACGAGGTGTTCCTCCAGAACGCCTTCGTCCAGACCAACGGCCGCGGCCCGGACAAGATCGACCTCCCGAACGCCAAGCCGGTGATGAAATTCATCGTCGAAGGCGCCCCGGTGGCCAACGACATCAAGGTGGCCGTGGGCACCCGCCTCCGCCCGCACGTGCCCATCCTGCCCAGCGAGATCAAGACCACCCGGATTTTCAAATTCGAGCGTGGCAACGGCGTGTGGCAGGTGAACAAGGAGCTGTGGGATCCCCGCCGCGCTGATGCGCAGCCGGAGTTGAACACCGCCGAGCGTTGGATTCTCCAGAACAACTCCGGTGGCTGGTGGCATCCCATCCACATCCACCTGGAAGCGCACCAGATCCAGACGATCAACGGCCGTCGCCCCAGCGCGTTCAACGCGGCCAAGGTGGACACCTCGATCCTCGAGGGCAACACCACGGTGGAGCTCTTCATGAAGTTCCGCACCTTCACGGGCCCGATCGTGTTCCACTGCCACAACCTCAACCACGAGGACATGCGCATGATGAAGCAGTTCGACCCGCGGCCGCCCGGCAGCCCCAGCCCGCTGACCGGCAAGTCGTTCAGCGTGCCCCCCGAAGTCTGCGGCATCCCCGCCGAGGAACTGGCCGATCCGCATAACCACCTGTTCATGTAATCGTCACGCCCCACCTCATGATCAGCCTAGTGGAGGAAACATGCACCTGAATCTACGAACGTTCATCAGCGGGGTGGGGCCTTTGCTCCTGGCCGGCGCGGCGCGGGCGGCGGAAGCCCCCGCCCGCCCCGCCGCCAAGGGGAATTATCCGCGGGCCAACGAGGTTAATCCCTATATCAAGCATCGGAACAACGGCCTGGTGTCCGACCGGTTCCCGGACGCGGTGCTGACCGGGCACGACGACCGGTCCTACCGGTTCTACACGGACCTGATCGCCGGGAAGATGGTGTTCATCAACTTCATGTATGCCCGGTGCCGCGGCATCTGCGCGGGCAATACGGAGGCGATGTGCCGCATTCATGACGCGCTCAAGCCGCGCATGGGCAAGGATGTGTTCATGCTCTCGCTGAGCGTGGATCCCACCGAGGACACGCCCGAGGCACTGCGCTTCTACATGGAAACGCGCGAGGCCAAGGGCCGCGCCGGCTGGACCTTTGCCGTGGGCACCCCCGCGGACACCGAAGTCATCCGCCGCGTGATCGGCGCTTACGATCCGGATCCGAAAGCCGACGAGGTGGTGACCAACCACAGCGGCATGCTGACCTTCGGCAACGACCGCAACAACCGTTGGGGAGCGCTGCCTACCACGAGCAACCTCGGGCAGGTGCTGCACTCCTTCGACAACATCACCCGCGCGCCCCGCTCGCGGCAGATCTAAACGTGCCGGGGGCGCGCCCGCGCGGTGCGCCCCCGGCCCTGCTCTTCATGGTCAGATCCCGCGTGCGCCAGAAGGCGAAGCCCTTCTTCCGCTGGTGGCTGCCCCGCCTGGGCTGGCCGGTGGCCGGCGTGCTGGCCATCGTCCACTGGCAGGGCCAGCGCCCGGGCGTAGGCCAAGCCTCCGCACCCGCCATTCATCCGGCCGTCGCCGCGGCAACCCTCGTCCGCACGCCCATGAGCCTCACCCTTCCGCCGCCCCGACACGACCTGTCCGTCACCAATGCCGCCCCCTTCCAACGCGCCTGGCACTGGCGGGAGTTGGAGAGCAGTGATTACACCGCCTACATCCAAAAACTCCGGTCGGTGGGCTGCCCGGAACAGACGATCGTGGATCTGGTGCTGATGGACGTGGGCCGCGTGTATCAGACCCGCCGGGAGCAGCTCCAGCGCGGCAAGCCGCGCGCCGGGCAGGAGCCGGACGACACTTGGCAAGCCCTCGCGCAGGAGCGCAACCAGCTGGTGCGCCAGCTCGTGGGCGTGGACTTCCAAACTGAACTGCAGGCGTTGACGGAGGAGTTCACCCCGGGCACGCGCGTGCCCGCGCTGGACTTCCTGCCGTTGGAGAAACAGGTTGTGGCCCGGCGGCTGATCGCCGTGGCGCAGGAGCAGGAGGAGCAGCTCGTGCAGGCCAGCGCCGGCGTGGTGGAGGAGGCCCAGAGCGAACAGCTGAAGGAGATCCGCGCGCAGGCGGAGCGGCAGTTGCAGGGGCTGCTCAGCCCGGAAGAATTCGCGGCCTACCGCGCGCAGGCCACCGCGCCTTGACGCGCCGCGGGCCACCGCCCGTTACCATCGTCCGTCTTACCGCCGCCCCACCCGGGCGGCGTTTTAGTTGGCCTTGCCGGCGTGTTCCAAGGTGGTGCGGACGGCGGACAGCATGGTTTCCCGGCGGATAGGTTTCTGGAGCAGCAAGGGCAGGTTCGGCGCCAGACGTTTGATGCGCGTCTCGGAATCAGCGGCGGCGCTGAGGACGATGGCGGGCACATTGGGCTGCAGTTCGCGGGCGGCGTGAATGAGTGACACGCCGTCCATGAAGGGCATGGCCAGGTCGGTGATGATGAGGCGGAAGTCCTGCGGCTGCTTGCAGAAGAGGGCCAGCCCCTGCGCGCCGTCATGGGCACAGACCACGCGGTAACCCCAGCAGGAGAGCATGGTGGAGAGGATCATGGCGTTGGAGGCCTCGTCGTCCACCAGCAGCACCAGCTCGCCCTGGCCGCGATTGGCCTCCTCGGCGTTCTGGCCGAGCGCGGTGGGGCCGCTGTCCGCATGGGCGGGGAAGAGCACCTCGAAGGTCGTGCCCCGGCCCAGCTCGCTGAGCACGCGGATCACGCCGTTGTGCTTGCGGAGGATGTTGCGGACGGTGAAGAGGCCCAGGCCGGTCCCCTGCCCCACGGGCTTGGTGGTGTAGAACGGCTCGAAGATGTGGGCGAGCTGGTCCGCCGCCATGCCGGACCCGGTGTCGCTCACGCTGATGCAGGCCCAATTGCCGGGATGCGACCCGGGATACTGGGCGGAGGCCATGTCGTCGAGGTGCACCTCGCTTACCTTGAGCTCCAGCGTCCCGCCTTCGGGCATGGCGTCCAGCGCGTTGACGCAGAGGTTCATGACGAGCTGGTGAATCTCGGTGGGGTCGGCAATGACCGCCGGCGCCGGGCGGCTGATCTGGGTGCGGAAGTCCACGCCCGGCCCGCAGGTGCCGCGCAGGATCACGCGCATCTCCTCGACCATGTATTTCAGGGAGACAATCTGGCTGCTGCCGTCCAGTCCCCGGGTGAAGGCGAGGAGGTTCTCCACGAGCTTGGCGCCGCGCGCCGCGGCATCGAGGGTGGACTGGAGGAGGCGCTGTTCGGGGCGGCCTTCGACGGCCTTGAGGAGGATGTCCGCGCCGGCGACCATGGGCGTGAGGAGATTGCCGAAGTCATGGGCGATGCCGGCGGCCATGCTGCCGACGGCTTCAAGCCGCTGGAGGCGCAGGAACTGGGTCTCGAGGCGGCGGCGCTCGCGGAGATCGTGCAGGTGGATCTGGAGGCAGTTGTTGAACTCCCATTCCACGCGGCGGATGTTGAGTTCCACGGGCACGCTCTCGCCGCGGCTGTCCACCAGTTCCGTGTTGCAGGTGCTGGCGCCACCGGAGCCGTCCCAGGCCTCCTGGAGAATGCGGAGAGTCTGATCCCAGTGCAGGGGGTGAAGCAGGTCGCGGAGCTGGCGAGGGACGGCGGGGGCAGCGGGATCCTCGGCCAGCAGGGTGCGGGCGGCGAGGTTGAGGTATTTGATGTTGTAGTCGGTGCCCAGAATGAGGATGCCGTCCGGGGCGAGCTCGGAAATCTGGGCCACGCGTTCGCGCTCGGCGATGAGGCGGCGGAAGCGGTTCAGGCGGGCGATGTTGCGGACGCGCAGGCGCAGCTCCTCGGTGTCCACCGGCTTGGTGAGGAAGTCATCCGCGCCCGCCCGGAAGCCGTTGAGCCGGGTGTTGCGGTCGTTCAGGGCGGTGACGAGGATGGTGGGGACTTCCCGGAGGGTCTCGTGCTGGCGGATGCGGCGGCAGACCTCGAAGCCGTCCACGCCGGGCAGCATCACGTCCAGCAGGATCAGATCCGGCAGCCCGGTGGGCTGACCGGGCCGGTGCTGGGCGGGGTCCACCACGCATTGCGCCAGATACTCCAGCGCGGCGGCACCATCCCCGAAGGTTATGACTTCACATTCCATGCGCGAAAGGAACTGGCACATGATGTCCTGGCAGTGGGCGTCGTCCTCGACAACGACGACGCGGAGAAGTTCTTTCATAAGCGGGCGGTTCAGGTCCGGCAACGAGGATTAGACCGCGCGCCAGTGGAAAAGTTACTGGTTGGGGGAAGGTTTCTCCTCGGGCGGCTCGGGTGGTCCATTGAAAGGCAGGGCTACGCTGAACTTGCTGCCCACGCCCACCTCACTCTGCACGGAGGCCGTGCCGCCATGCAGGCCGGCCAGTTTGGACACCATGGCCAAGCCCAGCCCGGTGCCGCTGTAGGAGCGGGCCAGCTTGGAGTCAATCTGCACGAAGGGCTGGAACAGGCGGGACAGGTTGTCCGGGGCGATGCCGATGCCCGTGTCCGTGACGGTGAACTGCACGGAGAGCCAGTCCGGCGTGGCGGCCGCAGAGAGGGTGACGCTGCCGCCCGCCGGGGTGAACTTGATGGCGTTGCCGAGGAGGTTGAGGAGGATCTGGTTGAGGCGCTGGGGATCGGCACGGAGGCTGGGCAGCCCAGGCGGGATATCGGCCACCAGGCGGATCTGCTTCGCCTTCGCGAGGGGCTGCATCGTTTCCACGCAGGTGCGGGTGAGGATGGTGATGCGGACGGTGTCCAGGTGGAGGGACAGCTTGCCGGACTCGATCTTGGCGAGGTCCAGGATCTCACCGATCAACACCAGCAGGCCCTGGCCGCTCTGGGTGATGGTCTCGAGGCTTTGCCGCTGGCGCTCGGTGGTGTGACCGTGCACGCCGTCGATGAGCAGCTGGGCGTAGCTCAGGATCACCGTGAGGGGCGTGCGCAGCTCGTGGCTCATGGCGGCCATGAAGGCGTCCTTGTGCCGGGCGGCTTCGCGAAGCTGGGCGTTGGCGGATTTAAGGGTTTGGACGAGGTGCTCGATCTCCTCCTGGTTGGCCTTCAGCTTGGCGGCCGTGGCCTGCGCCTCGGTCATGTCCCGCAGCACGGCAGTGAACCCACGCTGATTGGGTGCCTGCCACATGCTCAGGGCGATCTCCACCGGGAACTCGCGCCCGTCCCGATGCTGCGCGGGCACGACAACGCGCTTGCCGGCCAGGGTCATGGTGCCGGACTCGCGGGCGCGCGTCAGGCCGGCCAGATGGGCAGCACGCAGCCGCTCGGGCACGATGATGGCGACCGGTTGCCCGCGCACGGCGTCCAGCTCATGCCCGAACATGGCCACGGCTGCCTTGTTCATGTCCTTGATCCGGCCTTCGGTGTCGCTGATAACGATGGCATCGGTCACGGAGTCGGAGACGCCGCGCAGTTGATCGGTGAGGGCGCGCAGCTGATCAGTGCGCTGGGCCACGGCCTGCTCGAGTTCGCGAGCGTGCGCCTCGGCCGCGTCCCGGCTACGGGCGATGAACGAGGCTAGGCCGATCAACAGCAGGGCTGTGACCACTACCGAGCCGTAGAGGCTGATGCGCGTCCGATCATGCAGCTCCGCCAACTGGGCCCGAATGGCGATGTTGAGGGCGCCGAGGTTTTTGTTGAGTTGGTCAAACTCGGCGTCGAACTGCTGGTCTGCCACCGTGCCGGTGCGGGCCGCGGCGCTGAGCCGCATGCGCGCGAGGGAGATGAGTTCGGCGCAACAGATGGCGGCCTCGCGGGCTTGGGCGATAACCTCTGCTTCCTCTAGTTTCAGTCCCTCGGGAATCAGGAGCGGGTGTTCCGCGATGAAGGTGAGGTTACTGGCCGCGCGCTGGAGCTTGAGGAGCACCTGCAGGCTGGGGTCCACGCTCTTGTCCCCCGCGAGGTATTCCTCGAGCCAGAGGTGCGCCCGGGTGATCTCCATGGTGGAAACGTGCTCCAAATCCAGCAGGTTTTGCACCTCGATCTGGCGGAGGCTGACTTTGGAGGCATTCCGGGCGATGCCGAAGCAGACGAGCAGCGCCGCCACCAGGGTCACGATCACAGGGTTAAGATGACGCAAGGGTCCTTTCATGGGGATGAGGGAGCAAGGATCGCCGAATCGTGCTGGTCAAGGCCACGGCCATCGTGGGCATCAGGGCCGGCCGGGAGGCAATCACAAAAAGCCGGCCAGGACACGCCGGCTGAGGGCATGCCCCGCGAAGACAGGGGTGCAGATTTCGGGCAAATGGCGCTTGGATGCGCTGCAAAACTCGTGCCAAAAAAAGGGTAGCTGGCTACCAGTCGGCTCGGCCAGTCGATTACCCGCGGCAACGCTGTCAGGAGCTCGGTCACCGGGCGGACCGGACGCCGCGCAGGAAGGAGGGGACCTTGTAATTATTTCTTCCCAAGACTACAGGGCTGTAATTCATGGGTGTAAGTTTTTCCGCTCCCTCAGGCCGCGCGACTAAACCGGTTGGCCGACCTTCTAGCCTGCTGAACTTGGTCGAAGCCCGGTGAAAAATTGGCAAAAAGGAGTGCAGATGCCCCGGCGAGAGCGTGATTTGACCCACGGAAGCGGGTCGCAATGCAGGCATGGCAATTTCTTTGCTAGTTGTTGTGCACCAATTGGCCCAAAAGCGGATTGTTCTGATCGAAGACCATGATGAACTGCGCACCCAGTTGCATCACGCCCTCGCGCTGGCCGGTTACGAGGTATGGTCGGCCGAAAACGGCGGCCGGGGGGTGGAATTGATCCGTGAACGCCGGCCCGATCTGGTAATCACCGACCTGCAAACTCCGGGCAAGGACGGGTTCCACGCGCTGATGGAGATGCGGGACGGATTCCGGGCGATTAAGTCTCTGGTGATCAGCACGGGGGGCGCGTTTGGGGGCATGGAGAGCCTTGAACTGGCGCAAAAGCTCGGGGCCACGGAGGTATTACCGAAGCCATTTGCGATCATCGAACTGCTGGTGCGGGTGGCCCGGCTGATTGGCCCTGCCCGGGAGGCCGCTGACTTGGCCCTGCCCTTGCAGGCCATCCGGCCACCGGCGGGTCCCATGGCACTGAATCTCGGGAGGACATGATGAACCTGACGGCGTGGCTTGAATTAGATCAATATGAACGGGTGCCAGTAACGGACCGGATGGTCGTAGGCCGGCACTCGACTTGCGACCTGGTGCTCCCCTATCCGAAGTTGTCCCGGCAGCACTCGATGCTGTTCAAGGATGCCCAGCACTACTGGGTAACGGACCTCAACAGCCGCAATGGCACCTGGGTGGGACAGCGTCGCATCCACCAACCCGTGCGGCTACGGAGCGGGGACACGATCGCCTTCGACGATTACCGCGTGGTGTTTTACCAGCGCAGCCCAAGCCAGGCCGACCTGGAGCGGAAGCTGGCTTCACTCGAGGCAGCCAAGGCCACGGTATGCACTGACGCTTATGTGACCGTGGCGGTCGGTCGGGTGGCGGTCGGATTTGGAATGGTCGTCGAGCACCAGGATGCGGAGGCTGAGCGGTTGATTAAAGATTACTTCGGGATCCAACCCGACAGCCCGTCCGGCCTGCCGCCGGACATCGGCAAGTGGCTGCGCGGGGGCCAGTCCGAGCGGCACCCGTTGTGCGTGCGGCTGAACCGGTCCCGCTTGCTGGTTGCGCATGTGGTCATCGGGGAGCGGGCCCAGTTGATTCTCACGGAGGAGGTCCATTACATGAGCAGCAAGGCCTTGAATTCCCTGGGCTTGAGCTTGGATGAGCAGCGGGTGATGAAGATGATGGCGGAGGAGCGCCCGGCCGAGGAAATCTGCTATGCGCTGAGCATTCCGCAGCACCGGTTGCCGGAGTTGATGCGCGAGCTGGCCCACAAGGTGAAGGCGCCCTCAATCGACAAGCTGATCCCCTCGCTCATGCTCACCTTGGGAGTCGAAGGACATACCGACCGCCCGGCCGCCTTCAACGTGGAGTCGCCCCTGGCCGGGCACCGACCAGAGGCACCAACTCCACAGCCTGCCTCCGAGCGCTCTGACCAACCGGCTCCAAACCGCCTTTCCCTGCGTGAGCTTTTCTCCATTCGCTGAAGCTTTCCCGCTTGATACCGCCGCCGCTGGCTGGCATTGCTAGGAAAAGTCCTATTTCACAAGCATTTATTAATGCGCGGTTCTAACTAGATCATCATGACGAGAGATAGTTCCCCGGATGCAGGCGCAGGGCTTAGCCTTGGGACATCTACGCCTGTGCCGGCCCGGCGGTTGCTGGTGGTAGAGGATCATGAACCCGCGCTGGTGGCAGTTTCCGATTATTTGGTCGTCAAGGGCTTCAAAGTGGCCGTTGCCCGGAACGGAGCCGAGGCAGTGGAGTCATGTCGGCATTCCCTCCCCGAGCTCGTGCTCATGGATGTGCAGATGCCGCTGATGGATGGCTTGGAAGCCACGCAGAAGATCCGGGAACTGCCCGGGGGCAGGGACGTCAAAATCGTGGCCTTCACGGCGTTGGCCATGCAGGACGATCAGACACGGTGCCTGGCCGCCGGTGCAGATGCCTACCTGTCGAAACCGTTCCGCTTCTCGGAACTGCTGGTCCTGATCAACCGCCTGCTCCCAACTAACGTCTGATACTCCGCCGGCGCTCTCGATCCACCCCAACCAACCAACCACCCCCGTGCAAACCAAACATCAAATCCTGGTAGTGGAGGACGATCCGCACATCCGGCAGGCGATCGTGGATCTGCTCTCCGCTCAGCCCGACGTCAGCATCCTGACGGCCGACTCCGGCGAAACCGGTCTGTCGATGGCCGCGCGTTACAGGCCGGACCTGATGCTGCTGGACGTGATGATGCCAGGGCTCGACGGCTTCGAGGTTTGCCGGGCCATCCGGAACGCGAAGGACCTCCGGGAACTGCCCGTGGTCATGTTAACCGCCTTGTCCGACCGGGAATCTCGCCTCAAGGGAATCGAGGCCGGCGCGGACGATTTCATCACCAAGCCCTTCGACTTCCAGGAACTGAGGGCGCGGGTGAGCTGCATCCTCCGCCTCAACCGGTATCGCAAGCTGCTGCAGGAACAGGCCCGGTTTCAGTGGTTGGTGGAAGGTTCTGAACATCCCACGCTGCTGGTGGACTCGCTGCTGGAGGTGACCTACTCCAATCCGGCGGCCAAGCGCCTGCTGGCGACCCCCAACCTGCCGCGCAGCGGCCGCAACTCCCTCATTGGCCTGCTCCGGTCGAACTTCACCTTGGAGCCGGTCCGAGCCTGGGACGATTGGATGGCCCGACCCGACGAAGCCCCGACAGAACCGCTGCTGCTGGTGCGCGGCGGAGCGGCCCAAGGCACGCGCCATTGGTATCGGTTTGAAGTCCAATCCAGCGAAAATCTGCATGGCGAGGCGGAGCGGGCCGTGCACCTCATCGACGTCACGCACCAGATGGCCGAAAATCTGGCCCGTTGGTCCTTCCAACGGATCGTTTCTCTCAAGCTAAGGGCACCCCTAACCGGCCTGATGGGTTGCATAGAACTCCTGAACGACGATTACTGCAAAAACGCCGCCCCCGAGGATGTCGCACTGTGGCGCAGCATGCACCTCAGCAGCCAGCGGCTGGCGGAGGTGGTGGAGGGGGTGCTGCGCTACGCGGACGTGTCGCCGACCCACATCGGGGACGGGAGCTACGCCCTGAGCCGTTTTGAGCACCTCGTCAGGCGTTGCGCGGAGGCGGCGCAGATCAAGCAGGTGCAGGTGGAGATCGCTCCGGAAGTCTTGGGCGGGCATCTGCACGCCTCTGAGACGGCCCTGGAATTGATCCTCGGCGAGCTGTGTGCCAACGCGGCCAAGTTTCATCCCCAGCGCAGTCCGAAGGTGCAGGTCTCGGTGCGCCCGCAGGGCGGCGCGGGCATGGCCCGGATCGAATTCACGGACGATGGCGTCCATCTGGCCCCGGAAGAGCGGGCCAATGTGTGGCGCCCCTACTTCCAGGCCGAGCGAATGCTGACGGGCGAGGTGCCCGGGGTCGGTCTGGGGCTGCCCTTGGTGGCCGCGCATCTGGTCCAACTCGGGGGGACTTACGACATCGCCAACCGACCGGATCGCGACGGGCTGGTGGTGTCGTGCACCCTGCCATGGTCACCCGGTCCCGCCCCCACTTCGCCCTGACTCCCGGATGTGTGTGATCTCAGCTTCAGCGGGCAGGATGACGAGGGCAAACACTTTTGCAGCTGACGCGGCCGGCCGGCCGTGCATGATTTCCGGAACTTGATGACAAGGCGCGAAAACCCCCAGGTGCTGGTAGCCGACGACGAAGACGCCATCCGGCATCTGGTTGACTTCATGCTCGAAAAGGCGGGTTTCGACGTGCATGCCGCGCCCGATGGCCGGGCCGCCCTGGAGATGTTGAATGAGGATCTTTCCGTGGTGCTGCTGGACCTGCGGATGCCCGTCATGGACGGGATGGAAACGCTGAAAGTCATCCGCGAGCGGCATCCGGATCTGCCGGTGCTGATCATGTCCGCCCATGGGGATGTCCGCGACGCGGTGCGTGCCATGAAACTGGGCGCATTTGACTACATCCAAAAGCCTTTTGAAGCCGACGAGCTGTTGGGCTTGGTCCGGCAGGCCAGCCGGATGAAGGCCGCCTTCGACCAAAACCGCACCCTCAAGGCGAGTCTCGCGGAAGTGACCGAGTCAGTCGCCTTCGTCAGCCAATCCCCCGCGGGGCAGGAACTGTTCACCATGGCCGGGAAAGTCGCGGACACCGAGTCCACCCTGCTGCTGACCGGCGAAAGCGGGGTGGGCAAGAGCCTGTTGGCCCGAACCATTCACCAACTCAGCCGGCGCAGGGCCGGCCCGTTCGTATCGGTGAGCGCGCCCTCCCTGCCCCGCGAGCTGCTGGAGGCTGAATTGTTCGGCCACGAGCGCGGGGCCTTCACGGGTGCCCATCAGCGCCGCCTGGGCCGGGTGGAGCTGGCCGATGGCGGCACGCTGTTCATCGACGAGGTGGGGGAACTCCCCCTGGATCTCCAGCCGAAGCTGCTGACTTTTCTTCAAGACCGGCGCTTCCAGCGCATCGGTGGCAGGGATGAAATTACGGCCAACGTGCGCGTCATCGCCGCGACGAACGCGAATCTAGAGGAACAGGTCCAGTCCGGGGAGTTTCGGGAGGATTTATTCTTCCGGCTCAACGTGATTCCCATACCCATCCCCCCGCTGCGCGAACGGCAGGCAGACATCCTGCCCCTGGTGAAGACGACGCTGGCCCGGATCGCGCGGGTGCGCGGCCTGCCCGTGGCCAGCCTGGCCGACGATGCCCGCGAGGCCTTGCTGCGCCATAACTGGCCGGGCAACATCCGCGAATTGGAGAACATCATGGAGCGCGCCTCGGCGCTCTGCACAGCCGGGGTGATTCGCCGGCAGGATCTGCGCCTGCGGGAAATCGCCCGCCGGCCCCAAGGTTTCTCCGGGCTGGAGAGTCCCTCGCAGCCCCAACTCGGAACAACGGCATCAGCCCCGGCCTCGCCGGAGGAAATCGTCCCCCTGGAGCAGCAGGAACGCGCAATCATCGAAAGTGCGATCCAGGCCTGTGGGGGCAACAAGGCCGTGGCCGCCCGCCGCCTGGGCATCAGCGAGAAAACCATTTACAACAAGATCAACCGCTTCCGGGCGGAAGATCAGACGGAGGGCTGACGGCCCAGGCGACCAGTCCGGCGTTGTGGAGCCCGGCAAGTTTCAGCCCGGGCTGACCGGCGGAACAGCCGGTGGCCCGCCGGGACCTTTCAGGGGTAAAACCACGGTAAATGTGCTCCCCTTGCCGACCTCACTTGTCACCAGAATCTCTCCCTTGTGCAACAGCACGAGCTTGTGCGCCAAGGCCAGGCCGAGCCCGGTCCCCCCAAAACGCCGGGCCAGCCGGCCGTCCACCTGTGAGAAAGGGGCAAACAACCGGGGCAGAAAATCCGGCGGTATTCCGATGCCGCTATCGGCCACCGTCAGGTGGATGAGCTCCTTCGCCGGGCAGGTCTTGACGATGAGCTTCACGTGGCCGCCCGGTTCGGTGAACTTGATGGCGTTGCCGAGCAGGTTCAGGAGCACCTGCCGCAGACGGCGCTCGTCGCCCCAGATCGGAGGCAGGTTCTCCTCCATCTGGAACTCCAGATGCAGCTTGCGTTCGACGGCCAGTGGCCGGACCAGCTGGACGGTGGCCGTGCACAGATCCATCGGTTGAACCCAGCCGGCGGCAAGCGCCTCGCGCCCGGCATTGATCTTGGAAAGATCCAGCAGGTCGTTGATGAGCTCCAGCAGGTGGCGCCCCCCTTCGTCGATGAACGTCAAAGCCTTGATCTGCTTCTCGTTCAAGGTGCCGTGGGTGTTCGCCAGCAAGACCTCGGAAAAGCCAAGGATGGCCGTCAAAGGGGTGCGCAGTTCATGGCTGATGGCGGCCAGAAACTCGTCTTTGAGCCGGGCTGACTCCGCCAGCTTCTGCGCCATCGCCTCCAGCTCGGCGGTCCGTTCGATGACCTTCTCCTCCAACAGCTCGTGGGCCGCCGCCTGGGCCGCGCGCGACCGTTGCCGCTCGAAGACCCGGCCAAGCAGCTGGCCGATTTGGGTGGTGGCATCAATCACTGTTTCATCCGGTGCCAAGGCGGCCCGATTCAACAACGCCAACACCGCGACGACCTCATCCTGGACGCAGACCGGAAAGGCAAACACCGTCTCCAGCCCGGAACCGCGCACGGGATCCTCCGGGTGACTGCGGGCACAGTCGGACGCCCAGATGGTGCGGCCCGTTTTCCAAGCCCGCCCCAGCAGCCCCTCGCCGATCCGGAGCTGGGCGGCCCGCAGCCGCTGGTCGTAATCAGCCAGCTCGGCTGTGGCCGTGCCCCACGTGATCTGCGCGTGGGCGAGGCGCTTGCCGGCGGTCGTGTCCGTGACCAGAAAGGCATGACCCAGCGGCCATTGCAGGTAACTGCCCAGCGCGTCCAGCACCGTCCGCAGGGCGCCTGCCGGCGTTTCCGCCAGCGCACTGGCTTCCGCGCTGGTCCGCAGCAGGCGATCCAGCTGCTGACGCTCATACAGGCGCAGGATGCCCCGCTCGGCGATGTCTTCCGCCTGCCGGCGCGCGATGCGTTCCCGCTCCAACTGCCGCTTGAGAAGGTCCACCTGTTCGGGGGAAACGTCCTCGGCCATGTCAGCGCCTCACTCCCTCCTGCCACCGCACCGCGAGCCGGCATTTGGGGTGCCCGTGATGCATGCACTCCGGATGGTCCAGCTGGATCGGGGTGTGGTAATGGGCCGCCGCCCCAACGATCAACCCCTCCGCCAGGGCGCACAGCCGGCGGGGAGAACAATACCGGATCACCAGCTGGTCGGGCGCCGGCTCCTCGAACTCGAACTCCGGCACCTGCGCGTCCGGATAGAGCTTGCGCACCTCCGGATGGATGAGGGTGTTCAGACTCAGCAGGAAGGACCGCAGGTTGTTATGCGCGGCGAACAGCCCGGGCATCCGGTGCGCAAAGGCGCGGATCATGTGCGGCCCAAACCAGCGCAGCACCTCCGCCGGCTGCCAGCCCCGGCGCCGCGCGTAAGCCTCCACCAGGCAGAACAGCTCCGCGTCGGGATAGCTGCCCAAGGAAGTGTAGCTTCCCAGCAGTTTCGCGTCCTGGAGGATGGCATCCCAATACGCCGCGTCATGGGCGGCCGTGACCGCTTCCTCCAACAGGTTAAAGACGACCCCTTTCATGACGGTTGATCCTTTTCGTGATGCCTCTGGCCGGCCGCGGCCATGCCAATGCCGGTCCCCGCCGGCTGGCTGGGGGAGGCTGTAATAAATGACGGCAAAATTTTCGTGTGACTGAAATTGTTACCGACAAAAACCCGCAGGGGCAAAGCGAATTTACTGCAACAAACAGCCTGATAACCCAAAAGGTTTAGATTTGGGGAGTGCAAATACGCTTGGCGCGATTTCTGCAACAAACGGGTGAAAACTTGCACTCAGAAATGCACTCCAACGAAATCGCGATCGCCGCACCGGAAAAGACCCAAGATACCCTCCCCGTCAACCACCAGCCCACAACCAATGCCGGGGAGTTGATCGGGACGGTCCCGTCCACCCCCCGCCGGGCGGCGCGCGTCATCCTCGTGGAGGATAACGCCGACCTGCTGGAAGGCCTCCGACTGACCCTGGAGGCATCCGGCCAATTCGAGTGCTGCGCCGCCATGACCGAGCTGCCACCCGATCTGGGGCCACTGGCCCGTATGCGCGCCGATCTGGTCTTGTTGGACATTCACTTGCAGGGCCTCAACGCGTTGGACCTGCTCCCCCGCCTCAAGTGCCTCATGCCCAATTCCCGCATTGCCATCTACAGCGGAGATGAGGATGCCGAGCAAGTTCACAAGGCCGTAGCTTTGGGTGCTGACGGCTACGTGATCAAGGGCCTGCCTCGGGACGCACTGATCGAGACACTCAACGGCATCCTCCGCGGTGTGTCGGCGCTTTGCCCGCGAGCCACCAGCGGTCTGTTTCAGTTTCTGCGGACCCCGCCGCCCGTCCTCAGCGGCCAAGATATGCTAACTCCCCGGGAGCGTGAAATCCTCGAACTCCTGGTGAACGCCAAGCGGGCCAAACAGATTGGGGCCATCATGGGCATTGCTGCGGAGACGGTGCGCACTCACATCCGCAACATCTATAACAAACTGGACGTTTCCAGCCGGGCGGAACTCATTTTGCGCGTCAGCCCCCAACACCTGGCCCGCCCGGTGTCTCAACGTCGGTCAAACCATCCCGCCCAAGGCCGCAGATCCAGCCGTCGCCGCGCGTCTGCCGGCATAAGCAGCAATCTGACAGCACCCCAAAACAACCCATAAAAACACTGCTTTTGGAGTATTTACGGAAGTGGGTCGGACCATGCTAAGATTCCTGGCATGCCCAAAACTGCCGCCCAAGCCCAATCTCTCTGACCGGGTGGGCACTCGCCGTTCCAACCTCAACCCGCCTCGCCATGACCAGCAGCCAGCCTCCCGCCCCAGCCCGCCTTGACGCCCGCCGTGTCCTGCAGAAAGCCGAACGCATCGCGCGGGCGCGGCTGCAGCTGGCCGCTGTTTGGGCAGGTTCCGACCTAACCGCCACTGACTGGTCCACGGCCATCGCGCATTTGCGACGCCAACTGGAAGAGGTGGAGGCGGCGGCCGGGGAGCTGGAAAAAGAAGAGTCCAAAATCCGCGGGGCACTGCAGGGGCAAAACTCGGTAGTGGAAGCGTGCCTGGCCGCCGCCCTCAGCGCGTTCCCCACCCAGGCCAACCGGATCAACCTCGTGAACCGCGCTTTCTCCAACGCCGGAGCAATGCGGCGCCTCCAACTGCGCGCCATTTCCTGGGAAAGAATCTGGGAAACCCTCGACCCCGAATGGCAGCCCAGCCCCGGCCTCACCCTGCGCAGCTTCCGGGAACGCCGGCTCAAGCTTGAAAGCGATTCGGCCGAAGCGGGCAAGGTCTGGATGAAGTGGCGGCTGGCCGACGAAATGTGCCAAGCCATCGCCGTCCGGATTGAGCAAAACTGCGCGCAGTGGGCGACCGAGGCACAGCGCCGGTTCCCGGCCGACACCCACCATGGGCGAATCGTGGGGCAATCAATTCTCGCGGTCTGACGTCGTCACTCATTGCCCGCTTTCCACTCATGAACGCTCCGCAACCTTCAAACAGCGACCAGTGGCCCTGGCTGCCCGGCACCGGCACGGCCGAACACCCCATGACCCACGGTGGCGGAGCCCGCGTGGGTCACCACTGCCGGTGTTTCCGCTGCGGCCTCACAGCCTTGTGCGGTCCATTGCGGGACTTCTACACCACGGATGATCCCGCCGGGCCCCTCTACTGCGAGGGCTGCATGTGGGGCCTTGCCGCCGAATCGATCTTGCTGACGGACGCCGGTCTGGTCCCCAAGCGTTCCGTGCCGAGCAACAACTGAACTCGCCTGGTCAATCCCACGGTTACCGTTTCCCACCCACCCCGAAAGAAAACGGACGACTGCCATCGTCCCACTGCCGAGCCTGACATGTCCCTTCCCCCGACGCAGCCTGAATCCCGCCCGCCAACGAAACCACCCGCGATGGTCATCGTGCCTTGGTGGCAGGTGTTGATCGCCCTCCTGGCCATTGCCATTTTGGGGGAATGGCTTGCTCATTACCAATTGCCAAAACTCATCAATCTGAGTGGCTTTTGGGAAGTCGCGCTCCATGGCAGCCTGTTTGTGCTCGTGCTCTTTCCGCTGATGCAGAAGTTCGCCTTTGCTCCGCTGCTGAGCCACATCGCCGCGCGGGAAGGCTACGAGCGGGAACGGCGCAACGCCGAGGAACAGCACCGGATCATCCTGCAGTCCGCCCAGGACGGTTTCTGGATTGCCGACGGCCGCACCGGCCGGCTGCTGGAGGTGAACCATGCCTACATCCGCATGAGCGGCTACACGGAGGCGGAGCTCCTCACCAAGCACATGTGGGAGCTGGATGCCAACCAACCTTCCGAGCCTCAGTCTGACGCCCGGCTCATTCAGGTAAACGGTTCCGGCTACGCGCGCTTTGAACGCCGGCACCGGCGCAAAAACGGGGAGACTTTCCCCGTTCAGATTTCGGCCCAGTATTCCAACGTGCGCGGCGGTGTCTTTGTGGTTTTCCTTCAGGACATCTCCGAGCGGCTGGCGGCCGAGGAGGCCGTGCGGCAGAACGATTCCCGCTTCCGCAACCTGGCGGAAAACGTCGGCTCGGCCATCGTGACCGCCGATGACGATGGCAAGATCGTCTCGTGGAACCGCATGGCGGAGGCGATTTTCGGCCGGCCTGCGGCCGAGGCCATCGGCATGCCACTCGTAACGATCGTGCCGGAACGGTTTCGCGCGGCCCATCAGGCCGGCATGGAGCGCTTCAAGCGGACGGGCGAAAGCCGCGTGCTGGGCAAGACCATTGAATTGCCGGGCCTGCGCCGCGACGGATCCGAGTTCCCCATGGACATCACGCTGTCCATGTGGTCGGACGGCCGGCAGAGGCTGTTCACCGGGCTGATGCATGACATCACGGAGCGGAAAAAAGCCGAGCAAACCCTGCGGGAGAGCGAGGAGCGGCTCCGTGATTTGTTCGAGCAGATGAATGACCTCGTTCAGAGCGTTTCGCCCGAGGGTAAGCTGCTGTTCGTGAACCGCGCCTGGCGGGAGGCGCTGGGCTACACGGAGGCCGAACTTCAAAACCTCAACATTTTCCAGCTCATCAGCCCGGATTGCCAGGAACACTGCATGGCCCTTTTTCAGCGGCTCATGCGTGGCGAAGATGTGGGCACAATCGACGTTCGACTCATCACCAAGAGCGGCCAGCGGCTTGACCTGTCGGGACATGTCAACGTCCGGTTTGAAAACGGCCAGCCGGTCTCCACGCGGGGCATCTTCCGCGATGAGACCAAAAGGAAACAGGCCGAGCTGGCGTTGCACGAGCTGAACGCCTCCCTCGAACGGCGGGTGGAGGAGCGCGCGGTGGCCATCCTGTCCCTCGAAGCCAAGCTGGAACAACTGCTCAACACGGCGCCGGTGGTGATCTACAGCCTTGAGGCAGAGGGCAGCATGGCGGTGAAATACGTCAGCGAAAATGCGCGGCGTATTCTGGGTTTCGATCCCCAGGAGTTCCCCAAGGCGGCCGGGTGCTGCGGCAGCCGGATTCACCCGGAGGATACTGAACGGGTGGCCAGTGCACGCCAGCAGCTGCTCCAGACGGGGCGCGAGGAGCTGGATTACCG
>CAZQEW010000092.1:0-17589 GCA_964591495.1 uncultured Klebsiella sp.
TCTTCGGATCCCATTGGCCGAAGGCGTCGCGGAAGCTGAAGAAGCGCTCCTTGGCGCGGGCCTTTTCCTCGTCGCGCCGCGCGCCGCCGATGCAGCAATCGAAGCGGAATTCCTCAATCGCACCGAGCAGCACGGGAATCTGAAGCTGATTGCGGCTGATCTGGCCGGGCGTGGGCGTGGCGAGGCCCTTCGCGAAGGCTTCGTCCACGGTGCGGACGATGAGTTTCGCGCCAAGTTGCTTGGCACGGCGGTCGCGGAACTCAATCAGCTCGGGGAACTCGTGGCCGGTCTCGACGTTGAGGAACGGCATCGGGATGTCGGAGGGGCGAAAGGCTTTTTCGGCGAGGCGCAGGATGCAGATGGAGTCTTTGCCACCTGAAAAGAGTATCGCCGGGCGCTCGAAGCCCGCGGCAACTTCCCGCAGGACGTGGATGGCTTCCGTTTCGAGATATTGAAGGTGATCTAGGTGATAGGAACTCATGTTATTTGCCACGGATGAAATGCGGAAGGAACACGGAAACGGCCCTCATCGGTGTTTCATCCGTGTTCGATCCTCGGCTGAAATCATTTTTGCGCGACGGTTTTTCCGCCCCACGCCGCGTGCAACCCGCACTCGCGTTTCTCATCCGCCTTCGCCGGGTCGAAGTAATCCCACTCGTTCGGGAGGCTGTGTTGCTTGAGGTAGGCTTCCATTTCGGCGTCGGACCAGTGGAAGACGGGGCTGACTTTTAGCGAGTTGAAATTGCCGTCGGGCGAAACGATGTCCAGGCCGGCGCGGTTGGGGTTTTGAACTTTCCGCAGCGCGGTGAGCCAGACGGTGGGCGCGAGTTCCTTCATGCCGCGCTGGAAGGGCTCCAGCTTCATCACGGTGCTGAAGGCTTTGATGCGCTCCTCGTTCTCCGGGGTGGGCTCGGGCATGCCGCCGAAGGCCGCGTCGTAATGGGCGGCCGTCATCTTCGGGAGGTAGGCTTTGATGTTCAGCTTGAGGAGCTTTTTGACTTCCTCGGCGTGCTTGTAAGTGGCGGGGCGGTTGTAGCCGTGGTCCACCCAGAGCACGGGGATGTCCGGCTGCACTTGCGTGACGAGGTGGAGGATGACGGCCTCGTAAGGGCGGAAGTTCGTCGAGACGATGGCGCGTCCGCCGGCCTGGGCGATGGCCCAGCGCACGACGTCGAGGGCAGACTTGCCGCGCAGGTCGGCGTTGGCTTGGGCGATGTGTTCGGGAGTCATGGGGTTCAAGGTTGGCAGGCTAAATGTTGAAGTCGTCCTTGTCCTTCACGCGCCCGAAATCAAGTTTGTTCCAGATGCGTTCGTGGACATAGTAGAGGCCGATTTTGGTGAACAGCTCGACGAAGCCGATGCCCAGGGCGGCTTTGAACTGCCCGGTGATGAGCCAGGAAATCAGGATAGTGTCGCACGTCCCGGTCACGCGCCAGGAGATGGCTTTGACGAGGCTGCGGTAGGGCTTTTCTTCGGCGGCCATGCGCGAGTTGGAAATTAAAGGGACGCGCGCTCAGTTTGAGGCGGGTATCTCCTTCAACAACACCCTCGCGCACCAATCTCCAAACCGCTCGCCTGCCGTCCGCTCCGTCGCGAAGCGTGTGAGGAGGGGGCGCAGTTCGTTCTCCAGTTCGGCTTCCTTGATGACGTCTTTGAAGAGCTTGTTCAGGCGGGTGCCGCTGGCGTTGCCGCCGAGCCAGAGCTGGTAGCGGCCGGGGGCTTTGCCCACGAAACCAATCTCCGCCATGTAGGGGCGCGCGCAGCCGTTCGGGCAGCCGGTCGAGCGGATGACAATCTCCTCCGCGCCGAGGCCGAGGTCGCCGCAGAGCTTTTCGATGCGGTCCACGAGGCCAGGCAACGCGCGTTCGCTCTCGGCGAGCGCGAGGCCGCAGGTGGGCAGCGCGGGGCAGGCCATCGAGGCGGCGTGCAGCAGGCTGGCCTGCTTTTCCGTGCGGATGCCGTGCTCGGCCAGCAGCGCGGTGACGGCGGCTTTGTCGGCGTCGGCGACGTTGGCGAGGATGACGTTTTGGTTGCCAGTCAGGCGGAATTCGATGCCGCTGAACTTCTCCGCAACGCGGCGCAACGCGGTCTTCATGCGGTGGCCGTCCGCGTCTTTCACGCGGCCGCACTCGACGAAGAGCGTGAGGAAGTTTGTGCCGTCCACGGCGCGGTGCCAGCCGTAGTCGTCGCAGGTGGTGGTGAAGGCGAACTTGCGGGCCGGCTCCAGCTTGAGGCCGGCGCGCTTTTCAATTTCACCGCGCACGAAGTCCACGCCGCGTTCCTGCACGACGTATTTGAGGCGCGCGTGCTTGCGGTCGGTGCGGTCACCGAAGTCGCGGTGGACGGTGAGCACGGCCTTCGCGACTTCAACAATGTGTTCCGCCCGGAAGAAGCCGAGCACGTCGGCGAGGCGCGGGTAAGTGGCGTCGTTGCCGTGGCTGCGGCCCATGCCGCCGCCGACCGCGAGGTTATAGCCGACGAGTTGCCCGCCCTCGACGACGCCGATGAAGCCGAGGTCCTGCGTGAAGATGTCCATGTCGTTCACCGGCGGCAGGACGAAGGCGGTCTTGAATTTGCGCGGCAGGTAGGTCTTGCCGTAGAGCGGGTCCACGAAGTCCTTGTTCGCCGGGTCGTCGAGGTTGAGCTGCACGCCGTCAATCCAGATGGCGTGATAGGCCTTCGTCTTGGGGGCGAGGGCGGCGACGACCTTATGCACGTCGCTGAGCATGGCGGCGCGGGCGGAATTCGCGGCGGGCACGGGCGAGGCCATGACGTTGCGGTTCACGTCGCCGCACGCCGCGAGCGTGGAGAGGAGGCAGTCGTTGATTTTCTTAATCAGCGGACCGAGGCCGGCCATGACGATGCCGTGGAACTGGATGCTCTGCCGCGTGGTGATGCGGAGGGTGTTGTTGGCGTAGTTTGTCGCGAGGTCGTCGAAGGTCAGCCACTGCGCGGGAGTCATCACGCCGCCGGGGATGCGCCCGCGCACCATCATGATGAACTTCTTGCCGGCCTTGCGCGCGTCGCGGTCGTCCTGCTGGTAGATGCCGTGGAACTTGATGAACTGCTGGTCATCAGGGGAAAACTGGTCGGTGCCGGAGGCGACAGTGGCGGCGATGTTGCCGGCAAGGGTGGGGATGGCGGTTTTGATGACCTCGTTGTGGGTCAGCTTTGCCGTGGTGTCAGATGTAATCATAAGTGAACTGATGACCTTACAATTGTTAACCGCGCGGGACTTCCTGTCAAAACCTAAATCGAGACGTTCTAACGTTGGGCAAAGCAAGCCGCCGAGGCCATCAAGGCCGCCAATCCAACACCTGCGCCCAAACGGCGTTTACTTCAGATACTTGTCCAGTGGTGGATTGAGCAGCTCCTGCATTTCCGGCGTGCCCATGTTGGCGGCTGTGACGACCGAGACGCCGGTATCAATGCGCTTCTCGACCGGCTTGCCCCTGAGGTGGTTCACCACGGTCATCACGCCGAGGTAGCCCATGCGGACGGGGTTCTGCACCACGAGTGCCTGCACGTCGCCCTTTTTGAGCGCGTCCACGCTGCCCGCGCCGGTGTCGAACCCGACAAGTTTCACCTTGCCGGCGGCGAGGCCTTTTTCCTTCAGCGCGAGCAACAGGCCGATGGTGACGGGCTCGCACGGGGCGAAGCAGCCGTTCACATCCTTGCCGAAGCGGTTGATGACGTTCTGCGCCACCTGCTGGGCGCTGTCACGCGTCGCGCCGGTGTATTGGTCGGTGGAAATCAGCTCGATGCCGGGGAACTTCTTTTTCATCACGTCGAGGAAGCCGGCCTCGCGCTCCTCGGTGCTCGCGGAGCCGACCTGGTAACGGAGCATGATGACCTTGCCCTTGCCGCCGAGGAGCTGGCCGAGGTGCTCGCCCGCGAGCTGGCCGCCCTTGAAATTGTCCGTGGCCACGTAGCTCGTGGTCTTCTCACTCTGAAGCCCGGAGTCGATGATGACGACGGGGATCTTGCTCGCGAGCGCCTTTTCGACGGGCGCGACGAGCGCCTTCGAATCCAGCGGCGCGAGCACGATGCCGTGCGCGCGGCGGATGGTGAAGTTCTCCACCACCCCGATCTGCTGGTCGCGGTCGTCCTCGCGCAGCGGGCCCTTCCAGTTCACGTTCACCTTCACCCCCTGCGCGGCGAGTTCCTGCGCGGCTTTGTTTGCCCCGGCATGGATGGATTTCCAAAACTCGTGGCTCGTGCCCTTGGGAATGACGGCGACGTTGTAAGTCTGGGCGGATGCCGAGGTGAGCAAAAACCCGGCAATCACGAGGCCGAATAGTGATTTCATGACAGGCAGCCTAGGCAGCTGGCCGGGCCAATTCAATCTTCAACCGGCTGAGCAGTTCGCCCTCGAAGGGGATTACCATGCGGTCGCCGGGCGGAGGGAAAACCAACCGCCATCAATTATCCCGGAGGCATGCCATCGAAGTCTACCCACCCTTAACGCTCCTGCCCACAGCCCGATCGCACTTCGCAGCAGACCGTTAAAGCAATGCCGGCTTGCCGCATGCGTAACGGCCGCACAATCTTCCCGGCGGCTTCACATAGCACCATTTGAACCGCAACCGCTCAACTGCTCCACCGGAGCTGACCGCCGAGGAACGCGCCATCTACGAGTGGCAGATGTGGCTACCCGGCTTCGGTGAAGCCGCGCAGGTGAAGCTCAAGGCTGCCAGCATCCTCATCTCGCGCGTCGGTGGCCTCGGCGGCAACGTGGCTTACCAGCTGGCCGCCGCCGGGGTAGGGCGGTTGATTCTCGCCCACGGTGGCCGGCTCCGCCCCAGCGACCTGAACCGCCAAATCCTTCAAACCCAAGCCCGCATTGGCCAGTCGAGGATGGACACCATCGTGGGCAGGCTGCATGACTTGAACCCGCGCCTGGAGATCATCGCCGTTCCGGAAAATGTTTCGGAGACCAACGCCGCGTCGCTTGTGGCCCTGGCCGATGTCGTGGTGGATGCCGCCCCAATGTTCGGCGAACGGCTCGCGCTCAACCGCGCCGCCGTCGCGGCCCGCCGGCCCATGGTCGAGTGCGCCGTGTATGCATTCGAAGCGCATGTCACCACCTTCATTCCGGGTCGAACCGGCTGTCTGCAATGTCTTGTTCCCGAGGCTCCGCCCGATTGGAAACGCCAGTTCCCAGTGCTGGGCGCAGTCAGCGGCACCGCTGGCTGCCTCGGCGCCGTGGAGGTGGTCAAGTTGCTTACCGGTCTCGGCCAACCGCTCGCCGGCACGCGCCTCGTGATGGACTTGGGCAGCATGGAATTCCGCCGGCTCCAGGCTCCCCGCCGACTCGACTGTCCCATCTGCGGTTGCAGCCCGCCGGCAACCTGATTCACCCTCACCCCAATGGCCCAGCCCCTGCTCGAAGTCATAAACCTCCGCACCCACTTCCACACGCGCAATGGCATCGTGCGGGCGGTGGATGGCGTGTCCTTCAGCGTTGAGAAGGGCGAGACGCTCGGCATCGTCGGTGAGAGCGGCTCGGGCAAGTCCGTGACGTGCTACTCTTTGATGGGACTCATTCCCAAGCCGCCGGGGCGCATCGAATCAGGCATCGCGCGGTTCGACGGCGCGGATTTGCTCGCGATGGGTGAGGCGGAGCTGAACCAGATTCGCGGCAAGCGCATCGCGATGATTTTCCAAGACCCGATGACCTCGCTGAACCCGTATCTGCGCATCGAGGAACAGCTCATCGAACCGCTGCTCATCCACGAGAACATGCCGCGCGCCGAGGCGGTGAAGCGCGCCATTCGCGCGCTGGAGGAAGTGGGCGTGCCGGACGCCGCGCGGCGCATACGGAGCCATCCGCACGAGTTCAGCGGCGGGATGCGGCAGCGTGTGATGATCGCGATGGCGCTCATCACCCAGCCGGACTTGCTCATCGCCGACGAGCCGACCACCGCGTTGGACGTGACCGTGCAGGCGCAAATCCTCGACCTCATCGCGCGGCTCCAGCGCGAGCGGGGCATGGCGGTCATCTGGATTTCGCATGACCTCGGCGTCGTGGCAGGCTTTTGCCGGCGCGTGCAGGTGATGTATGCGGGCCGCGTGGTGGAGTCGGGCCGGGTGGAGGACATCTTCGCGCGCCCGCTGCACCCCTACAACCGCGCGCTCCAGCGCAGCATCCCGGCGCTGCAAGGCAAGGGCGCGGAGCTTTACACCATCCCCGGCCTGCCGCCCGACGTGTCCAAGCCGCTCCCCGCCTGCGCCTTCGCCGACCGCTGTGAGTTCGCCCAGCCCGCCTGCCGCACGGGGGAAATGACCTTGAAAGAAATCGACCCTGGCCACGCAAGCGCCTGTGTGCGAGTGCAGCGAGGGGAACTGAAGATCTGAGTCGCCGGCAGATTCTGGCTGCGCGACCCGAGTCTTCGCAACTACAGTGCTCGTCATGAAAGATCGCTTTGGCTTAGCCGGCCCACTGGGCATTTTCCTCCTGTTGGTCGGGCTGCTCGCCGCTCACCCCACATTCGCCGCCCCGCCGCCCAACGTTGTTTTCATCATCTCGGATGACCACGCCTGGACGGACTACGGCTTCATGGGGCATCGCCAGATCGAAACGCCGAATCTCGACAAGCTCGCCGCCCGCAGCGCGTTGTTCACGCGCGGCTACGTGCCCACCGCGCTGTGCCGGCCGGCGCTGGCGACCTTCGCCAATGGGCTTTATGCGCATCAGCACAAGGTCACGGGCAACGACCCCGCCGTGCTGCCCGCGATGGCCGCCCCCGACGCGGCAAAAGCAAAGGGCGAAGCCAAAGGCAAGGCCAAGGGCAAGGCTGCCGGCGAGCCGGCTGAATACGCCGCGCTCCGCGAGCGGCTCATCGCGAACTTCTACCAGCAGCCATCCATCGCGAAGCTGCTCGGCCAACAGGGTTACCTGAGCCACCAGTCCGGCAAGTGGTGGGAAGGCAGCCACCAGCGCGGCGGCTTCACCCACGGGATGACGCGCGGCTTCCCGCAGCCCGGCGGCCGCCACGGCGACGACGGTCTCAAGATCGGGCGCGAGGGCATGGAACCCGTCTTTCAGTTCATGGACCACGCGGTGGCGGAGCAAAGGCCGTTCTTCCTCTGGTATGCGCCGTTCATGCCGCATACGCCGCACACGCCGCCGGAGCGCCTGTTCCAGAAATACAAGGCCAAGGGCATCGCCTCCGACCACGTGGCGCGCTACTACGCGATGGTCGAGTGGTTCGACGAGACGTGCGGTCAACTGCTCGACCGGCTCGAAGCGAAGGGCCTGACCCGCAACACGCTCATCGTGTATGTGGCCGACAACGGCTGGATCCAACAAGAGAACGGCACGGGTTACGCGCCGCGCTCGAAGCAGTCCGCCAATGAAGGCGGCGTGCGGCAGCCGATCCTGTTCAGTTGGCCGGGCGTCATCCAGCCGGGCAAGCGCGGCGAGCAGCTTTGTTCAAGTGTGGACATCGTGCCCACCGCGCTGGCGGCGGCGGGGGCTTCGATTCCGAAGAACCTCCCCGGCTATGACTTGCTGTCCATCCTCAAATCCGGCCAGCCCACGCCGCGCAAGGAAGTGTTCGGCGAGACTTTTGATCACGACGTGGCGAACTTGGACAAGCCCGAGGACACGCTGCTTTACCGCTGGGTCGTGGACGGCCGGTGGAAGCTGCTGCTCACCTACGACGGCAAGCTCGGCCGCTACGCCAGCAGCCATCCGCGCACGGAAAAGCGTCCGCAGTTGTTCGACCTGCTCGCCGACCCGCACGAGGACAAGAACCTTGCCGCGCAGAATCCCGAAATCGTCGCCCGCCTTGCCGCGCGCCTGCAAGCCTGGTGGCCCGTGACGCAACGCCAGGTGCTGACCCAGTGGACCGACGCGCCGGGCGTGTGGAAGTGAACCGGATCCCTTTGTCCCCATGAAATTGTTTCCCTGTCTCTTGGTGTTGCTCGCCCTCGGCCTCGCCGCGCCCACCGCTTCCGCCGCGCCTGCGCCGCCCAATCTCGTCATCATGCTCGTGGACGACATGGGCATCATGGACACCTCCGTGCCGTTTCTCACCGATGAGGCGGGGCGGCCAAAGCGTTATCCGCTCAACGATTACTACCGCACGCCGAACATGGAGCGGCTCGCCGCGCGCGGCATCCGCTTCAACCAGTTCTACGCCATGAGCGTGTGCTCGCCCACGCGCATCTCGATCATGACCGGGCAGAACGCCGCCCGGCACCGCACGACCAACTGGATCAACCCCGACCGCGACAACGCCGGGCCACAGGGCGCACCGGACTGGAACTGGCGCGGCCTGAAGCGGGGCGACGTCACGCTCGCGCGGCAGTTGCAGGCCGGCGGCTACCGCACCATCCATGTCGGCAAGGGGCACTTCGGCCCGCGCGATTCCGAGGGTGCGGACCCGCGCAACCTCGGCTTTGATGTCAACGTGGGCGGGGCTTCCATCGGCGCCCCCGCGAGCTACCTCGGCACGCAGGATTTCGGCCTGAAGACCAAAAATGCCAAGGCCGGCGTTCTCGGCCTGGAGAAATACCACGGTCAGGACATCTTCCTCACCGAGGCGCTGACCCGCGAGGCGAACGCGCACGTCGGCGACGCGGTGAAGGCCGGCAAGCCGTTTTTCCTCTACTTCCCGCAATACGCCGTCCATGCGCCGTTCAACTCCGACGCGCGCTTCGCCGCGCACTACGCGAACTCCGGCAAGCCCGCCAACGCACAGGCCTTCGCCACGCTCATCGAGGGCATGGACAAGTCGCTTGGCGATGTGTTGGACAACCTGGAAAAGCTCGGCGTCGCGGAGAACACGCTGGTGGTCTTCCTCGGCGATAATGGCTCCGACGCGCCGCTCGGCCACCAGCACGAAGTCGCCTGCGCCGCCCCGCTGCGTGGCAAGAAAGGCTCGCACTACGAGGGCGGCGTGCGCGTGCCGTTCATCGCCGCTTGGGCGAAGGCCGGCGGCTCCAGCCCGCATCAGCAGCGCCTGCCCATCCCCGCCGGGACCGTGCAAAGCCAGCCGGCTGCGGTCATGGATTTGTTTCCGACACTGCTGGCGCTGGCCGGCCTGTCCTCGCCCGCCGGTCACGCCGTGGACGGCGCTTGGCTCGATACTTTGCTCGCCGGCAAGCGCGACCCGGGCCGGCCGGAGCAGTTCCTCATGCACTACCCGCACGCGCCGCACCGCACGGACTACTTCACCACGTTCCGCGACGGCGACTGGAAGGTGATCTATCACTACTTCCCCACGGAGGTTTCGGAGCAGTCCCATTATCAGCTCTTCAATCTGAAGGCCGATCCCTTCGAGCAGAAGAATCTCGCCGCCGCCCAGCCCGCTGAACTGCGCCGGCTGATGCAGGGACTGATCGCCGCGCTCGACCGCCATCAAGCCGCGTATCCCGTGGCCAAGGACGGCCAGACCCGCGTGCGGCCGAAGCTGCCGTGAGGGCAAAGCGCCCGCCCCTGATCACGCCGCCAGCGGATGCCGGCGGTCGGCCAGCGGGAGGGAAACGCGCTTCGCACCCAACGCCGACTGGTAAACGGCCATGATCATCTCGATGGCCTTCATCGCGTTGTGGCCGCTGCACTCGGGCGCGCGGTTCTTGGCGATGGCGTCGAGCCAGTCGTCCACGAGCCGGGCGTTGGCCTCGGTGAAGCCCTGCGCCGGCTGATTCAACGTCGGATCGTCGGGAAGCCTCCTCCATTCTTCGGCCTTGCCGTCGGGCTTCCAGCCGGAGGTCTTCAGCGCAAACACCTGCGGCGGAATGTTCGCGAGGATGCGCGCCGCGCCCTTGGTGCCGATGAATTCGATGCCCCAGTTCCCGGTATGCTCGCGCAGTTTGGCCCGGCTGGTGAACGTGGCAGTCACGCCCTTCGCGAAGCCGAACTGCGCCGTGACCTCGTCGCCCGCGACCGGGCCAACGTTGTCCTTCATCACCCGCGCATCGGCGGGTGTGATGTCGCGGCCGGCCTGCGTCACACGGGCGCTGCACCATTGCGCATCGCCGGCAAAGAGCCGCATGAGGTCGAACAGGTGCGAGCCCAGCACGATCATGTCCTCGCCGCCCGCCCGGCCGTCCTGCTTGCCCCACGAACGCATTTCCAGCAGTTCGCCGATGAGGCCCTCGGCCATGCGCTTGCGCAGATGCCCGACGTTCGGGGCCATCCGCATCTGGTGCGCGACGGCGAACTTCACGCCGCGCTTCTCCGCCGCCGCGAGCAGTTCGTCCGCCTCGGCGAGCGTGGGCGTGATGGGCTTCTCCATGTAGATGTGCGCGCCCACCGCGACCGCCGCGAGGCCCATTGCGAGATGCTGGTCGGCATGGCGCGGGCCGATGGCGACAAGCTGCGGGCGCTCCTTCTCCAGCATCGCGCGGTAGTCGGCGTATTGGCGCGGGGCCTTGAGCTTCGCGGCCATTTTGGCCAGGCCCTCCGGGTGCGCGTCCGCCACGGCAACCAGCTCGACATTCGGGCGACCGTTGAAAATGACGTCCAGCCCATGGCCGTAGTCTCCACGTCCCGTATGACCGATGATCGCCGCCTTGAGCTTCGGCGCGTCCGCTGCGCGGAGGAGGACTGGCGTGCTCAGCGTCGCTGCGGTGGCGGCAAGAAACTGGCGGCGGGTGCGGGCGGCAGTGGCGTTCATGGTGTGGCCTGAGTGGACGGCGCGATGAACGCCTGGATTCGCCGGCTCACCAGTCTGCCACCGCGCCATCGCGGCTGAACTCGCGTTGAAGAATTTCCTGCTGGAACGGGTGTTTCTTCACGGCCTTCTCGTTGATGGTGATGCCCAGGCCGGGCTTGGTGTTCGGGCGCACGATGCGGCCCTGCTTCTCCACCGTGAAGCCTTCCTGCACCACCTCCGCGCGCCACGGCACGTCGTTGTGGACTGTCTCGCAGATGATGTAGCTGGGCTGCGAGAAGCCGAACTCCAGCGACGCCGCCGTGCTCACCGGTCCCTGCGGATTGTGCGGCGCGAGCGCGATGCGTTGCGCCTCCGCCAACGCCGCCACGCGCCGCGCCGCCGTGAAGCCGCCGCAATGCGTCAGGTCGAGCTGGCAGATTTCCACCGCGCGCTTGTCGAAGAGTTCTTTGAACGCCTCCAAGTTCGTCACCCGCTCGCCGCTGGCGACGGGCGTGGTGAGCGTGGCGTTGATTTTCGCGAGGCCATCAACGCACTCGGGCCAGCACGGCTCCTCGAAGAAGTAGAGGCCATACGGGTCCAGCGCCTTGCCGAACTTCAGGCCCATCGCCGGAGAAGGGCGCGCGTGGCAGTCCACCATGATGTCAATGTCCGGCCCTACCGCATCGCGCATCGCGGCCACGGCGGCTTCAGCGGCCTTCACCGGCTTCTGGCCCTCGATGGGCATCGTGCTCGGCACGGCCATGCTCTTGAACGCCGTGAAGCCGTCCGCCACCGCCGCGCGGGCGAGGTCGGCGAAGCGTTTGGCGTTGTCTACCGGCGTCTCGTAAAAATCCTCCATGCGCCCGCCGCCGAGATGGCAGTAGGTCCGCACATAATCGCGCACCGGTCCGCCGAAAACCTTCGCCAGCGGCAGCCCTGCGACCTTCCCGACGATGTCCCACAACGCGAGGTCAATGCCCGCGATGGCCGTCGCGCGCACGATGCCGTGCCCGTGCCAGAAGTGCTGGCGATACATCATCTGCCATAAGTGCTCCGGGCGCGTCGGGTCCTCGCCCACGAGCAGCTCCGCGATGTCCTCGATGGCCCCGACGACGCTGCGCGTGTGCCATTCCAGCGTCGCCTCGCCCCAACCGATGAGTCCCGGCTGGTCAGTGACGACTTTCACAAACACCCAGTTCCGCATCCGCGCGTGGCAGACCAGCGTTTCAATCTTTTTGATTTTCATGTGCTTTGTTTCGCCACGGGGTGAACACGGATGAAACACGGAATTGGTCTCAACTCAAGCGAGCCTTCTGTGTTCAATCCGTGTTTAATCCGTGGCTAGAAATCCTTCATCCGCTGCGCTACCGCCTCAATCACCTGCTCCAAACTTCCCGGCGCGACGACGGCGATGGTCTCCTGGTAAATCCCCGTGCCGTAGAGTTCGCGTGGCGGCAGATACGACGCGCCCCAGTCCGCCGCAATGGTCGCGACGATGATGGCCTTCCCGGGGAAGCGCCGGCGCAGCTCGGTTTGGAGCACGCTGTAGAACTCCCCTTGCACGCCGAGCCACCACGCGTCGCCCATGCGCCAGAGCGTGACTTGCAGCGGGAACTGTTCGCCGGGCGGGAGCTGAGAGAGCCGGTGCAGAAGACGGCGTTTGCGCTCGGCCATTGCGCGGCAGTCGGCGGCCTTGGCGGCGTCGCCAGCGGCGCGGGCGGCTTCTTCGTCGGCTTGGAATTGCTTCAGCTCCGCCTCGACTTGCGTCGCGGTCGGCTGGCCGGGGCGATACGCGAGCGGTTCATTCCACCGCGTGACTTGCCACGTTGCCTTCGCCGCGAGTTCGTCGGCTGACAACGGCTCATGCGCCCACGCACCGAGCGTCGCGCCGGACACGACAGGGCCGGTGTAGCGGAAGCGCGTGCCCGCCGCTGGCAGCGCGGTGAGCGCCGAGAGCGCGGCGTAGGCGAGCTGCCGGCCGTTGCGGTCCGCGACCGCCGGGTCGCCCACGAAGCCCTCGACCGGCCCCAGCTCACCGCTCGCGCCTTGCAGGAAGAGGCACGGCGCACCCGTCTCTTGCTCGACCGTCTCGCGCAGCGCGCCGATGTAGTCGGGGCTGATGAGCGTGTTGTCCCACGCGAGCGTGGTCGGGTGGCAGGCATAGTTCACTACGCTGGCGAGCAGCTTGCCGTCGGTGCCCGTCACGCGCGCGACCAGCACGGTGTCGTCGGCGGGTGCGGCGGGATTGAAGCCGCAGGCCCAGAGCTGGCGTTCGGCGTCCCAAAAATCGCGATGCGCGGCGAGATTGCAGCGGCCGTGGTCGTAGGTGATGTCGGCGGGCGCGAGCTTGGCCAAGGCGTCTTTCACCAAGCCCGCCGCGCATTCCGCCACGCCGCGGAGATAGCCGGGAATCAAATCCCCGCCCGGCAGTGACGCGCGTTCCAAGCCCATCAAGCCCGCGCCGTGGGTGTGCGAGAAGACAACAAGGATGCTCTCTGCCGCCTGCCCGGTGGCCTGCGCGATGTGCTCGACGAGTTGGCGATGCTCGACCGCGCCGAGCACGCAGTGGTCGAGTGCGAGAAGGATTTGGTGCGAAGCCGTGCCGGCGGTTTGCAACCGCCGCCCGTGGGCTCCGGCTGCAACAGACGGCGATTTCAAATCGCCGGCACGGGCAGTGGCGTGGTCGAGCGATTCAAAGATGGCGACGGTCGCGCGCAGCGGGCGGTGGACGCCCGTCGCGCGCTCGTGTTTCGCCGCACCCCACATGCGGTGGTAGATGTTTGCGGGCGGCGTGATGTCGCCCCACACGAGGGCGAAGCGGCAGCGGCTTTGCGGAGTATCGACTTGGGTCATGGTTGGGTATCGGACTTCGGACGTATCAGCGCTTGTTCAAACACGCTGCCCTCCGGCTTCAGCAGCCACCAGCAGAGCGCGCTGCCAATGTAGAGCACGCCGAAGCTGACTAGGACCACGTTCCAGTTCTGCTCCTTGCCCAGCAGCAGCGGCACGGCGAGCGGGAAGAGCATCGCGCCGAAGTTGCCGGTCATGTTCATCACGCTGTTCACGGTCGGCACATGCTCGCCGCCCATGTCGATGGTGATGGTGTAGCCGCACGGCCCGGCGACTGCCGCGAAGAACGACCCCGCGCTGATGATGAGCACCGCCGCCAGCGCATCGGCGAAGAAATAAGCGGACAAGGTGAGCGCCGCGCACAGTCCGCGCGAGACGACCGCCACGCCCTGCCGCGCGAGCCGGCGACTGCCGGTGCGTTTCAGCACAGCGTCGGAAACCCAGCCGCCCGCGAGGCTGCCGGCCACCACGGCGAGCAATGGCAGCATGGTGAGAAACCCGGACTTGAGGATGGTCACGCCACGCGCTTCCTGAAGATACGTGGCGAACCAGCTCGTGAAGAACATGTAGCCCGCCGCGCGGAAGAACTGTTGGCCGCAGATGCACCACATCGCCGGGCTGGTGAGGAGTTGGAGCCAAGGAATTGCCTGGGCCGGCGATTTGCACTCGCCGCTCTTTTCGGCAACGGCAGCAACGGACGGCGGTTGCAAACCGCCGGCACGGGGGCAGATGAGTTCCGCCTCCGCTTGGTTCACCGAGCCATGCTCACGCGGCGTTTCGCGGAACCAACCCCAGAACCACGCCGCCCACAGTAGCCCCGGCAAACTGTAGAGCACGAACATCCACCGCCAGCCAATCTCCACCACGAGCCAGCCCGTGAGCGCTGCGCCCACCGCGCCGCCCACGGACATGAAGCTGCCCAGCGCGCCGGTCGCGAACGCCTGGCCGGTCTTGGGAAACCACTTCGCCACCACGCCGGTGCAGATGGGAAACAGACCGCCCTGCGAAACTCCCTTCACCACGCGCATCGCGAGGACGTTTACAAAGCCGCCCAGCGCCGTCGCCGCCGTGGCGATGGACCACACAATCGCAAACGCCGGCAACGCCCGTCGCGCACCGAAGCGCTGCCCGACCCACGCGCCGGGAATCTGGCAGACGGAATACGAGATGAAGAACGCGCTCATCAGCCAGCCGGACTGCTCCTTCGTGAGCCCGAGGTCACCGCGCACGGTGCTTTCGGCGACGGCGATGGCGTTGCGGCTGACGTAGGACAACGCAGCGGCGGCGCACAACCCCGCGAGCACGACGAAGCGCGTGTGCGTCGGCGCGGCGTTGGCGGGAGGCGGATTCATTTCTCCAGGCCGAGCAACTTGAGGCTGTCCCGCTGAATCATCGCCTCGATTTGCTTCACGTCGAGGCGCGGCAGCTTGGTGCCTTCGAGCATTTCGTTGAGTTTGCGAATGCCTTCAATCGAGGCGTTGACGGTCGTGAACGGATAGTCGGTGCCGAATAGGAGCTTGGGCCAGACGCCGTATTCCTGTGCGAGCATCAGGCTGTGGTAGAGCTGGAAGG
The DNA here is from genome assembly GCA_964591495.1 of uncultured Klebsiella sp. GTDB lineage: Bacteria > Verrucomicrobiota > Verrucomicrobiia > Limisphaerales > SXTU01 > SXTU01. The sequence continues at coordinate 15,030 of CAZQEW010000092.1, forward strand.
GCCGGTAGTGCAGCGCGCTCACGTCGGCAAAGACGTTGTCGTGCTTGCGGATGGTGACGAGGCACTCGGCTTCGTAGGGATGGCCGAGGTGCGCGAGGATGATTTTGACGCCCGGAAATTTCAGCGCGACCGGCTCGATGAGGCGCGGCAGCGTGAAGGCCAGCGGGGCTTGCGCGATGAACGTTGTGCCCGCGTGCAGCAGCACCGGCAGCGCGTGCTGTTCGGCGTAGCGCCAGAGCGGGTCGAGGCGCGAGTCATCCATGCTGAACCCCGCATACATGGGCAGCAGCTTGATGCCGCGCAGGCCCAGCTCCTCGCGGCCTACGCGCAACTCGCGCTCCCAGCCGTCCTGCGTCGGGTCCACGGAGAGGAAGCCGATAAGCCGGTCCGGGTGCGCAGCGACGTAGTCCGCCACGAGCCGGTCGTCCACCCACACGCCGCTCAGCCGCGCCTTGCCGCCGAAGACGATGGTGCGCGTGTCCGCTGGCGCCGTGGCGGCGTAGTCCTCGAACCGCACGCGCAAATCCACCGGCTGCCCACCCCGCGCGCGCTGCGCCTGCCGGATGAAGTCGGCAGAGAAATCCTCAGGGAAGCGCCAGAAGTGGGAGTGGACGTCTATGATCATGCGCAGGAACCATGAGTGGACACGAACTGGCACCGCGGAATTCGCCGGCTTGTTGTGGGCAAGTTTCCGCTCGCCAGCTCTCCGCGTGCTTTGCAGCATCGCGGCATCATGCATCGTCTGCTCCTGCCCTGGCTGGCCTTGGGATTTCTGTCAGGTTCGCTTTTTGCCGCAGGGGCACCCGTCCGGGTGCTCGTGTGGGATGAGCAACAGCCGGAACAAAAGCGCGCCTACGACGGTGGGTTTCTCGGCGACGCCATTGCCGCGCATCTGGCCAAGCAGCCAGGCTTCAAGGTCGTTTCCGTCAACTTCGCCTCGCCCAACCAAGGCCTCTCCGACGCTGAGCTGGACGCCGCGCAGGTCGTCATCTGGTGGGGCCACCAGAAACACGCGCTGGTCGAGACGCCGCGCGTGGAGGCGCTCGTGCAACGCGTCCGGGACGGACGGCTCGCGCTCGTCGCGTTGCACTCGGCGCATTGGGCGCGGCCTTTCGTGCGGCTCATGCAGGAGCGGACCAAGGACGATGCGCGCGCGCAAATCCCCGCCGCCGAGCGCGCCGCGGCCAAGTTCGAGTTCTTCAACGACAACCCGCTTGGCAAGGTGCCGCGCCGCGAGGCTCCGCTTACCCCCGCGTTGCGTCAGGAAGACGGCGTTTGGAAGCTCACTCTGCCCGGCTGCATCTTTCCCGCCTACCGCAACGACGGCGCACCGAGTCACGTGAAGACCCTGCTGCCGAATCATCCCATCGCTCAGGGCCTGCCCGCCGCGTGGGACATCCCGGCCACCGAGATGTATGCCGAGCCGTTCCATGTGCCCGCGCCGGACGCGGTGGTCTTCGAGGAACGCTGGGACAAGGGCGAGTGGTTCCGCAGCGGGTCGCTGTGGCAGGTGGGCAAGGGCGGCGTCTTCTACTTCCGGCCCGGCCACGAGACGCATCCGGTCTTCAAGCAGGCGGAGAACTTGCGGGTGGTCGAGAACGCCGCGCGCTACCTCGCGGCGCAGCTCCCCGCGGCCGCGCCTGCCGCTCCGCCTGCGAAGAAAGCCGCCGCGGCATCTGGCCGGCTCGCGCTGCCGCACACGGAGAACTTCACTATCGCGGGCCGCCCCGCCTTCCTCTACTTGCCGCCCCCGAAGAAGCGCACTTCGCCGCAGCCATGGATTTTCTACGGCCCCACGCTGCCGCCGTATCCCGACCAGGCCGAGCGCTGGATGCACGAACAGTTCACCGCCGCTGGCATCGCCGTGGCGGGAGTGGACGTGGGCGAGGCCTACGGCAGCCCGAAGAGCCACGCGACCTTTGATGCGCTGTATCGTGAGCTGACCGAGAAGCGCGGTTTCGGCACAAAGCCGTGTCTTTTCGGGCGCAGCCGCGGTGGGCTGTGGACGAGCAGTTGGGCCATCGCGAATCCTACGCGCGTGGCCGGCCTCATCGGCATTTACCCGGTCTATGACTTCCGCACCTATCCCGGCCTCGCCCGCGCGGCTGGAGCCTACGAGCTGACTCCTGAGCAACTCGGGGCGCGTGCCGCCGAGTTCAACCCCATCGAGCGCATCGCCGTGCTGGCGAAGGCGAAGGTGCCGGTCGCGCTCATCCACGGCGACGTGGACAAGGTGGTGCCGCTCAAGGAGAACTCCGCCGAACTCGTCCGCCGCTACCAGGCCGAAGGCGCGGGCGACCTCGTGAAGCTCATCATCCTCGAAGGCCAGGGTCACAACTTCTTCGAGGGCTTCTTCCGTTCGCAGGTGCTCGTGGACTTCGCCATCGCGAAGGCGAAAGAGGGGGCGCGGAAATAAGCCCCACCTGCCATGAAAGCATTTCTCGCCCTGATTTTACTCGCTGTCACTGCCGCAGCGGCATCGAAGCCCAATGTCCTCTTCATCATGGCGGACGACTACCGGCCCGAGCTGGCCACCTACGGTTCGCCCGCGCTGACACCG
>CAZQEW010000092.1:17599-18699 GCA_964591495.1 uncultured Klebsiella sp.
CCCTCTCCCAGCGGGAGAGGGCTGGGGTGAGGGAGAGGAGTCCCGAGTATTTCTAGGCGTCCCAACCCAGTTTCTATTTCCATGCCCTTCCTCCGCCTCTTTCTCTGCTTCGTCCTCTTTGCCCTCGCCGCCGCAGCCGCGCCGAAGCCGAACATCCTCTTCATCATGGCGGATGACTTCCGCCCGGAGCTGGCCACCTACGGTTCGTCCGCGCTGACACCGAATCTCGACCGGCTCGCGAAGCGCTCGCTCCAGTTCGACCGCGCCTATTGCCAGCAGGCCGTCTGCAACCCCTCGCGCTCCTCGATGCTCACGGGCCGCCGGCCGGACACGCTGCGCCTCTGGAACAACGGCACGCATTTCCGCGAGCTGAACCCCGACGTGACCACGTTGCCGCTGTGGTTCAAGGACCACGGTTACCACACGCGCTGTGTCGGGAAGATTTTCCACAACTGGCACACGAAGGAGAAAGGCGACCGCCGCTCGTGGAGCGCGCCGGAATTCCTCTACTACGAGACGCACGGGGAGGACGACGCGCGTGTGACCGGCCCGCTGCCGCCGAACGTCGCCTCGCCCGCCCCGCGCCAATACACCTCCGTCCCGCTTTACGAATGCCGCGACGTGCCGGATGAAGCCTACTACGACGGCCGCGTCGCTGGCGAAGCTGTGCGCGTGATGGCCGAGGTGAAGGACAAACCCTTCTTCCTCGCGGTTGGCTTTTGGAAACCGCACGCGCCGTTCAACGCGCCGAAGAAATACTGGGACCTCTACGACCGCGCAAAGCTCCCGCCGCTCAACCCCGCCCGGTCCCCGGACGCGCCGGAAATCGCCTTCCACGACGGCCGCGAGCTGCGCGGCATTCCGCCGAACCAGGTCACCTTCACGCCCGAGCAGGTTGCTGAGATTCGCCACGGCTACTTCGCCAACATCAGCTACCTCGACGCCCAGCTCGGCAAGGTGCTCGACGCGCTCGACCGCAGCGGCGTGGCGGACCGCACCATCATCACGTTTGTCGGCGACCACGGCTATCATCTTGGCGAGCACGGCCTGTGGGCGAAGACCTCGACCTTCGAGCTGGACGCGCGCGTGCCGTTCTTCAT
>CAZQEW010000093.1:0-13703 GCA_964591495.1 uncultured Klebsiella sp.
CTGCCGCTCGGAGCCGTGGCGCGGCTGGGGCGGGCCTGCGGTGCGGTGGCATATGCGCTGGATGGGCGGCATCGCAAAGTCGCGCAGCGGAACATCGCGGCGTGTTTTCCGGAGAAGTCCGCTCCCGAGGTGCGGGCGCTTGCGCAGGACAACTTCAAGCGCATCGGTGAGAGTTTTGCCTGCGCGGTGAAGACGGCGAGCTTCGACGCCGAGGGCATCCGCGCCGTCACCGAGTTTGTCGGCGCGGAAAAATTTCCCAAAGCAGCAGCGGGGGAAAAGCCGCGCAGCGTCGTGTGTGCGGTCGGTCATTTCGCGAACTTCGAGTTGCTGGGCCGTTCGGCTCTGTGGCTCCCGGGCTATCAGATCGCGACGACGTATCGCGGGCTGAAGCAGGAGGGACTCACGCGCGTGATGCAGGAGCTGCGCGAGAAGTCCGGCAGCCTGTTCTTCGAGCGGCGCAAGGACGCCGACGCACTGAAGGCGGCGATGAACCGGCCCGGCATGGCGCTGGGCCTTTTCACCGACCAGCACGCAGGCGACCGCGGCGTGCGCCTGCCGTTTTTCGGACGCGACTGCTCCACGAGCGTCGCCCCGGGCGTGCTCGCGTTGCGCTACGGCTGCCCGCTCTACACCATCATCTGCTACCGCACTGCGCCGGGCCGGTGGCGCATCGAGGTGGGCGACGAAATTCCCACCCACGCTAACGGGCAACCGCGCCCGCCGGAAGACATGGCCCGCGACATGAACCACGCCTTCGAGGCCGCCATCCGCCGCGACCCGGCAAACTGGTTCTGGGTGCACAACCGCTGGAAGGAAGGCAAGTGGCGGAAACCGAAACCGGGGGAGGAGCAGGATAAAGATTAGAGCTGCGAGCAGGAGGCGGAGGCTGGGCGGCAACATGCGCTCGTGGCTGCTTGCGCTTAATCCTAATCCTACTCTTAATCCTCTCCGCACTGCCGTCATCAAGTGACCCCGCCAGCTTCAACGCCCACGGTTCCCCGCCGCCTCCTGGTCCGCGGCGTGAACTGGCTCGGCGACGCCGTGATGACCACTCCGGCGTTGCTCCGGTTGCGCGAGGCTCTGCCGGATACCCACATCGCGCTGCTCACCCACGAGAAGCTGGCGGGCCTCTGGGCCGGGCATCCGGCCGTGGATGAGGTCATCACGTTCGGCACGAGGGAAGGCGTGTTCAGCATCGCGCGACGGTTGCGCTGCGCCGGGGAGCAAGCTCCATCCGGGCGCGGCTACGACGCCGCTTTGATCTTGCCCAACTCGCTGCGCTCCGGGCTGGAGATCGCCTTGGCGCGCATTCCCCGGCGCATCGGCTACGCGGGCGGCGGGCGCAACTGGCTGCTCACGCAGGCCGTGCCGTGGCGATCAAGCATCATCAAGATGCGCAAACGCACCGTTGGCGAAGTGAAGCGCTTGGTGCTCGCCGGGTCCGACGCGCCGCGACACCGACCAGTCCCAACAACCGGGCATCACCTCCATCATTACCTTCATCTCGCCACCGCCTTGGGCGCGAAGCCGGAGCCGCTTGCCCCGCTCATCGCCGTTGGAGACGCCGAAGTCTCAGCGGTAAAGGCGAAGTTCGGTTTGCCGGACGGCCTGCTCGTCGGCCTGAACGCGGGAGCGGAATACGGCCCGGCAAAACGCTGGCCCGCCGAGCGATTCATTGCCGCAGCAAAGGAGCTTCAAGCGCGGCTGAGTTGCGCTTTTGTGATCTTTGGCGGCCCGGCAGACAATGCGCTCGCCTCGGACATCGCCGGCGCCTTGGCCCAGCCATCCGGCAATCAGCAACGGGCGGGCGGCCCTGTCTCCAATCTTGCAGGCCGCACCTCGCTCCGGGAGCTCTGCGCCGCGCTGCGCGCCTGCCGGGTCGTGCTCACCAACGACACGGGCCCGATGCATGTGGCTGCGGCCGTCGGCACGCGGGTGGTCGCGCTGTTTGGCAGCACCGCCCCGGAATTGACCGCGCCCGGCCTGCCCGGTGACGGTCGGAACGTCATTCTGTGCGGATCGGCCGCCTGCGCGCCCTGCTTCCTGCGCGAGTGCCCGGTGGACTTTCGCTGCATGAGGAGCCTCGGTGTTGAGCAGGTGCTTCAGGCGGTGGCAGTGGCGGCAAAGTAGAGCAACGGGCCAAAATCCGTTTGTGCGCGCTGGTGAACGGGAGTCCGTGAAGGGCGTCCAGCTTGAGCCATTGGAACGGCGACTGGGTCACGGATGGCTTCGCTGCGAGCCGGATTTGGAAGATATGCTGCGTGATGCGATACCGGGTGATGGCGTGCCGAATCTCGCCCATCGGCACGCACTGTCCGGCGAGTTGCAGCAGCTCGGCCAAAGATTCCTCTGGAGCGCGCCGCGATGATAGGACTTCAAGGTTGGGAAATTCCCACAACCCGGCGTTGAGGACGCCGGCTGGCCGCTGCGCCACGAGGAACTTGCCGGCATGCTCGACCACGAAGGTGTGAAACTCCCGGTCCGTCACGGCGACGCGTCGGTCAAGGTTTGGCAGCTGCGATTCCCGGCCGGTGCGGCGCGCGGCGCAGTGCGATCGGACGGGACACAGCAAGCAATGCGGATTCTGCGGCGTGCAGACGGTCGCGCCGAGTTCCATGAGCGACTGGTTGAGGGCTGAACATGGCCCGCTGAAGACCATGGCCGAACCAAGTGCGGCCGGCTGGGAAAGTGGAGCGGCCGCTTCAACCAGCTGGGTGGCGAGCTGCCAGAGTTGCGCGTTCACAGCCTGCTCGCGCGGGTTTTCGGCAATGGCGAAGAGACGGGTGAGAACGCGGATGACGTTGCCGTCGAGAATGGGCGCGGGCTGGTTGAAGGCGATGCTGGCAATGGCGCCGGCCGTGTAGCGGCCCACCCCGGGCAGTTCCAGAATGGCGGCCCAATCAGGGGGAAACTTGCCGTCGTGAACGCGGAGGATGTGCTGCGCGGCTTTCTGAAGGTTCCGGACGCGCGTGTAGTAGCCCAAGCCTTCCCAGAGTTTCAACAATCGCTGTTCGGGCGCGGCGGCCAGCGCGGCCACCTCGGGCAACTCGCGCAGCCAGCGTTCCCAATACGGGATGACGGTCTTCACCTGCGTCTGCTGCAGCATGATCTCGCTGACCCAGATCGCATACGGATCCAGCGTGCGCCGCCAAGGGAGGTCGCGGGCGGCTTTGGCGAACCAGTCGAGCAGCAAAGGGACAATGATCGGCGCGAGGTGGCGGACTGAATCTAGGCCTTCCGACTTTGGACTCCGAACCTTGGACTTTGGACTTTGGACTTTCGTGCTCGGCACGGCCTCAGTTTGCACTCGAATCCCGAATCGCCAAACCCGAAACTCGCCGCGTGAAACCTCTCACGATGCACACGTGCAAGCTTGATGACGCCCAGGCCGCCAAGCTGGAGGCGCACTTGCGCGAGCACGGCTTCAAGCCGCGGACGGTGCCGTATGCGCGCTTTGCGGGCGAGCAGGACAAACTCAACGTCGTGTTTTACGAAAGCGGCAAACTCGTCGTGCAGGGGAAGGGCACGCAGGAATTCGTGGAGTTCGTGCTGGAGCCGGAGATCATCGGACGGGCGGAGCTGGGTTATGAACAGGTGTTGCACCCCGAGATGTTTGTCCCGCGCATCGGCGTGGATGAGTCGGGCAAGGGCGATTTCTTCGGGCCGCTCTGCGTGGCGGCGGTGTATGTGAACGAGTCCGTCGTGCGTGCGTGGCAGGAGGCCGGCATCCAAGACTCGAAGAACATCGGCAGCGACAAACGCATCGCCGAACTGGCGAAGCTCATCCGTGCCACGCCGGGCTGCCACAGCGAAGTGCTCGCGCTCGGCGGGACAAACTACAACCAGCGTTACCGCGAAGAGCGCAGCCTGAACCCATTGCTCGCGAAAGGTCACGTGAGCTCCATCCTCGCCGTGCTTGCGCCCGCACATCACCTGAATCCGCCCCCGGAACACGCGATTATCGACCAGTTTGCCGCGACGGAATCCACGGTGGCACGCGAGGCCAAGGCGCGTGGCCTGAAGCTCAAAATCGTGCAGCGGCACAAGGCGGAGGAGGATTTGGCGGTGGCGGCGGCTTCCATTCTCGCGCGGCATGAGTTCGTCACGCGGCTGGCGGCGATGGGCAAAGATCTGGGTGTCGAACTTCCGAAGGGCGCTTCCGCCGCCGTGGACAAAGTCGCCAAGCAGATCGTCGAGCAGCACGGGGTCGCAGCCCTGGCGCAGGTGGCGAAGATGCATTTCCGCACGGCGCTGCGGGCGCAGGGTTTGCCCGAGCCGCCGAAGGTCGAGTGGCGGCGGAAGTAATTTCATCCGCCGCGGAGTTTCCGGTTTACAGCAGGGTCTTCGCGGCTAGTATCACCTTCCGCTACACGCTATGAAAAAGATCGAGGCCATCATCAAACCCTTCAAACTGGACGACGTGAAAGAGGCGCTGACCGCCATCGGGGTGGAGGGCATGACGGTGGTGGAGGTGAAGGGTTTCGGCCGGCAGAAAGGCCACACGGAGATTTACCGCGGCAGCGAATACACGGTGGATTTCCTGCCGAAACTGAAGCTGGAGATTGTCGTTTCAGACGCCAACGCGCAGAACGCGGTGAAGGCCATCGTGGGTGCCGCCAAGACCGGCAAGATCGGCGATGGCAAGGTTTTCATCAGCAGCATCGAGTCGGTCGTGCGCATTCGCACGGAAGAAACGGGTGACGCGGCGGTGTAAGCCGGAGGATATTCGCATCCAGCCACCCGCGCAGCCGCGTGCAGGCCTCGAAAAGCCTCAAATTCCCGCGATTTTTCAGGCAAAAACCACCTGTGAATAACCTGCGAACAAGAGCTTATACATTGTGCTTTCTTGGGCGGAAGCAGTGGCTTAAAAGATTTCCTAGTCGATGTTCTTCCACCGGTGAAACCTGAGCGGAATCTGCGTCGCAAAATCCAAACACTTTAATCCACAACTACTTGCAATTGAACAATTTGCGCTGAATTAAGCCCTGCCCTCCACGCCCTGTGAATCGCTCTTACCAACTTCAACAGCCACCCGGAAATCGCGCCGATTCCTGCGCCTTTATCGGTGTTTCCGGCCTGTAACAGAGCGGCGTGAATAAGCTGGACGAAATCGGCCTTTTGCGAAAACCCCCGCAAATGCAGCCCAACCCCGACACGACTTGGTCTTCAGCGCAGGAAAACCTGCGCGCGCTCCTCAATCCTGAGATCTACCAGCTTTGGTTTGCCCCCCTGCGCGCCATCGCCATGGACGCCAACACCTTCACGCTCGAGGTCGCCGACGATTTCTGCGAGGTGTGGCTGAAAGACAACTATTTCGGTCTGCTTCGCGACGTTATTGCGACCGCGACCGGCAAGCAGTTGGAGGTGCAGTTCCGCGTGGCGGCCCACGGGCACTCAGGCAGCATCGCGCCGGCCAAGGCCAAAGCCGCCGAGCCAACCGCGCCTGCCCCATCGGCGCGCAGCCAAAGCCAGCCGTCGAGCGAAGCGGAGCCAAGTTTTAACCCGCGCAACACCTTTGACACGTTCGTGGTCGGCAACAACCAGTTCGCCCACTCCGCGGCACTGGCGGTGGCGCAGGCTCCGGGCAAATCCTACAATCCGCTCTTTCTCTACGGCGGCGTAGGGCTGGGTAAAACCCACCTCCTCCACGCCATCGGCCATTATGTGGCGGCCCACAAAAAGGGTGCCCGGGTCTCCTACCTGACCACCGAGAAGTTCACCAATGAGTTCATCGCAGCCCTGCAGGACAACTCGCTGGCGCGCTTCCGCAAGAAGTGCCGCCAGACGGACCTGCTCCTGATCGATGACGTGCAGTTCCTCGCGGGCAAGGAACGCATTCAGGAGGAATTCTTTCACACCTTCAATGCGCTGCACGAAGCCCACAAGCAGATCGTGCTCACGTGCGACCGACCGGCCAGCGAGATCCAGGGGCTGGAGCAGCGGCTGGTGTCCCGCTTCGAGTGGGGGCTGGTCACCGACCTGCAGCCGCCGGATGTGGAGACCCGCATCGCCATCCTCCGCAAGCGCGCGGCGGCGATGGGCAGCGTGCTGCCCGACGACTTGGCCGACTTCCTCGCCAACCGCATCCGGGCGAACATCCGCCGGCTCGAAGGCGCCCTCATCCGCGTGGTTTCCTACGCCTCACTCACCGGCAAGCCGATGAGCATCGAGACGGCGGAAAACCTCCTGCGCGACGTGCTGCACGAGGAAAGCCGCTTCACGCTCACCATCGAGGTCATCCAAAAGAAGGTGGCGGAACACTTTGATCTCCGCATCGCCGACATGACCAGCAAACGCCGGCCGGAGAACATCGCCTTTCCGCGGCAGATCGCCATGTTCCTCTCGCGGCAGATGACCGAAAGCAGCCTCAACACCATCGGCGAAGCCTTCGGCGGTCGCGACCATGGCACGGTGCTGCACGCCTGCCGGCTGGTGAAAGACCGCATGGAAGTGGACGCCGGCGTCCGCCAGACCGTGATGCTGCTGGAAAAAAAGCTGCGCCGCTGAACCCCGCCGGTTCGAGGCGGGTTTTTCCTTTGCGACTGGGTAAGTTCGGGTTACGAACCGGTTCGCACACGCGCTGCGGCGGCGCCAGACCGGGCGAGCCTGTCAGCGCGACCGCCATATGATCGAAACCAAAATCGCCTGCCAGTGCGGCAACCGCTTCAAGTTCGGCATGGACTTGGTCAACGGACGCGCACCCGAGGGATTGGCCTGCCCCACTTGTGGAGCGCCTGCGACTTCCGCCTGCAATGCGCTGGTAGATTTTCTGAACGGCAAGGAACCGGCACTAGGCACCACGGACAGCCGGCCGTTAAAGGAAATCCGGGTCGTTTGTCCCTGCGGCGCCCGCTACAAGTTCGACCTTGAGTTGGGCGAAAAAGAGATGCCCGGTGCCGTGACCTGCCCCCAATGTCAGGCGGACCTTACGGGCAAGGCGAACGAAGAGATCAGCAACTACGTCGCCCACCATCCGCTGAACGCCAGCGCACCGGTCGCCGCCGGAGCCCCCGCAAGCTCTCCCATCGCCCCCTCTGGCCGCGAGGCCACCCCCACTTCTAGTCCGGCCCAACCAGCGGCTGGGACAGAGGCAGTGGCGCCGCCTCCCGTGGCGGCCAACGTCTCGCCCACCGCGCCTGCATCCGCGCCCGCGGTGCCTGCTGCCCCGCCGGCTCCTGCGGGTGATGTTCCCCCACCCTCTTCATCCTCGCCATCACCAGCTCCGCAGGCTTCCAAGGCCGCAGCTACGCCCATCGAAGATCCCTTCGGACCTGCTCCGACCACCAAAACCTCCGGCCCCAACCTCAAACCGCTGGAAGTCCCACGGCCCAACCGCCCGCCCCCGGGCAGTCGGCCGGCGACGCCGACAGCGGGCAGCAAGCCAAGCCCAGGTCCGACGGGCACGGCCTCGGCCGGCGCCAAACCGACCTCCGCCGCCAAGCCGGACGCAGGCAAACCAGACAGCGCAAAGCCTGGGGCAAAGCCGGTTGCGAAGACTGCGACCAAGGAGGTAAGTGGTCCTAATTTTAATCTAGGCGTCGCCGGTGCGGCGGGCGGAGCGCTAGTCGGGGCGATCATCTGGTTCATCATCCTGAAGGCCACCCCCATGACCGCGAGCTGGATGGCCATCGTGGTGGGTTTGCTCTCGGGAGGGGCAGCCCGGCTGTTGGGCCGGGGCGGCTCGCCCAACCTCGGCAAGATTGCCTGCCTCTGCTCTTCATTGTGCATTGGCCTGATGATTTGGCTGGGGATGCTGCGCTATTCCGACCGGCAGGCCGAGAGCATGCTCGGTGCGCAATACCAACAGGCGGTCGCGCTCGCTCAACAGGCTGTCAAAGCCGATGATGCGCAGCTGAAAGCAATCATTGCCCAAACACGCCCCAGCGCCGATCTCGATGGCAACCTCATCACGGCTGCTGACATCCAAAAATTCCGCATGAACGAACTGCCCAAGCTCAAGGAGCGGGCAGACGGCTCGGCCGCGGATAAATCCAAGTTCTACTCCGAACGCATCGCGGCCTTCCGCTCGGCACAGGCGTGGGACGAAGTGTGGCAGGAGACCTTTGGCATCTTTGGCCTGCTGCTGGCCTTGGCAGGGATTTTCGCCCCGGCAAAGCTGGCCGGTTGACGGGCGGCACTTCCAGCTTGCGTGATCGCTTCGTCGGGCTAGCTTGCATCCGTTAATGAGCCTACCCGCCCACTCAATCGGCCAGGCCATATTCATCCGCACCGGGGTGCCGGATTATGTGGAGGTTGCGCTGCCCTTCCAGACCTTGGACGAAATGGTAAAGCTCTGCTCTGAGCCGCAATCCGGCCTGACCCTGGAGCGGGTGGTCATTTTCTCGATGCGTGATGTGCGACCCTGCGCGGTAACCTTGGGATTCATCTCCGCCAGCAAGGGAATCCGGCCCATTTCAGTGCATCCGGAGTTAAGCGACTGAAAGCCCTTTCGACGCCCTAGGCCAGAATGTCGGTCAAGATCCTAGTCTGGCTCCGGGCCTGAAGAATCCTCGCCAAAGGAGTCTGCCCCCCCGGAGAAAGTGATTCCCGCAAGGCTGCCTCCTTGCCTGCCCCGGAAGCCAGCACCCACACCTCACGTGCAGCAGCGATGACCGCGTAACTCAGGGTGATGCGGCGAGGCGGGGGCTTGCTGGCCGTCACGGCGCGATACACGGCCGGCGAAGCCATCCGGGGTTCTGACTCACCGGGAAAAAGGGAGGCGATGTGGCCGTCCTCACCCATCCCCAACAGCACCAAATCCAATACCGGCTGTCCTGCCGCGTTGGTGGCCACGAACCGGCGCACCTCCGTCTCCGCCGCGCACGCGGCAGCATCGGGATCATCCTCGCCGCGGATGCGATGGAGGTTCGCGGCCGGCAAGGACAGCGGCTGGAAGAGCAGTTCGGAGGCGAGACGAAAATTGCTCGCCGCATCCGTTGGCGGCACACAGCGCTCGTCCGCCCAAAAGAAGTGAACGTGAGCAAGGGATTGCCCGCGTTCCCGCGCCAACTGTGCGACGGCGGCGAAGAAGTCCTTCGCGATCCGTCCGCCGGACACAGCCACAGAAATCGGAGCGGCCGAGCGTGTGGCCCAAGAGCTGAATGCGTCCGCGCATTGGCTGGCCAGCTCCGACGCGTTCGCGAAATGCTTTAATTCGATATTGGGCATGGCAAGCACGGCTCTGGATCACTTCGCCGGCTGTGGGTCACGCCAGGTGTGACCGGAGGCGGCGATCAAATCTTCCGCCGCCACCGGTCCCCAGGTGCCGGCCGAATAAAACTCCCGGTTCGTCAACGGCCTTTCGCCCCAGCCTGCACGGATGGGGTCCACGATGCTCCACGCGGTCTCGACCTCGTCGCGACGGATGAAGAGCGTCGCATCGCCGGCAATGGCTTCCAGCAGCAGCCGTTCGTAGGCCTCCGGCGTATACGCACCGAACTCGGAATCGTAGCTGAAGTGCATCCGCACCGGGCGCACTTGCAGGCTTGCGCCAGGCACCTTGCCGTTGAAACGGAGCGTGATCCCTTCATTCGGTTGAAGGCGCAGCGTGATGGCGTTGGGGTCGAGCTTCATCCCGCACTTCGCGGCGAAGAGCACGTTGGGCGTGGGCTTAAACTGGATCCGGACCTCGCTGGCCGAAAGCGGCATGGACTTGCCAGTGCGTAGGAAGAACGGCACGCCGCTCCAGCGCCAGTTATCAATGAACAACTTCAGTGCGAGGTAGGTCTCGACGTTCGAGTCGGTCTTCACCTTTTCCTCCTGCCGGTAGCCGTTGCGCAGCTTGCCGTCGACCATGCCGGCGAAGTATTGCCCGCGCACGACCTGCTTGCTGACGTCGCGCACGGGGCGGATGGACTTGAGCAGCTTCACCTTTTCGTCGCGCACGGATTCGGCCTCCAGTGAAACGGGCGGCTCCATCGCGATGAGCGAGAGCACTTGCAGCAGGTGGTTCTGCACCATGTCGCGCATCGCGCCGGACTCCTCGTAGTAGCCGCCGCGCCCGCCCACGCCGACTTTCTCAGATACGGTGATCTGCACGTGGTCCACCGAAGTGCGGTTCCAAAGCTGCTCGAAAATGGCGTTTGAGAAACGGAACATCAAAATGTTCTGCACCGTTTCCTTCCCGAGGTAGTGATCAATGCGGAAGATCTGTTTCTCGTGCGCGAACCGGGTCAGCTCGTTGTTCAGTTTGAGCGCGCTGGGCAGATCCGTGCCGAAGGGTTTCTCCACCACCACGCGCTGCCATTCGCCGGGCGGCTCATCGCGCTTGAGGAGGTTCGCATGGCAGAGCTGCTCCACCACCGCGCCGAACTGGCTGGGCGAGATGGCGAGGTAAAAGAGCAGATTGCTCTTCAACGCCGGCACACCGAAGCTCGCGAGCTTCTCCGCGAGGCGCGCGTAGGCTGCCGGGTCCGTCAGGTCGCCCTGACAATACGAGACGTTCGCCGCGAAATCGGCCCAGATCGTTTCGTCTACCGACTTGGAGCGGCTGAACTGCACGACGCCGGCCTTCAACTCCTCGCGCCACGCGTCGTCGTTCTTCTCGCGACGGGCAAAGCCGACGATGCGCACGGGGCTGGGCAGCGCCTTTTCAACGGCCAGGTGATAGAGCGCGGGGATGAGCTTGCGGATGGTCAGATCGCCGCTGGCGCCGAAGATGACAATGGTGCAGGGCGATACGGCCTTGCGCCCGTCATCAAGGCGGCACGCCATGAGTTCGTCGAGTTGGTTGAGATCGTCCATACGCGGGCAGCGTGAACCCGCGCGCGGAAATTTCAAACCTTCTCCATCTCCCCTGGCGTGGAGGGTTCGGATTCTGGCTTTCCAACGGTTAGCCGCTCCGCAACCTTCCGGCATGGATCTCTCTGGTAAGGCTGCCATCGTCACCGGTTCTTCGCGCGGCGTAGGCCGCGCCACCGCCCTCGCGCTCGCCCGGCGCGGTTGCCGCGTGGTCATCAACTACAGCACCTCGCGCGACGAAGCGGAGGCGACCGCTGCCGAAGTGCGCTCGCTCGGCGGCCAGGCCCTGTGCTTCGCCGGCAACGTGGCCGATGACTCCGTCTGCCGGGCGATGGTGGCCGCCGCCGTGCGCGAGTTCGGCCGGCTGGACGTGCTGGTCAACAACGCGGGCACAACTCGCTTCATCAACTTCCCGGACCTCGAAGCCGTCACCGATGACGATTGGAACCGCATTCTGGGCGTGAACCTGAAAGGTCCGTTCCAATGCGCCCGCGCGGCGCGCCCCCACCTGGAGGCCAACGGCGCAGGCGTCATCATCAACGTCGCCAGCGTCGCGGGCATCGTCGGCTCAGGGAGCAGCATTCCCTACTGCGCGTCCAAGGCGGCTGTCATCAACCTCACGCTGGCATTGGCGCGCACGCTGGGCCCGCGCATCCGCGTGAATGCCGTTGCTCCGGGCTTCATTGATGGCGAATGGCTGCGAAAGGGCCTGGGCGACGACTTTGCGTCCGCGAAGGAAGCCAAGGCCAGCCATGCCGTGCTTGGCAAAGTCTGCCAGCCGGAGGACATCGCGGATGGCATCCTCGCACTGATCAGCGCTGACCTCGTCACCGGCCACACGCTGGTGGTGGATGGCGGGCACACCATCGGCCCGCGGGTGAGTCACGGAATCAAGTGACCCGACCGGCGCCTACTTGCCGGTGAGCGGGAAGACATCGCAGCGCCGCCACCACATTTCCGCGTAGGCGCATTCCAGCAGGATGCGGCCCTTGCTGGGCTGGGTTTGCGTGCCGTCGAAGGTGATCTTGCCGTTCACGCTCACCTTCACCCGATCGCCTTGGGCAATGATCTCCACCGTGTTCCATTCGCCAAGAGGCTGCTCCAATTCATTCGGACCGCGAAAGCCGAGCACATCCTTGAACGGCTCCCGGCCAGGGCGGTCGAAGCGGCCCTTTGTCTTCGTCTCGCCGCCCTGCGTGAGAGATGCCCCGCCGATGGGAATGACATCGCCCGTGGCACCTTCCTGAAGCTGGATTTCCACGGACTGCGGCATGATTTTGTCTCCGGGCTGGGCGTGGATGAAGATGCCGCTGTTACGGGTCTTCTGATCGCGCGGCGGCCAGTTCTTCCCGCCCCACTTGAACTCCGCCACGAGCCGGTAATTGGCAAACTCCTGCTTGGTGGCGAGGTAGCCGTTGCGCTGACCGCTGATGTAAAGCATCCCGTCGCGCACGGTGAAAACCTTGTCGGGGTCGGCATTGCCCGAGTCCTTCATGAAGACCGTAAAGGCGTCGAGGTCTTTCCCGTTGAGCAGCTTGATGGCCGGCGCATCGGCGGCGCGAGCGGTGAGACCGGCCAGCGCGGCGAACAAGGCCAGGATGACGGATGAGGTATTCATTCAGTGCGCGGGTTGAAGCCAGGTTACTTGGCCTTCACGTCGTAGCACAGGAGCACATCCATATCGCGCAGGTAGAGCTTGCCGCCGGCGATGACCGGGTGCGCCCAACTGTTTTTCCCGCTGCGGTCCGGTTGGTCGAAGCGGCCCTTTTCCTTGTAGCCGGCGGGCGTCGCCTCGATGAGCGCGACCGTGCCGTTGCCGCTTTCGCTGCGGCAATAAAAATGACCATCGGCATAGGCCACGGCGCCCTTGCCCACGCCGCGGTTCTGCCAGGCGACGGTGCCGGTGCGCAGCTCCATGCACGTCCAGTTGCCGCTGTCCGAGTGCCCGTAGACATGCTGCCCCACCAGGATGACGCCGCCGTGGTGGTTCACCATGTTCTTGTTGGCGTAAACCTGCTGCGTGGCGATGACATTCCCGGCACGGGTGAGCCGGAAGGCATTGCAGCCGACGCCATAGCCGGAGGTGACGAACACCAGATCGCCGCTTAGAACCGGCGTGGGAATGCTCGCGGTCTGGCCCTGCCGGGGCGCGCGCCAGACCAGGTTGCCGGTGGCCGCATCAATGCCCGCCACGCTCTGTTCCGTGAACTGCACATAGTGACGCCGACCGCCGAAGTCCGAGGGCACGATGGACGAATAGGCCGCGCCGTCCGTCCACTGTTTGCTCTGCCAGAGCAGCGCCCCGGTTTTCTTGTCGAGGGCAACCATCGCGCCGTTCTTGCCGCCGGGCGTCACGAGCACCTTGTTCCCGTCCACGAGCGGGCTTTCCGTGTAGTTCCACCCGGCGTAGCTGCCACCGAAGTCCTTCTGCAGGCTTTTGGTCCAAAGCACCTTGCCGGTCTTGGCCTCAACGCAGACGAAATCACCAAACTGGCCGAGCGCATAGACCAGCCCGTCGTCAATCGCGGGCGTGCTGCGGGTGCCGGGATAATTTCCGCCGGGCTTGCCAATGGTCTCGGACTGCCACAGTGGCTTGCCGTTGAGGTCGAAGGCCAGGACCCGCGCGCCGTCCGGGCCGTCCCCCATCGTGATGACGCGTCCGTCCGCGACGGAGACGCTGGAGTAACCCGTGCCGCAACCGGTCGCCTTCCAAACGAGGGGCGGGCCGCCGGCGGGCCACTGCTTGAGCAGGCCGGTTTCTGTCGAAAGGCCGTCGCGCTTGGGGCCCCGCCAGGTGGGCCAGTCGCCGGGCGCGGCGGCGGCGGTGAAAAGTGAGGCGAGCAGCAGTGCGGTAGACAGGGTGCGTCGTTGGTTCATGACTCGTAGGTTGGTTGAGTGTTTGCGGGCGTCAGACCGGATTGGAGCAGCAGCCCGGCCCCGGTTTCAAGACGGGGTTTTGCCAA
>CAZQEW010000093.1:13803-18430 GCA_964591495.1 uncultured Klebsiella sp.
GCCGGGACTTGCCGTCACTTGGCCTTGGGCTTCTCAACGGCGGCGACCTTCAAGGTCAGCGGCTGATCCACCTTGATGTCCTGACCGTTAAGCTTGAGCGCGGCTTGGAGCGTGAGCTTGTGCTCGCCGGGCGTGGCATCAGCCTTGGTTTCCAGCGCGAGCTTTGCCTCCGTGCCGTCGCGCGGGATGGTGAGCTTGGCGGCAGAGACGCCCTTGGCACTGGCCGGCACGACGAGGCTGAGGTCAACCGGATCCTTGAAGTCGTAGAGGCGCGTGAGCTTAACCGGCACCTCGACCTTGGCCCCTTGCGAAACCTGCTGCGCGGCGACCTCGCCAACCTTGATGGGCGCGGGCGTGACGACGAGCGTGATGGGCAGCGAGTAGAAAGCGGCATCCACATCGCGCGGCTTCGACTTGTCGGTCATCTGCTTCATCGTGGCGGCGGCGGCGGTTTTCCGCGCCTCGGCGTCCTTGGCTTTGGCCTCGGCTTCTTTCGCGGTCTTTTCAGCAGCGGCTTTGGCTTCGGCGGGCGCGGAAACTTTCGCGGCGGCTTCCTTCGCTTCCTTCGCTTTCTTGGCGGCCTCGGCGGCTTCCTTCTCGGCTTCCTTGGCCTTGGCCTCGGCGTCCTTCGCAGCGTCCATGTAGGGGCGCATCTTGCCTTTCGCGCGGGTTTGCAGCCAGAAGGTGTGCTCGCCCGGCGGGAGCTTTTGCTCGGCGAGGTTGAGCACGAGCTGCACGGACTTGGTTTTTTCCGTGCCGGCGAGTTCGGGCATCTTTTCGAGGTTCTTGTTGCCGGTGACCTTGAGCTTCACCTCGGCGGTGAAGTCGGCGCGGCGCGTGAAGTTGACGGGGATGAGGAGCTTGTTGAAGACGCAGGTCTCCAGCGGCTGCTTGGCCTCCATCGCAAAGGTCAGCGGGGCGGACTCACGGTCGGTCACGGCCAGCGGGAAGCTGCGCGCAAGGCGGGTCTGCGGGGCTTCGGTGGTGTTGTTGTCGGTGGCGAGGTCCCAACTCACCGTGCTGAGGCGCGCTTCGCGGACGAGCGTGGCATTGCCCAGTTTGGCGGTGCCGGTGATTTTGACCTCACCCAGGCTGGCGGGCGCGTCGTCTTTCGCGGCGAGGAACAGGCTGAAGACATTCGAGGCGGCAGGAATCTTGACGGGCGGTGCGAGGATGCCGGCAGGCAGCCCGCTCACGGTCACGTTGATGTCCTCCTTGAAACCATCGCGGCGGAAGACGAGCAGCTTGATGGGCAAGGCCTCGCCGCGCCATAGCGAGGGGGCGCTGGTATAGACATCGGCGGGGGCCTTCTTCGCTGGCGCGGAATCAGGCACGGCCACGAGGCGGAAATCCGGCGACTCCGGGCGCAGGGTTAGCAGATACGTGTGGCGCGGGCTCGCCACGGTGCGGCCGAAAAGGTCGCGGATGCCGAGGCGGTAGCTGCCGTCCTCCTTCGCCTCAAAGCGCCCGACGGGGTCGCGGTGCGCGGTGTTGAACTCCGGCCCGCCGAGATTTGCCACGGACTCACCGAACTCCTGCACGTCGGCGAAAGTCTCCTCGCCCTTGTCGTTCTTCGTCGCCTTTTGAATCACGACCAACGGCGAGGTCGGCAGGCCCAGCCGATGCGAGGTGACTTCCAGCCAAAACGCGTCGCCCTTCTTCGCCTCGAACGCAAACCAGTCGCGGTCATTCGGCGTGGCGAACTGTCCGGCCAGCGTGGCGGGCAGCGAAATCTTCTGCGCCTTTGCGGGGGCGTCGTTGGGCTCCGCCTCGGCCGTCACGGGACCGGACGCAAAGGTCAGCAGCGCCGGGTTGGAGAGCGCGCCGTTGACCCCCTTGACGCGATGCTCGAAGCCGTCCAGCCCCGCGCTCGGGCCTCCGAGCGAAAGGGTGGTGGCGAGCCGCTGGCGGGCCGCGGGATCACCGGGGGCAGCCAGATCCACCACCAACTGGTCAAGCGGCTTGCCGTCGAGGGTGACTTTCGCAGGTGAGCCGCCCGGCAGATTGCGGCCGTAGACCGTGACTTTTGCAGTCTTACCCTGCTCTGCCGCCGGCGGGAACACGTAGTCGATATGCGGTCCGGTCGTGACGGTGAGACGGTAGAAATACTGGTCACCGCCGCGATAGACGAAGTCGTGGATCTTCACGATGAGCGAGCCGTCCGCCGCCGCCGTGTGGTCAATCAGCCCGCCTGAGCGGGCGCGTTCAAGTTCGCGCCCGTCTGACGCGAGCAGCAACAACGCGTCCGCCGCCCGGGAGTCGAGTTCGCGGGCAGCGCAGTCCACGAGCACGCGCTGGCCCTTCTTCACCGTGAACTTGTAGTAATCCGCCGCCTGGCTGTCCGTGCGACCACTGACCGTGCTTTCCAGGGGGATTTCCTGGGCGGTCTCGGGCGAGTTGTTGCCGCTCTTCTCCACGACCTCCGCGAGGGTGCCGACGACAAATGTCCGCGGGTTCGAGAGGCCGAACCGGCCGAGCACACGTGCCTCATACGCGCCGGGCGGGACGTCGGCGGCGATGGCGACGGCAAACTGGTTGGCCGCCGCGAGCGCCTTGGCCGTGATGCCGGGATGATTGAAGCGGAGCTGCAGTTCATCCAGCTCCGCCCCGGTCACCGCCACATCCACGGAGGTGCCCGCCTTCGCGCCGGGCGGAAAAACAGTGTGGAGCTTGGGCTGCGGGAGCTGGGCGGATGCCGAGATCGCCGCCGCCAAAAGGAGGACGAAGGCCAGCCCGGAGACTACGCGACGGGGAAGTTCAGACGAATGGGCGCGATGCATTTGGTTTGTAGTGAGAGACAGACGGCCGACGGTGCGGGGGAATTGAAGGAGAAATCCGACCGGCATCGGCACAGGGCAAATGCTGCCCGTTTCAAGGGGTTCTCGGTGGTTGGGGCGAGTTGCCCTGCGTCACCGCCTCGGCAACCCGCACCGCGGCGACCGTCTCACGCACATCGTGGACGCGCAGGATTTGCACCCCATCGCGCACGGCCAGCGCCGCACAAGCCAGCGCGCCGGGCAAGCGATCAGCCGGATTCGCCGCTCCCGTGAGCAGGCCCAGGAGGGATTTCCGCGAGACGCCCAGCAGCAGAGGCCGGCCGTGCCGCGCGAACCGGGGCAGCGCGGCAAGCAGCTTCAGATTGTGCTCCAGCGTCTTGCCGAAGCCGATGCCGGGATCGAGCACGACCTGTTCGCGACTGACGCCGAAGGTCTGAAGCCGCTTTAGCCGTTCGGCGAAGAACTCGTCCACCGCGCGGGCGACATCCCGGTAATTGGGGTTGTGCTGCATCGTCTGCGGCGTGCCCTGCATATGCATCGCCACGTAACCGGCCCGGAACTCGGCCACGACCTTCGCCATCGCGTCATCGGCGCGGTTGGCCGCGATGTCGTTGACGATGCTGGCCCCGGCCAGGAGTGCGGCCCGGGCGACTTCTGGCTTCTGCGTGTCAATCGAGATGGGCACCTGCGTGCGAGCCGAGAGCCGCTGAATGACTGGCACGACGCGGCGAATCTCCTCCTCGACGGAGACCATCCCAGCGCCTGGCCGGGTGGATTCGCCGCCGATGTCCACCAAATCAGCTCCCTCGAGGAGCATTTGCCCCGCGCGCTCCAGCGCCGCTTCGAGGGAGCAAAACCTCCCCCCATCCGAGAACGAGTCGGGCGTGACGTTGAGCACCCCCATCACAAGCGTGGGGCGGGGAAAGCGGAACTCATGTCGGCCGGCGCGCCAGAGCATGGAGCCAGTTCACCACAGCTGCACCGCGGCGTCAGGAAGGAAAGTTCCGCCCTCCGCCATCTCTGCCCAAGGGGCAACCATGGGACAAAACCAAGGTTGACCGGCCGGACGTGCTTGTTACATTGCGCGGCCTTTGGCGGCCAGGAACTCCGGCCGCCTGCCGTATGCGACACACAATTTCGGTGCTGGTGGAAAACAAATTCGGCGTGCTCACGCGCGTGGCCGGCCTTTTCTCAGGGCGCGGCTACAACATCGACACGCTGAACGTCGCCCCCACGCAGGACGCCAGCGTCTCGCGCATGACCATCGTCACCCGCGGCGACGACGCCACGCTGGAACAGATCGTCAAGCAGCTCAACAAGCTGGTCGAGGTGCTCAAGGTGATTGATTTCCGCGACGGCGAATACATCGACCGTGAGCTGGTGCTGGTGAAGGTGGGCGTAGACTCCAAGACCCGCGCCGAAGTGATGCAGATCGCCGACATCTTCCGCGCCAAGATCGTGGACGTGCAGCCCAAGAGCCTGACCATCGAGATCACCGGCAACGAATCGAAGATCGAGAAGTTCCTTACGCTGATGCAGACCTTCGGCGTGCTTGATCTCACGCGCACCGGCAAGGTGGCCTTGCCACGCAAGTAGTTTCCTTCAGTTACGAACCACGCAACAAGAACCATGCCCTCCAAAGTCTATACCGACAAAGACGCCGATCTCGGCGTGCTCAAGAACAAGACCCTCGCCGTCCTCGGCTTCGGCTCCCAAGGCCACGCCCACGCGATGAACCTCAAGGACAGCGGCTGCAATGTCATCATCGGCCTTTACGAGGGCTCCAAGTCGATCGCGGTCGCCCGCGAGAAGGGCTTCGAGGTCGTCCCGACCGCCGAGGCCGTGAAGCG
>CAZQEW010000094.1:0-18410 GCA_964591495.1 uncultured Klebsiella sp.
CTCCTCTCCAAACCCAAGTCTCCGCCGCCCGCGCCGCCACCGTTGCCGCCCAAGCTGCACCAGACTTTCCTACGCGCCCGGCTCACTGATGGCAGCACGGTGGAGTTCGACGCCGAACCGCTCGCCAGCGGCGGCGAAAAAATCGTCTTCTTCACCAAAGACAAACAACACGTCATCGCCTTCTTCTACGGCCAGGTCCACGACCCCGGCGAGCGGCGGCGGCGGCTGGAGAAGATTCTCGGCGCCTACAACCCCACCGTCGGCGGCGCGCAGGCTGACTACTGGAAGAAACGGTTCTGCTGGCCCGTCGGCGTGGTGGACAATGACCCGACGCTCCCCGCCGACTTCATCAAACGCCACAACCTCCACCGCCCGGTGCTCGGCGTCGTGGTGCCGGCTTACCGGGGAAATTTCTTCTTCAAAGACCGCACCGGCAACACGCGCGAGAAAAAGGGCCGTTGGTTCACCGGCGCAAAGGCCCGCAAGCTCGTGCCTGAGGAGGAGCGCGGGACGTTGCTGACTTACTTGCAGTGCTGCTGGCTCATGGCCAGCGGCGTGCGGCGGCTGCACTTCGCCGGTCTCGCGCATTCCGACCTCTCGCACAACAACGTGCTCATT
The DNA here is from genome assembly GCA_964591495.1 of uncultured Klebsiella sp. Classification (GTDB taxonomy): domain Bacteria; phylum Verrucomicrobiota; class Verrucomicrobiia; order Limisphaerales; family SXTU01; genus SXTU01. Next base: position 619 of record CAZQEW010000094.1, read on the forward strand.
GACCCGAAAGGCGGCGACGCCTGCGTGATTGATTGCGATTCGCTCGTGGTGCCCGGCCTCGCGCCGCCCACGGTGATGGGCACGCCGGGTTACATCGCGCCGGAAGTCGTCGCCGGGCGGAAACAGCCGAGCATCGAGACGGACCTGCATGCCCTGGCGGTGCTGATTTACGAGACGCTGCTGCTGCGGCATCCGCTCGCGGGGCCGAAGGTGCGGAGCACGCGGTCGCCGGAAGAAGACGACCTGTTGAGCATGGGTGCGCAGGCGCTTTACGTGGAGCACCCGCAGGACCGGAGCAATCACCTGAAGCCCGCGCCGGAAATCCCCGTGCAGCGGCTCGGCCCTTATCTGGAGAAGCTTTTTGAGAAGACGTTCGTGACCGGACTGCACACGCCGCACTTGCGCGCCTCGGCGAGCGAGTGGGAGAAGGGCTTGCAGAAGACGCTCGACCTGATTCACCCGAGCCCGGACGGGCGGAACTGGTTCATCGTCGCGCCGGGCCTGCCGTTGGAATGTCCGTTCAGCAAAAAGAAACTGCCGGCCCCGGTGCCGGTCGCAAGCTTCCTGCGGCACATCAAGCGTCCGGGGAGCGACACGCTGGACTTCAAGGACGACGAGCATTCGCTGACCGTGTGGAACGGCCAATATCTCTACCCGTGGCACGCGCGGTCGAATGTCTCGCCGCTGGACGCCAAGCGCGACCCGGTGGCGTATTTCACGTTCCACCAAGGCAAGTGGTTCCTCGTGAACCAAAGCAACGCCGACATGCTGCTCGTGGACCAGCCGGATTACCTTCGTCACGGTCACGCAGTGGAACTCACGTCCGGCCTGCGGGTGCTGCTGTCGCTGGAGGAGGGGGGACGGCTGGCGGTATTTGACTTTCTTGGGACATAGAAGGTTCGAGTCGCAACCCCAATGAGGCCGCGTGTCCCCCCGTCAAAACCGGCTGGGCAAGCGGCCCGCATTCCGCCACGATCCACCTCATGTCCGCTGGAACGGCATTCCCTGGTTTCCTTGCGGCGCTGCTTTTCATGTTTGTGACCAGTCCCGTCATCTCCGCTCCCGCCGCCGAACCCCGTGACGAAGCCCTGTGGCAGCGTGCCCTGGCCCTGCACCGTTCCGCCATCGTCGTGGACGGGCACAATGACATCACGAGCGCGATGACCGACGATGGGTATGACCTCGCCACGCCTTCCGCCGGCAAGCACCACACCGACCTGCCCCGCCTGCGCGAGGGCGGCGTGAGCGCGCTGTTCTTCGCCATCTATGTGGACAACAAGTTTGTGACGAACAACGCCGCCACGCGCCGTGCGCTCGCGGTGATTGACGCCACGCATCGCGAGATCGAGCGGCATCCAAATGATCTCGTCCTCTGCACCACGGCGGCGGAAATCCGTGCGGCCAAGCAGTCCGGCCGCATCGCCGCGCTGCTCGGCGCGGAGAACGGCGCGGCCATTGAGGATTCGCTCGCGACTTTGCGCGCCTTCCACCGCCTCGGGGTGCGCTACCTCACACTCACCCACATGCAGGCGACCACTTGGGCTGACGCCTCCACCGCGCCGCCCAAGCACAACGGCCTGTCCGATTTTGGGAAGTCCGTCGTCCGCGAAATGAACCGGCTGGGCATGATGGTGGATGTCTCGCACGTCTCCGACAAAACGATGAGCGACGTGCTCGACCTTTCGACGGCACCCATCATCGCCTCGCATTCCTCCGCCCGCGCCCTCGCGCCGCATCCGCGCAACATCCCCGATGACCTGCTCAAGCGCATCGCCGCCAACGGTGGCATCGCAATGGTGAACTTCTATCCCGGCTACATTGACCCGCGCACTGCGCTGCTGCTTGAACAGATGCAGCCGGAGTTCGAGACATTGCGCGAGCGATGGCGCGGTCAGCCCGCCCGCCTCCGGGCGGAACGGCGCAGGCTCATGGAGGAGAAGCTGCCGGTTACGCCGCTGTCCGTGGTGATCGACCACATCGAGCACATCATCAAGGTGGTGGGCGTGGACCACGTCGGGCTTGGCTCGGACTTCGACGGCATCTCGATTGTGCCCGCCGACCTGCGCGATGTTTCCATGTTTCCCAACGTCACCTACGAACTTCTTAAACGCGGCCACTCCGAGGCCGATGTAAGGAAAATCCTGGGCGAAAACTTCCTCCGCGTCTTCACCGAGGTGGAACGCCTCGCCACGGTGAAGCCGGGTCAAGTCAGCGGTGGTCGGTGACGGTCTCGTGCCGGCGATTTGCAATCGCCGCGTTGTGCGTGGACAGCTCAGGACCGCCTCGAACTGCTTCTCCTCAAGGACGGCGGTTGCAAACCGCCGGCTCGGCCTCAGCGCAGCACGAAGGCGCGGTGCCGTTTGAACACGCCGCGCAGCGAGCGCGACAGGTCGTCCTGCAGCGCCTGCAGCTCGCGATAGACCGCCACGTTCTTTGCGTCCGGCTCGGCGGTTTCAGACTTGTTCAGCGTGACGAACTGGTCGGTGATGTCGGCGATGTTCGCCTTCTCACCCTTCTGCAGACGCCAGCACCAGAGCGCCTGGAGCGCCGCGCCATACGCCGCGCCTTCGCCAACCTTGAGGGTGACAACTTCGGCGTTAAACACGTCCGCCATGATCTGCCGCCACAGCTTGGAATTTGCACCGCCACCGGTGGCGCGGATCTGCTTGGCCTTCACGCCGAGTTCGGCGAGGCGGCGCAGACCGTAATTCATGCCCAGCGTGACGCCTTCGAACGCGGCGCGGCAGTAGTGGCTCGCGGTGAACGTGCCGGGGTTGATGCCGATCATCGTGCCGCAGCCGTCGGGGACGTTCGGCGTGCGCTCGCCTTCGAGATAGGGCAGCAGCAGCAGGCCGCGCGAGCCGGCGGGCACCTTGGCGGCCTTGGCCTCGAACTGCTCGTGGGTGTAACCGAAATCCTTCCGCATCATCTCCGTGGCGACGGTGACGTTCATCGTGCAGAGCAGGGGAAGCCACTGGTTCGTGCTGTCGCAGAACGCGGCGATCTCGCCGGCGGGATCCACGACCGGCTTGTCCGCGCAGGCGTAGATGGTGCCGCTCGTGCCGAAGCTCGCGGTGACGATGCCCGCGCGGGTGTTCCCGGTGCCGATGGCGCCCATCATGTTGTCGCCGCCGCCCGCACTGACCAGCACGCCGGGGTTCAAGCCCAGTTCCTGTGCGGTCGCGGTGCAGAGCTGGCCGGCGGGCTGGTCGCTGGAAATGAGGCGGGGGAGTTTCGCGGCGAGGTCGCCACCCACGGCCTTGAGCACGGCTTCGGACCACTTGCGCTTGCGCACGTCGAGGAGGGCGGTGCCGCTGGCGTCGCCGTATTCCATGACGGCCTCGCCCGTGAGCCAGAAGTTCAGGTAGTCGTGCGGGAGCAGAACGGTGGCGAGCCTGGCGAAGTTTTTCGGTTCGTGCTTTTTAAGCCAGAGGATCTTCGGGACGGTGAAGCCGGGGAGAATCGCGTTGCCGAGGGCCTTGCTCGCGCCCTTCAAACCACCCAGCTTGGCGGTGAGTTCCTCGCATTCGGCGATGGTGGAAGTGTCGCACCAGAGCTTGGCGGGGCGGATGACCGCGCCGGACTTGTCCAACGGAACGAAGCCATGCTGCTGGCCGCTGACGCCGATGGCGACGACTTCACTGGCCTTGGCCTTGGCCTGCTTTAGCGCGCCCTGGATGGCGGCGGCGGTCGCATCGCGCCAAGTGTTCGGGTGCTGCTCCTTCGCGCCGGGCGGGAGGTTGGGGAGGAGGTCGTAGGCGGCGGCGGCGCTGCCGAGCACCTTGCCGGACTTTGCGTCCACGACGAGGGCTTTGGTGGATTGCGTGCCGGAATCAATGCCGATAAGGAGGGTTCGCATAGTCGGTAGTTGTGTCCGTGAGGATGGCGGACGGCGCACGGCGTCGCAAGTCCGGGCCGGGTGCAATCTCCGCCTTCCCAGCGGGCGGGTGTCGTGATAGCGTCTCCCCATGGACCTGACTGTGGACATGTTCAAGCCGGAGATGGCCGAGGCGTTGCGCTCGTTCGATAAGTATGTGGTGTGCATCGCCAAGACGCCGGAAGACTGCGAGGGCGCACTCCAGCGGCTCGTGGAAAAGGCGATCAAAGCCTATCAAAACCGCGCCCCCGGTCTGCGCCATGGCATCGCCCTCGACAATCAGGTGACCATCATTCTCAGCCAGCCGCCGGAGGACTCCACGTTGGAGAAGCCGCTCTGCGGCATCTACTTCAACCTTTCCTCGCCCTACCACAAGAAGCGCCCAGCCCCCCAGCCGGCGAAGGTGGGGAAGTAATTCACCGGTTCTCCGGGAGTTTGCTATGAGTGCGGCCTAGAATGCCGCTCTCATCCCTTCGTCTCCCGCCATCGCCGCCACGCCAGCCCGGGCCGTTCCGTGCGGAAGGCGACGAGGCGCGTGTGCTCCACCTCGGTGACGTAGGCGGTGCGCCCATCGGGGCCACCGAAGCAGATGTTGCTGGGTCGCGGGCCGAGCACGGGCACTTTGCGGAGGATTTCGCCCTGCGGGGATACGACCGCCACGACGCCTTCGCCGTAGCGGGTGATGTAGAGATTGCCGTCCACGTCGCAGCGGTGGCCGTCAAACCCATGGTCGGGGAACTTCCGCAGCAGGCGCTTGTTCGTAAGTGACTTGTCCGGCGTGAGGTCGAAGGCCCACAGGTTCCGCTGCACGCTCTCGTTCACATAGAGGCGCCGTCCGTCAGGGCTGACTTCAATGCCATTGGTCGTGCCCATCCCCGTCGCCAGCCGCGTGGTCTTCCCGTCACGGTCTATGCGCCAGAGCTGGCCGGTGCCGTCCTTCCAGTTCGGGTCGCTGGCGAAGAGCGTGCCGTCGGGCGCGATGGCGAGGTCGTTGGGCTGGTTCATCTGTGGGTTGTGCGCGAACACGGAAATCTCCCGGGTCCGCATGTCCACCCGCAGGACGTTGTGGCCGACGTAGTCCGCCGCATACATAAAGCCCGCGCGGTCGAAGACGATGCCGTTGCCGGTGCTCTGGCCGGGCAGCGTGACGAAGATTTCCGAGCGGCCGGCGGGCGTGGTCCGGCCGATGGTCTGCTGCTTCGCGAAGTTGACGGCGTAAATGTTGCCCTCGCGGTCGCAGCACGGGCCTTCGATTCCGGGGGTGAACTCCCCGGGCTGCGTGAGCGCGCGGGGCGTCCATAGCGGCTCGTTGGTGCCCAGCGAGGCGCAGCCGGTGAAGGCGGCCGGGGCGGCGAGGGACAGGGAGATGCCTTGCAGGAACTTGCGGGTGGTCAGCATGACCCGAGGCTAGCGGGCCGTGCGCCGTTGGCAATGCCTGCGCTGGATGCTTTGGGCTTTGCTCCCGGGCTGCATCGCCTACCATGTGCTTGCGTTCATGAAAATTCTGCTCGCCGACGACGATGAAATCAGCCGGAAGATAATCGCCAGCTTCCTCTCCCGCTTTGGTTACGAGTCCCTGATGGTGCAGAATGGGGCGGAGGCATGGGAAGTTCTGCAGACCCCCGCCGCCCCGCCCCTGGCGATCTGCGATTGGATGATGCCACGCATGACCGGCCCGGAAGTCTGCGCCCGCCTGCGCGCCATCAAACAGCCCGTCCGGACCTATGTCATCCTGCTCAGTTCACGGAACAGCAAGCTCGACATCGTCAAGGGCCTGGATGCCGGGGCCGACGACTACATTGTCAAACCGTGCGACCTCACCGAACTTCAGGCCCGCCTGCGAGTGGCCCTGCGCACGCTCAGTTACGAGGCCCAGCTCCGCAAGACCATCGCCGAATACGATGCGCTGATCCGCCAGCACAAGATGCTCGGGGAGATGGCCGGCAATCAGGTGGCCACTTCGGCCACGCGGGTGCCCACCCCGACGGCGGGCGCGATGAACCCGCCGGTGGACGCCCCTGCTGCGCAGCTGGATCTCGGCGCAGCCTTGTGCGAGGCCGTCCGTGAAATCGGGCTGGGACCGGCCCGGCTGGAAGGGAATTCCGCGCTGCTGGGCACCACCGATTTTTCCGTAGTGCAGTCTGCCTACATCAAGCGTGACGGGGTTTGGTTGGACGCCCGGCTGGACATCACGCGGGGGGGCGCACACTCGCTTTGCCGTGCGGTGCTGCGCCGGTCAGCCAATTCTGAACACGAACTGCTCGGCGTGCTCGCGGAGGTCGTTCACCTGCTGTTTGGCACCCGGAGTCTTGACTCCGCCAAGCGCGCGCTTGGCCTGGTGCCTGTGCTCCCACCGCTGGCGGCTCGCAGCGAGGCTTTGCCCCGAGTCGACGGCAATCCGGGCCGGCGGTTTGTGCTCACCTCGGGTGAGTTGATCATTCATGCCTCGCTCTCTGCCACGCCGGTGGTTGTGAAGCAGAAGGCGCAGGCGCAGTTGCAACCCGGCGACCTGGTGGTGGAGTCTGCGCGGCTGGGAGGGCAGGGGGAGGATGTGGAGTTCCCGGTGGGGGAGCTCATCACCGTCCATCGGCTCAATGCGCTTGCGCACTTACCTGCGGGCGCTCAGAGGCCGGCCGTCGCCGTCGTGGAGGCTCCCGCCGGCAGCCGGGCGTATCTGCGGCTCACGGCCTGAGGCACCGCTGCGCGTTCAATCGGAGCTGCCGGCCTGGATGTCCGCGATGATGTCCGCAATGCGCTCGATGTTCGCCTGGCACTGGCCCAGGGCCTTCGGCACTTCCGCCGCGAGGTAGTCGGCATCGATCGCGCGGTCGGCAGCGGCTGCCTGAGCGAGAATTTCCGGAGTCAGCTTGTTGGCGGTTACCGCCGCGAGCAGCGCCTTGTCAGCGTGCAGCAGGGGCAGCAACTGACGGGCGGCATCCTCGGCGAAACGGACTTTGTCCCGGACGATTTCCAGCAGCGGGCCGATTTCTGAGGCGATCATCGCAGCCATGGCGCCCGGGTTGCCCGTCTCGCTGGAGCGTTGCAGCTGGATGGCGAGACGGAAGTTTTCCTTCTCCGCGCGGTCGCGTTCCGTGATGTCGCGCGAAACGAGCACGAGATTGCCCGCGTTGGATTCGCTTTCGCGCACCACGCTCGCGTGGGCCTCGAACTTGCGCCAATACCCCTGCTTGTGCTGGAGGCGGTATTCGAGCACTTGGTCGGTGCTCTGGCGCAGGGCTGATTTCAAGGTGTCGACCGTCAGGTTGCGGTCCTCGGGGTGAACGAGGCTGAACAGGGAGCCGCGCAGAAGTTCCTCGGCCCCGTAGCCCAGAGCGTGGATCACCGAGGGGCTGAGGTATTGCGGCCGGCCGGTGCCGTCCACGACGATGATGAGGTCGGCGGCGTTCTCCGTGATCAGCCGGAAGCGTTCCTCGCTGCGGCGCAGGCGCTGCTCCGTGCGCTTGTAGTTGTTCACGCTCTGCTGGAGCAGTTCCATGGAATTGCGCAGCTCAGAAGTGCGGATGGAGACCATGCGTTCCAGCTGTTCCAGCTTGAGTTTGGCCTCCTGAGCGAGCCGCCACTTTTCGGTCAGGGCGCACGCCAATTGGAGGACTTCCACATTGTCGAAGGGCTTCTTCAGCAGGACGAGCCGGTCGGAGTAGCCCACTTTGGCAATCATCTCGTCCCAGGAGTAATCAGAATAGGCCGTGCAGATGACGATCTGGGTGTCAGGCGCGACCTCCCACAGTTTGACGGTCGTCTCTATGCCATCGATGCCGGGGGGCATCCGCACATCCACAAACGCCATCGCAAAGGGTGAGCCGGCCTCGCGGGCCTGCCGGATTTTTTCTACGCCCTCCAGACCCTGCGCGGCATATTCGAGTTGGAAGGTGACCCGCTTGGGCTGGCTGGCGACGGCGTCCCCGAACAGCGCCTCCTCCGCGGCGTCCATGCTGCTTCCACCCGTGGTGTCGGTAAGCACCTTGCGGAAGTCCTCGTGGATCGCGCGGTTGTCGTCGATGATCAGGATTCGCTTGTTTTCTGGGATGCTGCTCAAGCTGTCTTCTCCTCTTTGGGTTGGGCCGGCAAATCGAGGCTAAAGGTTGCGCCCTTGCCGATGCCCTCGCTGTGGACGGTCAGTGCGCCGCCCATTTCCTTGGCGGCGAGGGCGGCGCTGTGCAGGCCGAAGCCGTGGCCTGCCTTGCGGGTGGTGAAGCCGTGGCCAAAAATCTTGCTCAGGTTTTCCGGGGCAATTCCCATGCCGTTGTCGAGCACCTGGATGCTCACGCCGCCGCGGCCATTGGGGGCGATGCGGATGGTCAGGTGCTTCTTGCCGTCCAGGTTGGCCTCCATGGCCTGCTTGGCGTTACGGATGAGGTTGTTGAGAATCTGGAGCACCTTGTGCTTCTCCGCGAGCACGGTGGGCACCGGGCTGTATTGGCGGTTGACCGTCACGTCATGGCGGGTCAGCGCGGTCAACTGCATGCGGAGGGCCATCTCCACCAGGTCGGCGGGGACAATGGGCTCGACCGTGCCGCCCACTTTGGCATAGCCCTGCTGGGTGGCCACGATGTCCCGGATGTGGTCCACGCTCTTCCGCATCTCGTCCAGTTCGCGGAGCAGGGATTGCTGTTCCTCAGCAAGGTGTTTCCCGAGCTGGTCGAGATACCCGGGAATTTGCCGGCCCTTCTCGTCCTGAGTGAGGAACGCGCCGAGATCCTGTCCGTGCTCCTTCAGCATCGCGGCGAGCCGGGCCAAATTGGCGGCTTTGCTGCGGCGGACCATGTCGCTGACCAGGGTGGCGGCGACGTTCACGCTGTTGAGCACATTGCCCACGTTGTGCAGCACGCCAGTGGCGACCTCTGCCATGCCGGCCAGCCGTGAGGCTTCGATCAGCTCCTTGCTCTTCTGCTGTAACTCCTCCTCCGCGCGTTTGAGCGCCGTGATGTCGCGGGAAATGCCAATGATGCCGGCGATCTGCCCGATGCGGTCGTAGATGGGCACTTTGGTCACCGAGGCCCAGATTGGCTCGCCGTCCGGCCCGACCTGCTTTTCCACTTTCGCGATGATCGCTTCGCCGGTGGCCATGATGTGCTCCTCATCATGGACAAACTGCCGGGCCAGCTCCGGCGGGTGGAAGTCGAAGTCCGTCTTGCCCACGACCTGCTCGGGTGAGGTCATACCGAGGCGTTTGACCAGCGCACCGCCCACCTTGATGAAACGCGACTGGGCGTTCTTGAAGTAGATGCGGTCGGGGACGTTATCGAGGAGCGCCTGGAGCATGTCGCTCGCATTTTGGAGGTCTTCCTCGGCGCGCTTGAGAGCGGAAATATCCTTGCTGATTCCGAAGGTGCCAATCACCGCGCCCGCCGGGTTCCGCCACGGGAGCTTCGAGGTCAGCACCCACGTTGAGCGACCGTCGGCCAGGGTCTCCTTCTCGATTTTTCCCAGGATGGGCCGGCCAGTGCGGACGACCTCCTGTTCGTCGGTAAACGCCGCCATGCCGTGCTCTTCGCTGAACAGGTCCAAATCGCTCTTGCCCACCAGTTCATTGGGATCATCGCAGCCCACCCGCCGGGCGAGCGAGTGGCTGGCGCGGACAAAACGGGATTCAAGATCCTTGAAGTAGACGGCGTCCGGCACGTTGGCCAGAAAGGTGTCCATCAAGGCGCGCTCGAACTGCGCTTCCTGGGCAAAGCCCGACTTCTCGGCCGTCTGGGCGGCGAAGCGGTCCCGGTGGAGCGAGGCGGTTGAGGCGCGCGCGGCGCGCAGTTCACGATGCAGTTCAGCCTTGCCGGCCAGCGCGCGAATCAGGCGGCCTGCTTCGTCGGCGTGGAACGGCGGATGCGTCAGGATAACGCGGTCCGCAATGCCAAATCTGGCCTGCAACTCTGCCTCCAGGGAGGGGATGGGCCCCGTCGGGCACAGAACCAGTTGCAGGTCACCGTCTTCGTGGGCCAATTGCGCGGCTACTTCAACTGCGGCTGAAGTCGCCACCGGCGGCAGTGCGATGAAGGCCACCGAGAAAGGTTGTTCTGCCGCCCTTTCGATTCGGGCGACTTCGAGGGCTTCAGCCAATTTCGCGGGTGTCACCGAGAGAACCGATCCACCGGCACTGGCAGCGACGACCGCGCGCAGAGCCTCGTGCAAGGCTCCGGCATCATCCACGGACAAAACGCGCGGCTGTTTACCGTTGCTCATCAATCACAACACCATGCCCCGCAGGGCGTTTCACGCCATCCAAGCCGACTTGAGTCGGGAAAACTGTAGGCGGACGTCACGGTCCCGGGAAGGTCAAAGTTCACCGCGGGCAAAACACGCCCGCTCCGGCATCGAATGAGGGGGTGTGCGGCTTCAAATGTGACGGCCGGAGCGCTGCTTTGGCCGAGCCGGGGACGAACCAGGCTGGTGTCCGTTCGCCAAGCTGCCCGCAGCGCAGCCATAGCGTTGGAGAGCTACTTTTGCGCTCGGTTCAGGACCACCTCGACGCCTTCACGGGCGGCTTCTACGTCTAGGCTGCTGCCATGGATGGCGGCCAGTTCTCGCGCCCAGTCCCGCATGCTGTCCACCTTGGCGTCGTCGTGGTCGGGGTCGTGGTGGAAGAGGAAGAGTTTCTTGACCTTGGCGATCACGGCGAGGGCGACGGCGTCGTCCACGCAGGTGTGGCCCCAGCCGATATGGGACTTGTATTCCGCCGCGTCGTATTGGGAATCCATGATGACGACGTCGCAGTCGCGGATGAACTCGATGAGCTTTTCGTCCTGTTTCTGGGCGAAGGCAAGCACTTCGTAGGACTGGGCGCTGTCGGTGACGGGAGCCATGCGCAGGCGTGAGTGCGGCTCGTTGTCCGGGAGGAAGGCGATGGAGCCTCCACTGGTTTCGAGCCGGTAACCAACGCAGACACCGGGGTGGTTCATGAAGGCGGCGCGGACCCTGACCTTGCCGATGTTGAACTCCATTTCCTTCAGTTCTTCGACCTGAAGGTATCCGGGCATCTGCTGCATGGAGACGGGGAAGAAAGGGCTTTCCATCTGGCTGCTCAGAACGCTCTGGAGGCCAATGCGAGACCCTTCATAACCCATGATGCGGACCTGATTGTTTGGGCTGTATGCGGGGATGAAGAATGGGAAGCCCTGAATGTGGTCCCAGTGGGTGTGCGAAATGAGCAGGCTTACCTCGATCGGCGTGGATCTGAACTCGGCGGCGAGCTTTCGGCCGAGGTTGCGGATGCCGGTGCCGGCGTCGAGGACGATGAGTTCGCCGTCGGCGCGGACCTCCACGCAGGTGGTATTGCCGCCGTATTTGAGCGTCGAATCGCCCGGCGTGGCGATGGAGCCGCGCACGCCCCAAAAGCGCACGGTGGGTGGCGTGCCGATGGCCCGACGGAAATACGTGGTGTCCGGAGGCGTCTCGGACTTGCTGATCGCCGGGGTCTTGCGGATGAAGGTGGTGCCGCCCTCGAGTTCCAGGAGGTGCAGCAATTCGGCCGGCTTGATCGGCTTGAGGAGGAAGTCGTCCGCGCCGGCCTCGATCGAGTTGGTGCGGTCGGCGGCGTAGTTGCTGCTGGAGATGACAATGAGGCGAGGCTGCGGAAAATAGGCTTGGTTGGCCCGGATGGCGCGACAGACCTGATAGCCATTAACCCGCGGCATGAGCAGGTCAGAGATGACGATGTCCGGCCGTTCAGCGAGGGCCAGTTCAATGCCCTTATCCCCGTCGTCCGCTTGCAGGACCCGCCAGCCACAATCTTCCAAAGTGCGGGCGAGGACCGCCAAGACTATGGGGTCGTCGTCAATGACGAGAGCGGTTTTCACATGGTGCGGACCGAGTGTGGTGCGAACAAGACCAGTAAAACTGAGTTTAGGCAAGCCGAAGGGTGCCAATTCCTGAGTTGCGCGGCTTCCGAGCGTTCCCCTACGCTCCGCGAACCTTTTGACATGAAAGTCTATATCGACGGAAAATTTTACGACGAGGCGAAGGCCAAGGTGTCCGTGTTCGATCACGGGCTGCTCTACGGCGACGGCATCTTCGAGGGCATTCGCGCCTATCACGGCCGGGTCTTCAAACTCAAGGAGCACATCGACCGCCTCTACTGCTCCGCCAAGGCCATCCTTCTCACCATACCCATGACCCCGGCCGAGATGACGAAGGCCGTGGTGGACACCTGCCGAAAGAACAAGATTACCGACGGCTACATCCGGCTCGTGGTCACCCGGGGCGTGCGCACGCTGGGCCTCAACCCGAACCGTTGCAAGAACCCATCGGTCATCATCATCGCCGGGAAAATCCAGCTTTACCCGCCCGAGCTTTACCAGCGCGGCATGGATATCGTGACCGTCGCGACCACACGCAACCTGCACAACGCCGTCAACCCGGCCATCAAGTCGCTCAACTACCTCAACAACATCCTCGCGAAGATCGAGGCCAACAACGCGGGCGTCGAGGAAGCCATCATGCTCAACGCCGATGGCTACGTGGCTGAATGCACGGGCGACAATCTCTTCATCATCAAGGGCAACGAGCTGCTCACCCCGCCGCTTTCCGCCGGTGCGCTCTATGGCATCACGCGCGCCACGGCGCTAGACCTCGGCCGCGAAGTGGGCCTGAAGACCGGCGAGCCGAACCTCACCCGCTACGACCTCTATAACGCCGACGAGTGCTTCCTCACCGGCACCGGTGCGGAAATCATTCCCGTGGTCAAGATCGACGGCCGCGTCATCGGCACCGGCCAGCCGGGGCCGTTGTCCAAGCAGCTCATCGAGAAATACCACGCCTTGACTAAGGTGAGCGGCGAGCCAATTTGAGGCCGCTACTTACCCTAGCCACGAATAGCCACGAATGAACACGAATCCCTCTCGCCGAGCCTCTCTAATTGCTGTCGGCGGATTCGCGGCATGCATGGCGATCTGGCTCACGATGGCAAAGTGGCACCCTGGTCCACTTCGTTCTCATATCGGCAGCATAGGTTCTGGACTGAATCGCGTTGATGTTATCAACCTGCCCGTTAACCAACGGTCAGGCGATTAGTCTCCCAAGTGTTCACCAACGGTTCGCCGTATCATGCTCTGCAACGTCTGCAAACAAAACGAAGCCAAGGTCCACCTGACCAAGATCGTCGGGGACAAGATGCAGAAGCTGGACCTTTGCGAGGACTGCTCGAAGGAAAAGGGCGTGGACGATCCGACCAATTTCTCCCTCACCGAGGTCCTGCTCGGCAAGGTCACCGAAGAAGTGGCTGCGATGGTGCAGGCTGAGGCCGCTCCGGAAGTTGGGTTAAAGTGTCCGACCTGCGGTTACTCCCAGGCGGATTTCAAAAAAGCCGGGCGCTTTGGCTGTGCTGATTGTTACGCGACCTTTGGCGAAGGCTTGGAGACCATGCTCAAGACCATGCACCGGGGCACCCGGCACACTGGCAAGGTCCCCGCCGCGCTCCAGCAATCGCGTGCCGAAGCACAGAAACTCAAGCAGCTTCAAAAGCGGTTGGAAAAAGCCATCGAGGAAGAAAGATTTGAGGAAGCGGCCCAGTTGCGGGATGAGATCAAACGGATGAAGTAGCCTGCGGGCATTCGGCTTTGACCCTGCCGTAGGATTATCACGCAGGCCTATCGGTGCCCCCGCTTAAACGCGAGAAACAAACGCTCCACTCCCATGACCATACACGATTTTCTCGCTCCGGTGTCCGTTGCGTGTCAGCGGACCGGCCCCAGTGACCATATCGTCATGTCCAGTCGGGTTCGCCTGGCCCGTAACCTGCGGAAGCAGCCGTTTCCAGCCTGGGCGAAAAAGCCCGACCGGCTGCGCGTGCTGGAGATGGTCAAGCCCGCTGTTGAAAGCCTGCCGCAGCTTTCCCCGCACTTTGCTGCCGCGATGGATGAGCTGTCCCCGCTCGACAAACAAATTCTCGTCGAGCGCCACCTCATCAGCCGCGAGCACGCCGCCAAGGGCGCAGGCAGCGGACTGGTCGTCAATCAGGAGGAAAGCGTGTGCGTGATGATCAATGAAGAGGATCATCTCCGCATGCAGGCGCTGCGCCCGGGCTTGCAGCTCAAGGCCTGCTGGCAGGCCATTGACGCCGTTGACTCCACGCTCGAGCCAAAGCTCGATTTCGCCTTTTCGCCTGAACTGGGCTACCTCACCGCCTGCCCCACCAACCTCGGCACGGGAATCCGCGTCAGCGCCATGTTGCACCTGCCCGGTTTGGTTCTCGCGGAGGACATCACCCGGGTCATCAACGCCTCCAATAAGCTGGGCTTTGCCGTGCGCGGCCTTTACGGCGAGGGCACGGAGGCGCTCGGCAATGTTTTTCAGGTTTCGAATCAGATGACTCTGGGCGAATCGGAATCCCAGATCATCGAGCGCATCAGCAAGGCGCTGTTGCAGATCATCGAAGACGAGGAAAACGCCCGTCAGCTGCTGCTTGAGCAAAAGCCCAAGATCATCCTGAACCACATCGGCCGGGCCTATGGCATTCTGGCCAACGCGCACACCATCACCTCCAAGGAAACCATGAACCTGCTCTCGCTCCTGCGGCTGGGGGGCGAGCTGGGTCTCTTCGAGAAACTGACGCGTGCGTTGACCGATGAGCTCTTTCTCCTCACCCAGCCCGCGCACCTGCAACGGCAGCACACCGAAAAGCTCGGGGCCGAGGAACGTGACATTTTACGCTCGGACATGCTTCGTGAACGGCTTCGTCACATAGCCCGTCCCCATGGGCTCGGTCCCCAAAACCAGTCTGGCCCAGTTTGATTGCCCCAGGCCTTGGCCCGGGCCCAAGCGGTCGCCCATAGCGCCGAAGTGACCGCGAAATGCCGTTAGGATGAGCGAAGGGGAGTCGGCATCATCCGATGCGGAATGGGATTGCACCGCGTCAGCAGGGCGGGAACTATCCGCTCTATCGGTTCGGGACGTAGCTCAGCCTGGTAGAGCACTTGGTTTGGGACCAAGACGTCGCAGGTTCAAATCCTGTCGTCCCGACCACCCTTTATTTGCAGGGTTTTGGCGATTCTAAGGAAAAAGTCTCAACACCCAGTCTCAACAAACCTAACCGTATCACCCCTGTTTCTGGCCGTTCACCGGTGTCAGAAACTCAGCGTTTACATTTCGATCGCAACCAGCCTGACCGCCATTTCAGCGCGGACTCCATCGCCTCGGTTCACTTCCCATCGCACGTTCCGGGCAAAATCTTCACGATAGCGACTTGCCGGTTGGATGCTGATCCAGCCTTCAGCACACCAACGCGCTACGATCCGATTTAAGGCGTTCTGCCCTCGCGATCGGCCCTTGGCAGGGCTCGTTTTCGACCGGTTTTGATCCTCCAAGCGTTCATTGGTGTCATCGATGATCAGGGGTGTTGAAAGTGGACCGAAAGAGGGCGTTTTGGACTGCCTGAAACGCGGAGTTAAGGCGAAATGAGGGGGCTTAAATCGAGTCCTGTCGAGGTGGGTTAAATCAGCGATTAGAACTTGACCGCGCGGCTAGCTTCCGAAGTCTAGCGGCATGTCAAGCGAACGCTCCCCAAGGATGCTAATGGTGCTGGCACTCGTTCTTGCCGGACTATCCGGCTGCAAGAAGAAGGAACCCCCCGGGCATCCTCCCGGCAGTTCCTACGCCGCGAAAACAGTCGCCACCAAGTTCTTCAAAACTCCGTTCCAGGACGAATCGGAGTTTATCCTCCAGACGGTGGTAAAGGAACTGGCCACGATGGTTTACTTCGCGCGCAACCAGACCCTTCCTGATGCAAAAGGCTTTAGCGTGTCCACGCGGGAGCTGCCGGCCTCCGTGTTTCGTGCACCACAGTATGAGGTCACCATCCGGCTCAAGCCTGAGGGGGAGGCGTTCCGGCTCGAACTCCCTGTCAACGGGGCCATCTGGTCGCCGGAGGTTTACCTGCCGCTCACCAAGAAGCTCATGGAGGAAGTGGGCTTGGAGCCGGTTCAGAAGGCCGTGGATACAGAGGATTCGGCCAGCCTTTTAATGTTGGCGGAAGATGCTTCCGCCAAGGTGCTGGAGCAGGAAAACCAGCGTCTTTCCGGTCAGTTGCAGAAGGATTTCAAGAACTCGGCACTCCATCAACAGGCCGCATTCCTGATCGGTGTGTTCGCTTGGCGGGAGTGGTCAGGCGAGTTCTACGACGTGCGCCTCCCGCTCTGTCGGATGGCCGCTCACCTCACCTTGGCCCGTGGTTTGGGCAAGCAGAACTCCCCGCAGCTAAACTTGGCCGACGCTATGCTCGACACCCTGATGGGCGGACAAGCGGCTGCGCTGTCGAAAATCGCCGCCTTGGAATCTTCCAGCCAGCCATTTGGCGCATGGCTGCGAGCGCTCAAGGCCAGGAACACCGGCGATTATCGCCCGCTCACGGAACGGAAGACGCTTTCGGACGTGGAGCGAATCGCCTGGTTTGAAGCGTTCAGCCGTTCGGCGGACCTCAACCTGGCTTGGCAGCGGCTCACGGAAGCGGAACTGCGCCGACTGCCGGATTTCTCCCGGATCGCCAGCACGCTTGGCCACTCGGTCGAAACGGGACACGCGCTGCTCGCCATTGGCCTGCGCTCGGAATTGCAGGAGGTCAGCACCGTTTACCGAATTGCCCGAGGGAAGGAGTTGGACCCACGTGACCTGCTGCGGGAACTGAACACGGTGCCGGATGACTGCGTGATTCTGGAGCCAAGCGGCCAGCCTAGGGTGCAAGTCATCAGCTGGGGCCAATGGGCGATGTTCTTGCAGCGTCATCTGTGCAACGCGCTGGCCAAGAACTTCAACATGCTGGAGCGCAAATGGGGCGTTCCGGAAGAAGCGAGGAAGTTTGCGCAGCAGTGCGATCAATCCTTCGCGGACCTTCGCCTGTATCCGTTCGTGCGCCGCTTCATCTGCACCGAGGAGTCCGGGTATCGCAAGGCGGTGGACGATGGCTTCCGTGTGATCATGGACACACCGCATCTGGTTGCGCCGGCCGTTTGGAACCAACTGTGCTTCAAGGTGAAGTTTGCCCCGCACTACCAACCGGTCAGCAACCCTCACGTCAACGAATGGCACAAGCACAACCCGCCTCCCGGCACGGTCTACGATTTGCGTCCGCGCATCAATCATCCCAGCCTGATGGGGCGCAGCGACACGGCGGCGCAACTGGAAAAACTGCACGCCATGGCTCCCTATCACATGACCGCCAGCTACCAACTGGCCTCCAAAAAGCATCCGCAGACGGCCTCCTACGAGCAACTCACCGAGATTTACCGGCCGGTGCTGGACTACTCGGTGAGCGCCATGTCGATCGTGGCCAAGGCGGCGGTCAACAAGCCCGAGACCTACGAGGCGCTGCTGACGACGGCGGCACGCGTAGCCCCGTCCTACTACTTCCGGTTGGGCGAATACTTTGCCGACCGGGGCCAGGAGACGAAGGCCGCTGGCTATCATCAGCAGGGAATCGATGAAGCCTCCGATGCCGTCCTGTCCGCCAATCACTCCAAATGGCTGATGAACTACTACCTGCGTCAGGGGGCCAGAGAAAAAGCCCGTAAAATCGCGGACATGGCGGCCGATGCATATTCCAGCAGCGGGCTACAGACGAAGGCCGAGTTTCTGGAGCTGACCGGCGACCACGCGGGAGCCTTTGAATGGCTGGGCAAGGTCGAGGAGCGGTATGGGATTTCGCAACCGCTGATCGAGTTCTGCGAACGCTACAAGGCCAGGACGGGAGACCTGCGCTACGATCAGGAGGTCAAGCAACGGGCCGCGAAGGTGTTTCCCCAGGGACTGGAGCAGGTCAAGCCGGGCGGATTCAGCGGGCCACCCACTGACGGCGTGCTCCTCGGGGGCGACAGCCAACTGGCTCGCAGCGTAGGGCTACAGAAGGGAGACGTGATTGTGGCGAGCTACGGCAACCGCGTGCACAACGTGGCCCAATACATCTTCCTGC